>CBJNFW010000007.1:0-63406 GCA_966435935.1 uncultured Nocardia sp.
CATTCCGACGTACCCCTCGGTGAACAGTGGCGTGCGCCGCAGGCGCGGCGAATCGAGCACGGGACTGGCCACCACGGCGTCCAGCTCGCCGCGGGTCAGCTGGTCGGTCGCGGTCTCGAGATCGAACGCGCGCACGCGCAACCCCGCCGATGGCGCCCGGGTCGCGAGCTCGGCCAGCACCAGCGGAAGTACCGTGACCTCGCCGAGATCCGAAAGCCCGAGAGTGAACCGGGTCGGCCGGGTCTGGTCGAATTCGGCTGTGGCGCCGAGTGTTTCGGTGAGTTCCGCCAACGCCGCGCGCAGCGGTGGATACAGGCGCTCGGCCTCCGATGTGGCGATCAGCCCACCGGACCCGCGGACGAAGAGTTCGTCGCCGAGGCGCCGGCGCAATTTGCCGAGACCGTAACTGACGGTCGGCTGTGTGACGCCGAGGAGGTCGGCCGCAGCCGTCACGCTGCGCGTCTCGTAGAGCAGGACGAAGGTGCGCACCAGGTTCAGGTCGAAGTCGGCCGCCATAGATCTCCTCTATATCACTTCGGAAGAACATCTATTGGATTTCTGACGTACCCGGCTTTAGTGTGAGCACCAGCACCTCCGCGGGGCGATTGTGACCCCGGAGACACAACTGAAGTTCCGCCGAGAAGTATTCGCGGACTTCTACTTTCGCGGCGGTGGCCGCGATCGGATCGCCGGCCGGTCATGCCGCGCCGCACCGGATCCGGTGCGAAGAGCCAGGCGGTCCCGACTTTCGAGGAGTACACGCATATGTCGATCACCCGCACCCAGGTCGCCGTCGTCGGCGCCGGCCCGGCCGGACTTCTCCTGTCCCACTTGCTTTTCCGATCGGGGATCGACTCGGTGGTGGTTGATCTCCGCAGCAGGCACGAGATCGCCGCCACGATCCGCGCGGGCATCCTCGAAGCCGGATCGGTACGCACCCTGGTGGACAGCGGCGTGTCCGACCGGGTGATCACCGACGGCGACCGCCACGACGGCGTGGTACTCCGATTCGACGGCGACAATCACCGCATCGACTTCAAGGAACTGGTCGGTGAATCGGTCTGGCTGTACCCGCAGAACGATGTCTTCGCCGACCTGGCCGCCCGCCGCGAAGCCGACGGCGGCGACGTCCGCTACGGCGTCGGCGACACCGCCGTCGACATCTCGGCCGAACGCCCGATCGTCACGTTCACCGGCGCCGACGGCCGCCCGGCCCGGATCGAGGCGGATCTGCTGATCGGCGCCGACGGTTCCCGGTCGATCTGCCGCAAGGCCTTCCCCGCGGGCACCCGGACCGAATGGTTCCGCGAATATCCCTTCGCCTGGTTCGGTTTCCTCGCCGCCGCGCCGCCCTCGCATCCGGAACTGATCTACACCCACTCCGAACACGGTTTCGCCCTGGTCAGCCAGCGCACCGCGACCATGCAGCGGATGTACTTCCAGTGCTCGCCCGACGAACGTCCCGACGACTGGGACGAGATACGAATCTGGGCCGAGATGCGCCGCCGGGTCAACGGCAACGGCTTCGAAATCGTCGAGGGGCCGATCACCGCGAAGATGGTGCTGCCGTTCCGGTCCTACGTCACCGCGCCGATGCGGCACGGCCGGTTGCTGCTCGCCGGCGACGCCGCGCACACCGTCCCACCCACCGGCGCCAAGGGACTCAATCTCGCCGTGGCCGATGTGCGCGTGCTGCACGAGGCCATCACCGATTTCCTGACCACCGCCGACGAGCGAGCGCTCGACCGCTACACCGAGCGGGCCCTCGACCGGATCTGGAAGGCCCAGCATTTCTCCTACTGGATGACCACGATGCTGCATTCGGTCCAGGGCGCATCCTCGTTCGACACCGAGCGCCAGCGCGGCGAATTGGCGATGGTGACCGGATCCCGCCACGGCGCAGCGTATTTGGCCGAGGCGTACACGGGCTGGCAGCCGGCTGCCTAGCATTCCCGAGCGTCACCCGCTACATCAGGAGTTCTGCATGACCACCACCGAACCGGCCGGCACCGCCTGGCACGGCGCACTGTTCGACGGCTCCTTCCGCACGGTGTCCGACACGCTGCCGGTGACCTCGCCCGCGACGGGTGCGATCCTCGACACCGTCGGCGCGGCCGGACCCGAAGACCTCGACCGCGCCGTCCGAGGTGCACTCGAGGCGCAAAGCGACTGGGCCGCAAGACCTTACGACGAACGGCAGACCGTGCTGCTGCGCGCCGCGCAGTTGCTGAGCGAGAATCCGGAGCGCCTGACCTCCTGGCTGGTCGCCGAGGCCGGATCCGGCCGGGGCAAGGCCGCGTTCGAGGTTGGCCTGGTGGTCGGCGAGTTCCGCGAGTGCGCCGCGCTGGCCTCGCACCCGTACGGCGAGATACTGCGGTCGAGCAGACCGCGCTTGTCGGTGGCTCGCCGCGTGCCGGTCGGTGTGGTGGGGGTGATCTCGCCGTTCAACTTCCCGAGCATTCTGTCCATGCGCTCGGTGGCGCCCGCGCTCGCGCTCGGCAACGCGGTGATCCTCAAACCCGATCCGCGCACCTGCGTTTCCGGCGGTCTCGCACTGGCCGAATTGCTGAGCGAGGCCGGTCTGCCCGCGGGTCTGCTGCACGTCCTGCCCGGCGGCGGCGACCTGGGCGCAGCGATGGTGTCCCATCCCGATATTCCGTGCCTGTCCTTCACGGGTTCGACCGCGGCCGGGCGCAAGATCGCCGCCGCGGCGGGCCCGCTGTTGAAGAAGGTGCACCTGGAACTCGGCGGGAACAACGCGCTGCTGGTGCTTCCGGACGCCGACATCGATGCCGCCGCGGCGGCCGGCGCATGGGGATCGTTCCTGCATCAGGGCCAGATCTGCATGACCACCGGCCGCCACCTGGTGCACCGTTCGATCGCCGGGCACTATATCGCCGCCCTCGCCGAGAAGGCCCGCACCATTCCGGTCGGCGATCCGGCCGACCCGGGCAACGCGCTGGGGCCGATCATCGACACCAATCAGCGCGACCGCGTGCACGGCCTGGTCACCGCGGCCATCGAGGCGGGCGCGACGCTCGCCGCCGGCGGCGAATACACCGATCTGTACTACCGGCCGACCGTGCTGACCGACCTCGGCGCTGACAATCCGGCCTGGTCGCAGGAGATTTTCGGCCCGGTCGCACCCGTGCTCGTCTACGACACGATCGAGGAGGCCATCGATATCGTCAACGCCTCCGAATACGGTCTGTCGGTCGGCATCCTCACCGGCGACGCGTTCAAGGCCTACGAACTCGCCGACCGCATCCACTGCGGCGCGGTGCACATCAACGATCAGACCGTCGACGACGAGGCGGTCATCCCGTTCGGCGGAATCAAGGCCTCCGGGGTCGGCGGACGTTTCGGCGGACCGACCGCGAACCTCGATACCTTCACCGAAACCCAATGGGTGACAATGCAATCCGAAATCGCGCGGTATCCGTTCTGAAGCGGTCCCCGCACCTCGCGTTCATGGTCCGGCCGGGCCGGCGCGATCCGGGGACTCCGGGCCGCCATCCTCGATCGCGGCCGTGAACCTGGCGGTCCAATTCCGCACCCGCGCAACCAGTTCCGGCGGGTGCAGGATTCGGAAGTCGGCGTCCACCACACCCAGGGCCATGGTGGGCCAGTCCAGTGAATCCGCGGTGATCCGTACCCGGCAGCGCCCGGAGTCGAGTTCCTCGACGGTGCACCAGCGGCCGATCCGCTCGCGAATCGTGTCGGCGGAGGCATCGACGAGCACCTCGACCCGGTACAGGTTGGGCAGGTTGTCCATCCCGGACCGGACGAACTCCGCGGCATCGGCGGCCGGAAGGTCGCGGGGAAGGAAACGGGAACGGTCGCCGACCGGGTCGGTGACCCGGTCCACCCGGAAACTGCGCCAGTCGTGCCGGGTCAGATCGTAGGCCACGAAGTACCAGCGCCGGCCCAGCGAGACCAGCCGATGCGGTTCGACGTATCGCTCGGTGCGGCGAGCGTCGGCGGCGGTATAGGCGAAACGCAGCCGCTCGCTGTCACGGCAGGCCAGGGCGATCGTGGTGAGCACACCGGTATCGACGGCGGGGCCGGGCTCACCGTTCCAGCCGCCCGCGATCGTCATCGCCCGGATGGCGTCCACCCGGCGGCGCAGCCGCGGCGGCATCACCTGCACCAGCTTGGCCAGCGCACGCACCGACGCCTCCGCGACGCCGGGCGCGGTCGTCCCGGTGGCGGCCTGCAGGCCGACCACCAGCGCGACCGCCTCCTCGTCGTCGACCATCAACGGCGGCAGCGCGGCGCCCGCGGCCAGCTGGTAGCCGCCCTCGACGCCACGGCGCGCCTGCACCGGATATCCCAGCGCCCGCAGCCGATCCACGTCACGGCGCAGGGTTCGCGCCGACACCCCGAGCCGTTCGGCCAGCTCGAGACCCGGCCAGTATTTGTGCGTCTGCAACAGGGACAGCAGGCGGAGCGTCCGCGTGCTCGTATTCGCCATATCTCGATTATGGGTTTCATTCAGGACAGAAAGTGACCGCTATGGGTCATAGCGTGGTCCACGAACCGAAGGAACACTCACGAAAGGCGAACACCATGGCCGACATCTCCACCCTCGACACCGCGAAGACCGGCAGCGTCCGCACCGGCGAACGCGCCGCCCTGCTCGCCCAGCTCGCCAAGGTCCGGCACTTCCTGCGTTTCACTGTTCGCGACCTGTCGGACCAGCAGCTCGCGCTGCGCCCGACCCCGAGCGAGCTGTGCCTGGGCGGCTTGATCAAGCACGTCACCTCGGTGGAACGGGGCTGGGCGAATTTCATCCTGGAGGGCAGCCAGGCGATGAAGGACTTCGACGATATGACCGAGGAGGATTTCGCCCGCCGCGCCGACGAATTCCGCATGCTGCCCGGTGACACCCTGGCCGGAATTCTCGCCGACTACGCCGAGGTTGCCGCGCGTACCGACGAAATCGTCACCAGCGCAACGGATCTCGACCTTTCCATCGAACTGCCCACAGCGCCGTGGTTCCAGGACACCCACTGGTCCGTCCGGCAGGTGCTGCTGCACATCATCGCCGAGACCGCCCAGCACTCCGGCCACGCCGACATCATCCGCGAGGCCATCGACGGTTCCAAGACGATGGGCTGACGCGGCGTCGTCTCGGCGAGACTATTTGTCCCAGGCCAGCGCGAGAAACAGGCGCGCGCGTTCCCGGGGCGAATCGAGGCGGTCGCCGAACAATTCGCGCAGCCGGTCCAGGCGGTAGCGCACGGTCTGCGGATGAATATTCAGCTCCTGTGCCATCGCCTGCCGGTTGCCCATATTCCAGATCCAGCTGCGCAGGGTTTCGTTGAGGCGCTCGCGCTTTCGATCGGGCACGTCCCGCAGCGGTTGCAGAACCTGGTCGCGAAGCAGCGAAAGCAGCCACTCGTCACCATTGGCGATGAGGGTGTCGAACTGCTCACTGATCAGAATGGGGCGGCCGGCGAGCAGTCCGGCTCGCTGCAGCCGCAGCGCGGTTCGGGCGATGCGCAGGCTCGCGGGCAGCAGATCGGGCGACATCGGATGACCGATGACCACACCGCGCCCGCCGAAGGCCGCCGCGAGCCGGCTCGCCTGGGCGTCCGCGGTGGGGTCCGGCACGATCGCCCCGACGAATTCGGGGCGCCGGATCGGCAGCGAATTGATGCCGAGATGATCGATCACATCGCACGCGTCCGCATCGTCGATATCAGCGACGACGACACTGACTTCGGCGGGAAGGCGCCACCCGGCCTGCTGGGCCGCCGCCCGGATCGCGACGGCGTTCGCACGGCCCGACAGCAACATGTGCGCCAATTCCTCGCGATGGCGTTCCCGGGCGGCGCTGGAGGCGGACTGTTCGAGCACATATCCGCGGGCGGAAGCATTGGAGAACTCGTCCACGAAGGCGAAAACGGCCTCGGCGAGCGCGGCGATCGCCTGTGGTCCCAGATCGAGCTTCAACACGGTTTCCGAGACCTTGTGCCAGGCGGCGCGGGCGCCCACCTGATAGGCGCCGAGCAGTTCCGACAACTCCGCGCCGTCCCGGAACTGCTGCCGACCGATCTGTTCGAAAACCATTTCGGTGCGGGAATTTCCCGCACCCGCATCGCGACTCTGCCCGGCCGGCCCCCATTCGGCCAGGTCGAGCAGGCGATGCACGAACAAGACACCGACGTCCGCGATCTCGGGGTTGTGCTCGTCGAGAAACTCCGCGTATTCCGGCCATTCCGCGGCCAGTAGATCTCGGACCTCCCCGAGCAGTTCGGGCATCCTAGTGTCGAGTTCCTCCGCGAGTTGCTCGAGTACTTCCGGTGTTACCGGAAGTTCGTCGGAAATGTTGCTCATTCGCATCCTTCCCGATCGATTGCTCCGCCGATGATAAAAAAGGCTCCTGGAAATCACTCGATTCGTTCAAGATTAGAATCCGATGTGAGTTCACCATCGAAGAATGGACTCAGCGACAACCGAGACCGCCAGGTTTCGTGCCCGGGAAGCGGGTGAGAACTTCCCGGTCGTGCTCCGGTGGCTGCCCTCCCAGCCGCGGCGACATCTGCACGCCGTGTACGCAACTGTCAGGCTAATCGACGATACCGGCGATCGGGTGCCGGGCGACCGCGTCGCGCAATTGCGCGCCCTGCGGGCCGACCTGGCCAAGGTGTGGGCCGGCGCCGAGCCGGACAACCCGGTGCTGCGCGCGCTCGCACCCACCGTCACCGCGTGCGGGTTGTCGCCGGAGCCCTTCCAGGACCTCGTCGAGGCGAATCTGATCGACCAGCGGGTCACCGCGTACGCGACGTTCGAGGACCTGCTCGACTATTGCCGCTTGTCGGCCGATCCGGTCGGCCGGATAGTGCTGCGGGTATTCGGTCAGGCCACACCGCTGACCGAGGCGTTGTCCGATCGGGTGTGCTCGGCGTTGCAGGTGCTCGAGCACTGCCAGGACGTCGCCGAGGATCATGCGGCCGGGCGGGTCTACCTTCCGCGCGACGATCTGGCCGATCTGGGCGTCCCCCCGCGTGACCTGGCCGCTGACGGGCGTGCCGGACTGAGCCGGCGCGCCGTGGTTGCGCGCCAGGTCGATCGGTCGGCCCTGCTGCTCGACGAGGGGGCAACACTGGTCGGCGAGCTCACCGGATGGGCCCGGATCGCCGTGGCGGGATATGTGGCCGGCGGGTATGCGACGGTCCGCGCGCTGCGCGCGGCCGGCTGCGATGTCTGGAGCACACCGGTGACCCCGCGTCGCGCCGACATTCTGCGATCGATGGCCCGCCAGCTCGGCCGGACCAAGGCGGTGTCGCGATGAACGCGCCGGCTGCGTGGCCCCGGGACGCCGCGTTCACCGTCGACGGCGCCTACACCGCGTGCGAGCAGATCACGCGGACTGAGGCGAAGAACTTCTACTACGGCATCCGGCTGCTGCGGCCGGACAAGCGCTCGGCATTGTGCGCGCTCTACGCGCTGGCCCGCCGCATCGACGATATCGGCGACGGCGAGCTGGCGCCGGGCGACAAGAGCGAGGCGCTGTCGACCTTGCGTGCGGGCCTCGCCGATCCGGCCGCGAGCACGGATCCGGTGCTGCTCGCCGTGGCCGACGCCGCGCGCCGTTACCCGGTGCCGCTCGAGGCCTTCGGCGAGATGATCGACGGCGTGCAGCAGGACGTGGACGGCGTCCGCTACGCCGATTTCGCCGAACTCACCGAGTACTGCCGCCGCGTGGCCGGAACGGTGGGCCGGCTGTGCCTGTCGATCTTCGGCGCCGGCGACGATCCGGATCTGGCGCGGTATGCCGACCAGCTGGGAATCGCCCTGCAGCAGACCAATATTCTGCGCGACATCCGCGAGGATCTGCTCAACGGCCGCGTCTACCTCCCCGATGACGAGCTGGAACGGTTCGGTGTGCGCCTCGAACTCGATCCCTCGGGCGTCCTGGCCGATCCCGATGGCGGACTGGCCGCGCTGATCCGCCATGCCGCGGATCGTGCGGAGAACTGGTACTGCCTCGGGTGGCGCCTGGTACCGCGGTTGGACAGCCGCAGTGCGGCATGTTGCACGGCGATGGCCGGCATCTACCGGCGCCTCAACGCCCGGATCAGGGAGAATCCGGTCGCGGTCTACGATCGCCGGCTGTCGCTGACCGGGCTGGAGAAATCCCGCGTCGCGTCGGGCACGCTGCTGCGCACCTCGGCCGCGGCGCTGGCGGGCCACATCCGACCGGGAAGGTACGCATCCCGGCAATCATTCGCGGCCGCCGAATCCGGTGCGACCGTGACGAGGGTGAGCGACGTTCCACCCCGGATCGGTACGCCGGCGCCGAAGGTCGTCCCGCCGGCACAACAGACCCGCGCCGGCTCGCCCGACGTCCCTGCGCCGCACCGCAACGGGGATGCTCGGCACGCCGGCACAGAAGAACCCGGAAACAGCGCGGTCGAGCCGCCGAGCCGAGCGGAAGTGATTGCGCCGCAGCCAGATACGGTGACACCGGGCATACCCGGCGGGTCCGCCGCCACCGGCGCGCGAGCATCGAGGACCGCCCGATGACCGCGAGCGTGGTGGTAGTCGGAGGTGGCCTGGCGGGCATCACCACAGCGCTGGGATGCGCGGATGCCGGGTATCGCGTGCAACTGTTCGAGTCCCGCCCCTGGCTCGGTGGGCTGACCTACTCGTTCGACCGCGGCGGCTTGTGCGTCGACAACGGCCAGCACGTGTTTCTGCGCTGCTGCGAGCGCTACCGGATGTTGTTGCACCGGTTGGGCGTCGAGGAATCGGTGCGATTGCAGCCGCGGCTGGACATTCCCGTGCACGGCCCCGGAGCCACGGCCCGGCTGCGCCGGCAGCCGTTGCCCGCGCCGCTGCATCTGAGCTGGACGCTGCTGCGATACCCGTGGATGTCGACCGCGGCCCGGGCCCGGTTCGTGCGGGCCGCGCTGGCGCTGCGGGCGGTCGATGTCACCGATCCGCGAACCGATGCGGCCAGCTTCGGCGATTGGCTGCGCGCACACGGGCAGAACCGCGACGCCATCGAGACCCTGTGGGATCTGGTGGGCATCGCCACCCTCAACGCCCGCGCCGACGATGTCTCGCTGGCGTTGGCCGCCACGGTATTTCAGATCGGCCTGCTGACCAAGGCCGATGCCGCCGATATCGGCTGGTCGCGGGTGCCGCTGCGACGACTGCACGCGGACCCTGCCCACGCGGCATTGTCGAATGCCGGTGTGCCGGTCCGGCTCCGGGCGAAGGTTTCCGCGATACGCCCGGCCACGGGCCGCTGGACCGTCTCGGTCGATGGCGCCGAATGTCACGCCGACGCGGTGGTGCTCGCCGTACCGCACCGCGGCGCGGCTGCTCTGCTACCGCCGCACGCCCTGACCGCACCGCCGAATTGGGCTGCGGCGCTGGGGAGTTCACCGATCATCAATGTCCACGTGGTCTACGACCGGACGGTGCTGCCGGAGCCCTTCCGGGCCGGTGTCGGCACCGTGGCCCAATGGGTCTTCGATCGCACCGCCGCGGCCGGGCTGCGGGACGGGCAGTATCTCGCGGTCTCGGTGTCGGCCGCCGACCAATTCGTCGACCGGCCGACCGCCGAGCTGCGGGAGACGTTCCTGCCCGCCCTGCACCGGCTGATACCCGCCACGCGGACCGCGCACGTGCGGGACTTCTTCGTCACCCGCGAACCGCATGCGACTTTCCGGCCCGCCCCCGGAACGGCCCGGCTGCGTCCAGCGGCGGCCACCGCGTACCCCGGGCTGTACCTCGCCGGCGCCTGGACCGACACCGGCTGGCCGGCCACCATGGAAGGGGCGGTCCGAAGCGGGGAAGCGGCTGTGGCGCAATTGGTTTCCGATTTCGCCACGACCGGGGCGGGACGTCCGGCGAGCGCGCCCGACGGCCGCACCGGCGTCCGGGAGACGGTCCGATGACGGCCACGATCGTGCCGCCGGCCGATTCCGGCAGTGCCGCGGTGCGCTCGGCGCTGCACGAGGCCGTCTCCCGGCTCGACGACACCATCCGGCCCATGGCCGCGTATCACCTGGGCTGGTGCGACGAGCACGGCAGGCCCAGCGCGGCCGACGGCGGCAAGTCGATTCGGTCCCGGCTCACCCTGCTGGCCGCCCGCGCGGCCGGAGGCGACGAACGCTGCGCGATACCCGGCGCGGTCGCGGTGGAACTGGTGCACAACTTCTCGCTCGTGCACGACGACCTGATGGACCGCGATGCCACCCGGCGGCACCGCCCGACGGTGTGGGCGGTCTGGGGCGATGCGATGGCGCTGCTGGTCGGTGACGCGATGCTGACGCTGGCGCACGCGGTGCTGCTGGACACCGGTACGCCGCGGAGCATCACGGCGACCCGGATCATCGGTACCGCCACGCAGGAGCTGATCCGCGGCCAAGCCGCCGACATCGATTTCGAACGTCGCGACGACGTGAGCCTGGCCGAGTGCACCGAGATGGCGATGGGGAAGACCGCCGCACTGCTGGCGGCCGCGGCGGCGATCGGCGGGGTGCTGGCAGGCGCCGACCCGGACACGACGGCCGCGCTCGAGCGCTTCGGCCGCGATATCGGCATCGCCTTCCAGTTGGTGGACGATCTGCTGGGCATCTGGGGCGATCCGGAGGTGACCGGCAAACCGGTGTTCTCCGATCTGCGCGCCCGCAAGAAGACACTGCCGGTCACCTGGGCCGTCGAATCCGGGCGGGCGGAGGGGCGCGCGCTGGCCGAATGGCTCGCGCGCCCTGGGGAACCCGGGCAGGACGAGCGGGCCGCGGCGGCCGGACTCGTCGAGGCCAGCGGCGCCCGCCGATGGGCGCGGGCCGAGGCTCGGCGGCGGATCACCTCGGCCACAGCCGCATTGGAGACCGCAGACATCGGTACCGACCAGCGCCGGGAACTGATCTGCCTGGCGAACTACATCGTGGAACGGAGCGCGTGACGATGACCTCGACACAATCGCACATCACGGTCCCGGACGGCCACCGTTCCGCCCCCGACGCCTTGCGCTCCGCGGTGACGCTGCTGCGCTCGGCGCAGCACGAAAAGGGCTGGTGGAAGGGCGAATTGGCGACCAACGTCACCATGGACGCGGAGGATCTGCTACTGCGGGAATTCCTGGGGATCTCCACCCCGGAGATCACCGAACCCGCCGCCCGGTGGATCCGGTCGCAGCAGCGCGCCGACGGCACCTGGGCGACCTTCTACGGCGGTCCCGGCGATCTGTCCACCACCGTGGAGGCGTGGGCGGCGTTGCGGCTGGCCGGTGACTCCCCCGATGCGGCGCATATGCGGGCGGCGGCCGAGTTCGTGCGCGAGTGCGGCGGCGTCGAGTCGAGCCGGGTGTTCACCCGGATCTGGTTGGCGCTGTTCGGCTTGTGGTCCTGGGACGATCTGCCGAACCTGCCCCCGGAGCTGATCCTTCTGCCCTCCTGGTTCCCCCTGAACGTCTACGACTGGGGATGCTGGGCTCGCCAGACGGTGGTGCCGCTGACCGTGGTCGCGACCCTCCGGCCGGTGCGTCCGTTACCGTTCGGGATCGATGAACTGCGGGTCGGCGCGCGGCCCGCACCGCACCGGCCCATCACCACCCTGGCCGGTGTGTTCCAGCGGCTGGACACCGCACTGCACAGCTACGCCCGCTTCCCGGTGCGCTGGTTGCGCGATCTGGCCATGCGGCGCGCGGCGGAGTGGATTCTGGCCCGTCAGGAGGCCGACGGCGGGTGGGGCGGCATTCAGCCCCCGTGGGTGTATTCGCTACTCGCACTGCACCTTCTGGGCTACTCCCTGGACCACCCGGCAATGCGTGCGGGGCTCGCCGGGCTGACGGGTTTCGAGGTCCGTGAGCACACGCCGGATGGCGAACTGCGCCGCCTGGAAGCGTGCCAGTCACCCGTGTGGGACACCGCGCTGGCGGTGGCCGCGCTGCTGGATGCCGGTGTGCCCGGCGACGATCCGGCCGTCCTGCGGGCCGCCGATTGGCTGCTGGGCGAGCAGATCGGTGTCGGCGGCGACTGGCAGGTGCGCCGCCCCGGGCTCGAACCGGGCGGCTGGGCCTTCGAATTCGCCAACGACCGCTACCCCGACACCGACGACACCGCCGAGATAGTCCTTGCGCTGCGGCAGGTTTGCTACCCTCCGGACGCGCCGGCCGGTCCCGATGACGAGCCCGCGGACGTCCGGTTGAAGACGGCGATCGACCGGGCGGCGGCCTGGACGACCGGCATGCAGTCCGCCGACGGCGGGTGGGGCGCCTTCGACGCGGACAACACCTCGGTCATGCCGACGAAACTGCCGTTCTGTGATTTCGGCGCGGTCACCGACCCGCCGTCGGCCGATGTGACCGCGCACGTGGTGGAGATGCTGGCGGCACTGGGCCGCCGCTCCGAACCGGCATGTCGCCGTGGTGTGCGCTGGCTGCTCGAGCACCAGGAACGCGGCGGTTCGTGGTTCGGCCGCTGGGGCGCCAACCATGTCTACGGCACCGGTGCGGTAGTCCCCGCGCTGGTCGCCGCGGGAGTGGATCCGCGGTCGCCGGAGATCCGGGCCGCCGTCCGCTGGCTCGAGGCCCATCAGAACCCCGACGGCGGGTGGGGTGAGGATCTGCGCTCGTATCGCGACCCGAGTTGGATCGGACAGGGCGAGTCCACCGCGTCGCAGACCGCCTGGGCCCTGCTCGCCCTGCTGGCCGCCGAGGAGGACTCCACCGCCGTGGACCGGGGTATCCGATGGCTCACGCAGACCCAGCGCGACGACGGGGGCTGGGATGAGGAATTCTTCACCGGCACCGGATTCCCCGGCGACTTCTACATCAACTACCACCTCTACCGTCTCGTCTTCCCGATCTGGGCACTGGGCCGCTACCTGCGGCGCGAGTCCGCCCACGCGACCAGAGCAGGGGCTGGGACGGACCGGCACGAACGAGGGCCGACGTCATGACGCGTCCCGGAATCATCTGCGCCCCTTTGCATTCGGAGTGGTCGGCGCTGCGGGGAGTCACCTCGGCGCCGCTCGTGCGCACCGGGCGCGGCCCGGCCGGCCGCCTCGACGACGCGGCCTCCGGCCCGATCATGGTGGCCGGAGTCGCGGGCGGCCTCGACGCGGCCCTGCGCCCGGGCGACCTGGTCGTCGCCTCCGAGATCCGCCGCGACGGCGTGAGCCTGCCCAGCCGTGCCGCTCCATTGCTCTACGGCGCGTTGCGGCGGCTGGGCCTGCCGGCCCGCGTCGGCCCGGTCTTCTCCAGCGAGCGCATCGTCAGCGGCGCGGACCGGCACCGTCTCGCGCGCACCGGTGCGGTCGCGGTCGACACCGAATCGGGTTTCCTGGCCGCGACCGCCGTCGACGGGCAGTCGGCCGCGATCCGGGCGATCGTCGACACACCGAGCGCGCCGCTGCTGCGGCCCGGCACCATATGGCGCGGTTTGCGCGCACTGCACGCACTGCGCGCCGCCGCACCGGTCCTGGACCAGTGGTCCGCCGCGGCCGGAGAACGGGAAGTGCTGCTGGCGGGCCCCCGCTCGTTCTGCGCGGGCGTCGAACGCGCCATCGCGATCGTGGAGCGGGCGCTGCATCGCTTCGGCGCACCGGTCTACGTGCGCCGCCAGATCGTGCACAACGAGCATGTGGTGCGCGAATTGGCCGGGCGCGGCGCGGTTTTCGTCGAGGAGCTCGACGACGTCCCGCCCGGCAGCGTGGTGGTGCTCGCCGCACACGGCGTCGCGCCGCAGGTGCGCGAACAAGCCGAGCACCGGTCGTTGCGGGTCATCGACGGCACCTGTCCGCTGGTGGCGAAGGTGCACGCCGAGGTGCGCAAGTTCGCCGCCGAGGGCCGCACCGTCTTCCTGATCGGTCACGCCGAGCACGAGGAGGTCGCCGGCACGCGCGGCGAAGCACCCGGCAGTGTCGTCGTGGTCTCGAAACCCAGTGACGCCGAACGAACTTCACCACCCGATCCGGACCGGGTCGGCTACGTCATGCAGACCACGCTGGCCGCCTCGGAGGCCGAGCAGACGGAGGCCGTTCTGCGACAACGGTTCCCGGCGCTGGTCGGCCCGCGCACGGGCGACATCTGCTACGCCACCACCAACCGTCAGCGGGCGATACAGCAGGTGGCACGCGAGTCGGATCTGGTGCTGGTGCTGGGCTCCGAGAACTCCTCGAATTCGGCGCGACTGGCGGAAGTCGCTGCCGCCGAGGGCGTTCCAGCGCATCTGGTGGAGGACGCCGGCGCGGTGGAGCTGAGCTGGCTGCGCGGCGCCCGCCGGATCGGGGTGAGTGCGGGCGCCTCGGCCCCGCCGGCACTGGTGCATGACCTGGTCACGGCATTGTCGGGACTGGGACCGGTCCGGCTTCGCCCCGCCACCGAGATCGAGGAGAACGTCCGCTTCAACCTGCCCCGAGAGGTGAGCTGAATGCCCATGCCACTGCGTCAATCCCTGCGCCTGGGAGCCTATCTCGCGCGGCAGAAGCTCATGCGCCGGGAGAAGTTCCCGATCCTGGTCGAGCTCGAGCCGCTGTTCGCGTGCAACCTGGCGTGCGCCGGATGCGGCAAGATCCAGCATCCGCACACCCTGCTCAAACAACGCATGCCGGTGGAGCAGGCCGTCGGCGCGATCGAGGAATGCGGCGCGCCGATGGTCTCCATCGCCGGGGGCGAGCCGCTGATGCATCCGCAGATCGACACGATCGTGGGCGAATTGCTGCACCGCGGCAAGATCGTGTTCCTGTGCACCAATGCGGTCCTGCTGCCCAGGCACCTGCACAAGTTCACCCCGCACCGGAACTTCGCGTGGATGGTGCACCTGGACGGCCTGCGCGAACGCCACGACGCCGCGGTGTGCAAGGAGGGCGTCTTCGACGCCGCCGTGGCCGCCGTCCGCCAGGCCCGCGCGGCCGGGTTCCGGGTCATGACCAACACCACCTTCTTCGACGTGGATTCGCCGCAGGACGTCATCGATGTGCTCGACTACCTCAACGACGAACTCGAGGTCGACCACATGCAGATCGCCCCGGGCTACGCCTACGAGAAGGCGCCGGACCAGGAACACTGGCTCGGCGTACAGCAGACCCACGAGCTGTTCGGCAAGGCGTTCGCCGACGGACGGCGAAAGAAGTGGCGGCTGAACCACTCTCCGCTGTACCTGGATTTCCTCGAGGGCAAGGTGGACTTCCGCTGTACCGCGTGGGCGATCCCGTCCTACTCGCTGAAGGGCTGGCAGCGGCCCTGTTATCTGCTCGACGACGGCTACGCGGCCACCTACCGGGAGTTGATCGAGGACACCGACTGGGATGCCTTCGGACGCGGGAACGATCCGCGCTGCGCGAACTGCATGGCGCACTGCGGCTATGAGCCGACCGCCGTCATCGCCACGATGGGATCGCTGCGGCAGACGATCCGCGCGGCGGTCAGCTAGCGACTTCGTTCACCTTCGCCGAGGAAGTGGGAATCCGATGACGATCAGCACCGCGCCGGTGACCGCGAGCCCGCCGGACGAATCCGGCCCGATGCCCGGGCCGGCCGATATCGCCGCCATGCCCGCCGACGAGCTGCCCGCCCTGGCCGCACGGTTGCGCGCGCGGTTGATCGATACCGTCAGCGCGACGGGCGGGCACCTCGGCGCGGGGCTGGGCGCGGTGGAGTTGACCATCGCCCTGCACCGGGTATTCCGTTCGCCCACCGACGTTCTGGTGTTCGACACCGGCCATCAGACCTATCCGCACAAGCTGATCACCGGCCGCGACGACAGATTCGACACGCTGCGCCAAGCGGGCGGCGTCTCGGGTTACCCGAACCGCGCCGAGTCGTGCCACGACTGGGTGGAGAATTCGCATGCCTCGGTCAGTCTGGCCTGGGCCGACGGACTGATCAAGGCATTCGAGCTGCGCGGCGAACTCGATCGCGCGGTCGTGGCCGTCATCGGCGACGGCGCGCTGACCGGCGGCGTCGCCTGGGAGGGCCTGAACAATATCGCAGCCGCGCGGCGGCCGGTCGTCATCGTGCTCAACGACAACGGCCGATCCTATGATCCGACCGCCGGAGCGCTGCCCGCGCATCTGGACAGGTTGTGCCGCAACGAGTTCGGGCAGCCGAATCTGTTCGAGGCGCTCGGGCTGGAGTACGTCGGGCCGATCGACGGGCACGATATCGGCGCGATGTGTACCGCCCTGCGCCGCGCGGTCGAGCTTCGCGCGCCGGTGCTGGTCCACGCGATCACCGTCAAGGGCCGCGGTTACCCGCCCGCCGAGGCCGACGAGGCCGATCGAATGCACGCCTGCGGCGTCATCGACCCGGTGACCGGCACTCCCGCGCGCCCCGGAAAACGCACCTGGACAGACGTTTTCGAACACGAGCTGGCCGGCCTGGCCCGCGAGCGCGCGGACCTGGTCGCGCTCACCGCGGCCATGCGGCTGCCGACCGGGCTCGGTGAGATGTCCCGGACAAGCCCGGACCGGGTGTTCGATTCCGGGATAGCCGAACAACATCTGCTCGCCTCGGCGGCGGGCCTGGCCACGGGCGGCATGCATCCGGTGGTGACGCTGTACTCGACGTTCCTGCACCGCGCAGTGGACCAGGTCCTGCTCGATATCGCCCTGCACGAACTGCCGGTGACGCTGGCGCTGGATCGCGCCGGGATCACCGGCCCGGATGGGCCCAGTCACCACGGCATCTGGGATCTGGCCCTGCTGACCTGTGCGCCGCACATGCGCGTCGCCTGTCCGCGCGACCCGGCGCGACTGGGCGAACTGCTTCGCGAAGCGGTCGCGGTGCACGGGCCCACCGCGGTCCGCTATCCGAAAGCCACCGCGGGGCCGGATATTTCCGTACTGGCCCGGATGGACGGGATGGATGTGCTGTACCGCGGCGGTCATCGCGCCCGGGACGTGCTGCTGGTATCGGTCGGCCCGATGGCCGGGGAGTGCCTGCGGGCGGCCGAACTGCTGACCGCGCGGGGCGCCGGGGTCACCGTGATCGATCCGCGCTGGGTGTGGCCGATCAACGCGGCACTGCCGGCGCTGGCGGCGCGGCACCGGCTGACCGTCTGTGTCGAGGACGGCATCGCCGCCAACGGGATCGGCGCGCACCTGGTGCGAACCGCCGCGGACACGCGAGCACCTGCTCGGGTGCGCACGCTCGGGTTGCCCACCGCCTTCATCCCGCACGCCTCCCGCGAGCGGATCCTCGCCGAATGCGGATTGACCGGCGAGGGGATCGGCACCGCCTGCCTGGAGTGGCTCCGCGCTGCCCCGGAGGCGGCACGGCCTGCGAACTGAGAGACAGCGATGGCATTCGACAACACACCCGCCGCACCCGGCTTCGATCTCGGGGCGTTGCTGAAACAGCGTGGGGCAGAACGCTATACGCTGCACGACCGGTACCTCAACCCGCAGTTGCACCGGATGCTGCACACCATCGGCTTCGACCGGGTCTACGAGCGGGCGTCCGGGTCCCATTTCTATGACTCCGACGGCAACGACTATCTGGACATGCTGGCCGGATTCGGCATCTTCGCCCTCGGCCGGAACCACCCCGTGGTGCGCCGCGCGCTGCACGACGTCCTGGACCTGGGCCTGGCCGATCTCACCCGCTTCGACTGCCAGCCGCTGCCCGGCCTGCTCGCCGAACAGCTGCTGTCCTACGCGCCGCATCTGGACCGGGTCTTCTTCGGAAACAGCGGCACCGAGGCCGTGGAGACCGCACTCAAATTCGCCCGACACGCCACCGAAAAAGGTCGAATCCTGTACTGCGAGCATGCCTTTCACGGGCTGACCACCGGGTCGCTCTCGGTCAACGGCGAGGAGGGCTTCCGTCGCGGGTTCGGTCCCCTGCTCCCCGACACCGCGGTACCGCTGGGCGACCTCGACGCGCTGGAACGCGAACTGCGGCAGGGGGATGTGGCGGCTCTGATCGTCGAACCCATCCAGGGCAAGAACGTGCACGCCGCCCCGCCCGGATATCTGCGCGCCGCACAGCGACTACTGCATCGGCACGGTGCGCTGCTGATCGTCGACGAGGTGCAGAGCGGCATCGGCCGCACCGGCGACTTCTTCGCCTACCAGCACGAAGCCGGGGTCGAGCCGGACCTGGTCTGCGTGGCGAAAGCGTTGTCGGGCGGCTACATTCCGGTCGGCGCGACACTCGGCCCGGATCGGATCTTCGGCAAGGTCTATTCCTCGATGGACCGGGTCATGGTGCACTCCGCGAGTTTCGGCGCCAACGCCCAGGCCATGGCCGCGGGCCTGGCGACCCTGCACGTGTTCGAGGACCGGAGCGTGGTGGCCCACGCCCGCCGGATCGGTGACCTGCTCCGGGAGCGGCTGACCGCGCTGGCCGGCCGTTACGAGATGCTGGCCGATGTGCGCGGCCGCGGCCTGATGATCGGCCTCGAGTTCGGCCGCCCGAGTTCACTGCGGTTGCGCCCCGGCTGGGCCGCGTTGCAGGCAGCGCGCAAGGGCCTGGCCGCCCAGATGGTCGTCGTGGCACTCATGCACCGCCATCGCATCCTGACCCAGGTCTCCGGCGACAATCTGGAAGTGATCAAACTGATCCCGCCGCTGATCATCGAGGAGCGCGAGGTCGATCGCTTCGTCGAGGCGTTCACCGATGTGCTCGACGACGCGCACCGCGGCAGCGGGCTGATGTGGGACTTCGGCCGCACGCTGATCTCCCAGGCACTCGCGGACCGATGACCGGCCGCCGCGACGGCCGGTGCGGAACAGAACGCGGTACGGCCGCCTTGCACCGGATACGTCGACCGAAGGAGTTCAGTTGTGACCGACCTGCTTCCGCTCACCCCGGACGAGCTGCTGACCACCACGCGCGCCGTGCGCCGCAGGCTCGATCTGACCCGGCCGGTGCCGCTGGAGGTGATCCGAGAGGCGCTTCACGTGGCGTTGCAGGCTCCGTCGGGAGGCAACCAGCAGCGCTGGCACTGGATCGTAGTGACCGATCCGGCGATCAAGGCGAAGGTGGCGGAGCATTATCGGCGCTCCCATCTGGCCTACCGCGAGGCCGGTGGCGAACCGGCCGACGCGACCGCGGCGCGGATCGCCACCAGCTCGGACTACCTGCGCGAAGTGATGGCCGAGGTCCCGGTGCTGGTGATCGGCGCGATCGATACCGGAAGCACCGCCGACCTCGGCGGCAATCAGGCCGGGCTGTGGGGTTCGCTGCTCCCTGCGGCGTGGAGTCTGGCGCTGGCGTTGCGCGCAC
This sequence comes from uncultured Nocardia sp., assembly GCA_966435935.1. Taxonomy (GTDB): domain Bacteria; phylum Actinomycetota; class Actinomycetes; order Mycobacteriales; family Mycobacteriaceae; genus Nocardia. The sequence goes on from CBJNFW010000007.1 coordinate 19,199, forward strand.
GCGGTCTGGGGACCACGTGGACCACATTGCATCTGCGGTACGAGCGTGAGGTCGCCGGCATCCTCGGCATCCCCGGCAACGTGCGGCAGGGGGTGCTGCTGCCGGTCGCGTACACCGAGGGCACCGACTTCCGGCCGGGGCCGCGCGTGGATCTCGACTCGGTGCTGCACATCGACGGCTGGTGACGCGCACCCCCTCGCGAAGCGCCACGGCCCGCTGCGCGCCACGCTCGAATCCACCGGAATTTATTTCCGCTGAGACCGAATCTCCGCAGGCCGCAGCGTTTTTCACCCGCCGCGCCCGGTGGCCGGCCACACGATCGGCCACCGGCACGGGGTCATACTCTCGGTGTTCGCCTCGCCGAACGCTCTTCCTCCGGCGGGAGCCAGCGTCCTCCGCCGCGTATCGCGACCACCGAACAGGACGACCCCGATGAGCGCCGAATTCCTCTGGTACATCCCCAATCAAGCGGCACCGGGCCACCGGGGCGATACCGTCACCGCCGACCACAACAGCCTGGGCACCCTCACCGCCCAGGCCCGCGCGCTCGAGGAACACGGCTGGAAAGGCGCACTACTCGGCACCGGATGGGGACGACCGGACACACTCACCATCGCGACAGCGCTGGCCGCACGCACCGAATCCTTCGAACCGCTCATCGCCGCACGGCCCGGATACTGGCAGCCCGCGCATTTCGCCTCGGCGATCGCGACACTCGACCAACTGTCCGGCGGCCGGGTCCGGATCAACATCGTCTCGGGCAAGGACGATCTGGCGGCCTACGGCGAATCCGAGGAGGACCAGGCCACGCGTTACGGGCGCACCGAGGAGTTCATCCGCCTGGTGCGCAGGCTCTGGACCGAGCAGCACGTCACCCACCAGGGAACGCACTACCACGTGAGCGATTCCACTGTGCTGCCCCGGATCTCGGCCCGCCCGCACAGGCCACATCCCACGCTCTATTTCGGCGGGGCGTCGGCCGCGGCCGAACGGGTCGCGGCGACCGTGGCCGATGTGCAGCTGTTCTGGGGTGAACCGCTCGCCGACGTCCGGGAGCGGATCGAGCGGCTTCGGGAACTGAGCCAGCGGCACGGGCGCGAACTGCCCCCGCTGCAATTCGGTCTCCGGGTCACCACCGTCGTGCGCGACACCACCGAACAGGCCTGGGCCGACGCCCGGGCGCGGGTCGCGGAGATGGCGAAAAACCATGCGGCGGGCCCGGAACCGCATCACGGGGCGGTCGGGCAGCAACGGCTCCACGATCTGGCGGCCCGCGGCGACGTGCTCGACGACAATCTCTACACCGCACCGGGCACGGTCGGCGGCGGCGGTGCGGGCAGCACCTGGCTGGTCGGCTCGGCCGACGACGTCGCCAAATCCCTGCGCAGATACCAGGATCTGGGCATCACCCATTTCGTGCTGTCCGATACCCCGTACCTGCGCGAGGTCCACCGTCAGGGCGAGCAGCTGCTGCCGTTGCTGCGCTGAGTGAATGCGACTGCCGCACAACGCATCTCCGTACCGATACCCGGCACCGAAAGGGTCTGTACCTGATCGCCGCAGGGCCTCCCGGATGCCGTCGGCACGGGCGGCCGAACCGTCGGCGTCGAGCACCGTCCTCAAATTCGCAATTTTCAGGCAAACATTCAGCTGCGCCGCGCCTCGGCTCGGCCCCCGCCGTTGTCGGCAGCATCGCACCCCAGCGACCGAGCACATATTGCCGCTTCGGCGGCGTGCCACGAGGTCACTCACGGTACGTGTGACACCATCGAGTCGATGGACGGATGCGGAAAGCTCGTCGGTTCCACGACCGCATTCGATGCAGCGCGGAATTCGGTGGACACATAGCAATCACAGTCTCGCCAGCACTCGACCTGTCAGGGAGTTCCCATTGACCAGCACGAGTCCGGAACGAATGATCGTCGGCGTGACGGGGGCGACCGGCGTCGTCTATGCCGTGCGCGCGCTGGATGTCCTGCGCGAGCTGGGGTTTCAGACGCATCTGATCGTCTCCAAGGCCGCCGAGCTGACCCGCGAGTACGAAACCGGTCTGAGCCGCAAGGATCTGGCCGACCGGGCCGATCACGTATGGGCGATGTCCGATGTGGAGGCGCCACTGAACCTGATCCATCGGCGCAACATGACCACTGTCGTGCAGGATCGCGACGAGATCTCGGTGTTCACGCAGACCGGCCGCCACATCGGCTTCATGTACGAGAAGTACGACGCGATGAACAAGCCCATGCCGGTCACCGTGTCGATGGGCATCTCCCCCGTGGAGTACATGGCGATCTCCTTCGAACCGCCCGCCGATCCGGAGTTCCTGTGGAGCAGCGTCGATCACGGCATCTCCACCGAGACGATCACCGTCCCCTGGGACATGCGCGACCGCTTCCTCCGCGCCCCTTTCCAGGATGTCGACGTGCGCAAATTCCTCCCGGACCGGACCGGCGACTAGGCAGGTCGTCGTGAGATCCGCACTCGGACGTCGCTGGCAGCGGTTCCGCCGATCACGGTTCGCGCCCGCCGCGGTCATCATCGCCATCCTGGCCTGCGCGGCGGGGCTGTTCGCCGGGTCCTACACCTATGCGACCGCCAACCCGAAGCCCCGGAGCATCCCGATCGCCACCGTCGGGTCGCTGCCCGCCAAGCAATCCCGGCAACTGGAAACCGCCCTGGAAACCGCTCTGGGAAGCTCACTGCAGATTCGCCGCTTCAGCGACCGTGCGGCGGCCGTCGCGGCGGTCCAGAATCAGGATATCTTCGGCGTCATCGAAATCCCCAGCAGCGGAACAGAATTGACGCTCGATGTGTCCAGCGCCTCGGGGCAGACCGTCGCCACGGTGCTGGAACAGGCGGTGCCGGCGGTCTCCGGGAAGGCCGGGTACACCGTCGCCATCCGCGACCTCAACCCATTGCAGAGCGGCGACCCCCACGGACTCACCATCTTCTACATGACGATCGCCTCGGTCGTCATCGGCTTCATCGGCGCCGTGCAGCTCAACGTGCACGCCCGCGACCTGCGCCCCGGCGAACGCATCGCCTCTATCGCCCTCTACGCCCTGCTCGGCGGCCTCGCCATCTACGCCACCATCGACTGGATCCTCGGCGCGCTCACCCTGCCCGTCGAATCGTGGCCGGTCCTGTCCCTGACGCTGTTCACCAGCGGGATGGTCTTCACCATGTTCAACACCCTGTTCGGTCGCTGGGCCATGCTCCCCACCTGGGGCATCATGATCCTGCTCGGCAATCCCTCCTCCGGCGGATCGGTGTCCTGGCCGCTGCTGCCCCGGGTTCTGGCCACTATCGGCGGATGGCTCCCGCCGGGTGCCTCGACCAACGCCCAGCACACCGCGGTCTACTTCCGCCACCATCAGCATCCGTGGCCCTGGCTGGTGCTGGCCGCCTGGTCGGCCGTTGGCATCGGCGTCTTCCTGTACGCACAACGCCGGCAGCCGCCGGCCGGCACAAACCCGCATGTCACCCGATCGGACCGCGCGACCGGGTAACCTCGCGATCGGCGCGACCCGGTCCATCGGTCGCCGCCGGTGAGTTCAGGAGGTCGCATGTATCCAGGTACCCATGCCGCGCTTTTTCCGGACAAACCCGCCGTCATCGTCGCGGGCGGCACGGAGGTGACGACCTACCGCGAACTGGAGGAGCGATCCGCGCGCCTGGCGCGATATCTGCATGCCACCGGCCTGCGCCGCGGCGACCACATCGCCCTGCTGACCGACAACGATCCCAGGACGTTCGAAGTCTATTGGGCGGCAATGCGAAGCGGGCTCTACTTCACCGCCGTCAACAATCACCTGTCCCCGGCCGAGATCGCGTACATCGTGAACGACTGCGGCGCGAAGGCACTCGTCGTCTCGGCACATCTGGCCGAGTCCGCCGCGAAGATCGTGCCCGACACCCCGGGGGTGAGCATCCGGCTGTCCTACCGAGGCGACGTCGAGGGACACGATTCGTACGAGGCAGCGCTCGCGGGCAGTTCGCCCGAACCGCTGCCGTCCCAGCCCGCGGGCATGGACATGCTGTACTCCTCGGGCACCACGGGCCGGCCCAAGGGCATCAAGCCGCCGCTGCCGGACACCACCGTGGCGGAGCCGACCAATGTCACCTCGGTCTTCGCGCCGATCTACGGCTTCGACACCGAGACCGTCTACCTGTCCCCCGCGCCCATCTACCACGCCGCACCGCTGCGGTTCTGCGCCACCATCCAAGCGCTCGGCGGCACCGTGGTGATGATGGAGAAGTTCGACGCCGAGCAGGCGCTCGCCGCGATCGAACGCCACCGCGTCACCCACAGTCAGTGGGTGCCCACGATGTTCGTGCGAATGCTCAAACTCGACGACGCGGTGCGCTCCCGGTACGACGTGTCCAGCCTGCGAGTGGCCATCCACGCCGCCGCGCCCTGCCCGGTCCAGGTGAAACAGGCCATGATCGACTGGTGGGGCCCGGTCCTGTACGAGTACTACGCGGCGACCGAGAGTATCGGCGTCACCCTGATCGACAGCGAACAGTGGCTGCGCCGACCGGGTTCGGTCGGCAAGGCGGCCCTGGGCCTGATCCACATCTGCGGTGCGGACGGCGGTGAGCTGGCCCCCGGCGAGATCGGCACCATCTACTTCGAACGCGAGGAGATGCCGTTCGCCTATCACAATGATCCGGACAAGACCACCGAGGCGATCCACCCCCAGCACCCGACCTGGTCGACCACCGGCGATATCGGCTACGTCGACGACGAGGGATTCCTGTTCCTCACCGACCGCAAGGCGTTCATGATCATCTCCGGCGGGGTGAACATCTACCCCCAGGAGGTCGAGGACGCACTCGCGTTGCACCCCAAGGTATTCGACTCCGCGGTGATCGGGATCCCGGATGCCGAGATGGGCGAATCGGTGCAGGCGGTGATCCAGCCGGCCCCCGGCGTCACCGGCTCCCCCGAACTCGCCGACGAACTGCGCACCTTCCTGCGGGACAGAATCGCGCACTACAAGGTCCCTCGCGGTGTCGACTTCGTCGACGAACTCCCCCGCACCCCGACCGGCAAACTGGTCAAGGGCAAGCTGCGGGACCGCTACCGCTGATCGGCAGCCGGTACCACATGCCCACGGGCCGGGCCCGGCCCTGCGACCAGAGTCGCGTTCCGGCGTTCCATGGCTTTTGCGGCACCGCCGTTCCAGCTCTCCGACAATGAAGCCGACACCGGATCCGGGAAGATCTCCTCCTGGCCCGCCTCGACACCGGCGAAAATGCCGCGTGCGACCGATTCCGGTACGGACTTGGGGATATCCAGGTCGCGGGACATATCCGTGTCGACCGGGCCGGCCATGACCGCGTGCACGCCGACGCCTCGTTCGGCCAGCAGCGCGCGCAGCGACTGGGACAGCGAGAACACCGCCGCCTTGGAGATCGAGTAGGCCGGGATCACCGGAATCGGAGCGAATGCCGAGACCGACGCGATATTGACGATCGCTCCGCGCGACCTCGTCAGCAAGGGCAGAAATGCCAGCGTAACAGCATGTGTGCCATAGAGATTCACCGCGAGTGACTGTTCGATCGCGGCGCGATCGGTGAGATCGTCGTACACGGCGACACCCGCGTTGTTGACGAGGACGTCGAGAGACTCGACCCGTTCGGCAGCGGCCCGGACGAGCTGCTCGTCGGTGACATCCATCAGCAGCGGCGTGACACGCTCGTCCCGGTGTTCGAACGGTTTGCGAGCACTGGCGTACACCCGGCTCGCACCTCTGCGCAGCGCCTCCGCGACCAGCGCCTGCCCGATGCCTCGATTGGCTCCGGTCACCAGCACGGTTCTTCCCGCGATCGTCATCACTTCTCCTGTCGTAAGGGGCCAACGTGTTCCGGAGATGTAGACACCGCGGCGACGCCGATCTGGGCGCGCCCACCGGGCGGCGGTGGCCGCGCAGACCCCGACCGAAATCGGATCGCGCGGACCGACCATTTCGCGGCGCGGCCGGTGTCCATATATGCGAGACGGACCCGATACGAGGGTGGGAGTGATGATCAGTGGCAGTAACCGACGTGATCGCCCGGGCACGGGCTGGGGACGGCGCGGCGTTTCGCGAGTTGACCGAGCCGTACCGCCGAGAACTTCACGTGCACTGCTACCGGATGCTCGGCTCCACGCAGGACGCCGAGGACGCCTTGCAGGACACACTACTGGCCGCGTGGCAGGGCCTCGCCGGCTTCCAGGGCCGGGCCTCGATCCGGGTGTGGCTCTACCGGATCGCGACCACGCGGTGCCTCAACGCACTGCGCTCGGCCGGCCGCCGTCCGGCCACGGCCTGGAACGTGCCGGGCATCGAGCCACCGGCGCCGAATCGGCTGGGCGAGGTTCCGTGGCTGGAGCCGTATCCGGACGCGCTCCTCGACGGCGCCCTGGACGCTCCCCTCGGGCCGGAGGCGCGGTACGAACAGCAGGAATCCATCTCCCTGGCCTTCGTCACCGCCCTGCAACTCCTGCCCGCCCGTCAGCGAGCGGTGCTCATCCTGCGTGAGGTCCTCGGGTACCGCGCCGATGAAGTCGCCGAAATGCTCGATGCGACAGTCGAATCGGTCAACAGCGCCCTCAAGCGGGCCCGCACGGCGCTGCGCCGTCGGTGGCCGTCCGACAGCGAGCGCGAACCGCCGCCCGCCCCCGACTCCCCTGCCGAGCGGGAGCTGGCGGCGAAGTTCGTGCGCGCCTACCAGTCCAGCGATATCGATGCGCTGGTCGCACTGCTCACCGAGGACGTTCGTATCTCGATGCCGCCGATCCCGCTCGAGTACCACGGTCGCGACGCGGCGTACCGCTTCTACACGAGCATCATCGGCCAGGGCCGCGGATACGACTTCGTGCCGACCCGAGCCAACGGACAACTCGCCTTCGGGACGTACCTCAGCACCGGCGGCGACGGTATCCGGCATGCGAGCGGGCTGATCGTGCTGACCGCCCGCGGCGACCGGATCTCGGCCCTCACCCGCTTCGAGAACAGTGTGCTGCCGCAGTTCGGACTACCCCGATCCTTCCCCGCATGACATATACGCCGCCCGCGGAGGTCCCGGAATCCTCCGGTGTCCCAGCGCCATTCGAGACGGAGAACAGAGATGACCGTTGATCTTGCGGAATTGAAAGCGCGCGCCGACAGGCTGCGCGAGTTGCACAGCGGTGAGCTGCTCGTGCTGCCCAACGCCTGGGACGTGGCGAGCGCGACGACCGTCGCCGAAGCGGGATTTCCCGCGGTCGCGACGGCCAGCGCCGCCATCTCGGCGGTGCTCGGTCACCCCGACGGGGAACGCGCGCCGTGGCGGGAGATGTTCGCCGCCGCCGGACGCATCGCCGGTGCGGTATCGGTGCCCGTGACCGTGGACGCCGAGGCGGGCTACGGGATGCGACCGCGCGAACTGGTCGACCGATTGCTCGACATCGGCGCGGTCGGCTGCAACCTGGAGGACACCGACCACCGCGCGGGCGCCCTGGCCGATGCCGACCAGCACGCCGGGTGGCTCGGCGAGGTCCGTGCCGCAGCCGACGATGCCGGTGTCCCGATCGTCATCAACGCCCGGGTCGACACGTTCCTGCCGCCCAACCGGGTGCCCGAAGCGGACCGGATCGCCGAAACGATCCGGCGCGGCCGGCTCTACCGGGATGCCGGCGCGGACTGCATCTATCCCATCGGCGTGGCCGGCCGGAATGACCTCGCGGCCCTCGTCGCCGCCCTGCCGGGACCGATCAACGGCAACACCGGTGCCGAAATCGACCTGGCGACGCTGCGGGAATTGGGCGTCGCCCGAGTGTCCTACGGCCCCCGCTTCTATCGCGCGGCGATCGCCCGGTTCAAGTCCGATATCGAGGCGCTGCGGGACTGATCCGAACCGCCGCGACAGACAATTCTTCCGCGAGGGGCAGCACGCCGAACTGCGGCTCACCGCCGTGACGACCTTCTCGAAGATCGTCGAGCTGACCTATGAGGTCGTGCGGTGATCCGCGTCCGTGCTCGGGTCCGGACGCGAGGGCGGACGCGGGCGCTCACCAGAGGACGGGTACCCGGTCCACTCCCCCGGTGACACGATGCGACTGGAGCTCGAGTTCGTCCAGCCCGACGGCCAGGCGCAGATCCGGGAACCGGCGGAACAGCGCCGGGAATACGGTCCGCAGCTCGGTCCGCGCCAGACCGGCGCCGATGCACACGTGCATTCCGTGGCCGAAGGCCAAGTGTGCGTTGGGCTTTCGGTCGGTCCGGAATTCCTCCGGATCGGGGTACACCGATTCGTCGCGATTGGCGGCGTCGGTGTTGAGCAGGACCAGATCACCCGCGGCGATGGTGACCCCGCCGATCTCGACGTCCTCGCGCGCGTATCGCAACAGGCCCGGACCGGCCGACGGCGCGGCCAGGCGCAGGATCTCCTCCACGGTGGGCTGCACCCGGCCCTCGGGGTCGGCCGCGAACGCCGCCCGCCGGCCCTCGTCGGACAGCAGCCACAGCGTGCCGAAACTGATTCGGCCGGAAGTTGTTTCGTGTCCGGCGAACAGCAGGCCCGCAGCCAGCTCGGCCACATCGGTGTCGGTGAACGTGGGATCCTCCCGCTGCATCGCGACCACGTCGGAGATCACGTCCTGGCCCGGGTTCGCGCGTTTGGCCGCGGCCAGACCCGCGGTGTACTCCTCGAGTTCCGCGCGCGCCGCCCACGCGTCCTGGCCGTCGTACATCGCGGTCATGCGTTTGGACAGCTCACCGAATTTCGTCCGGTCCTGCGGGGGCACCCCGAGCAGTTCGCTGATCACCAAGGCGGGCAACGGAAACGCCAGCACCTTGTCCAGGTCCACGGGTTCTTCCGGGTGCGCGTCGCGCAATGCCTGCATATCGTCCAGGCATTGCGCGGTCAGCTCCTGGATCCGCGCGGTGAGCAGCATCATCCGCCGCGCGGAGAACGCGGGCACCAACATCTTGCGCAGCCGTTGGTGGTCACGGGTTTCGGTGTTGTAGTCGCCGCGGGGGCCGCCGGCGACGGCGGCCTGCGACACCTTGGCCGCCGTTTCCGGCGTGGGGTGCCGGCGACCGAACCGGGCGTCGCCCAGGATCTGCCGGACCTCCGCGTATCCCATCGCCAGCCAGGCCGGATCGCCCGCCGGGCTCAACACCCGGGTCACCGGCGCCTGCTGGCGCAACTGCGCATACCGCGGCGCGACCTCCAATGCGTTGGGGCGGTCGAAGGGCAACCGTGGCGCGGAGTGGACGGTACTGGTCATGAATCTTCCTCACTATCAGCGATACTCGTATCCGATCAGTGCGCGCACACCGCCCCGCGCGGCCGCAAACCCGGCTCGCCCCAGGCGGGAACGGGGTCAGCCGGTCATGGTGAGGCCGCCCGCCGGAATGCCGGCGCGCAACTGCGCGAGACCGGCCCGGACCACGTCGGCCAGACGCGTCGAGCCATCGCCCGCGGACCACACCTCGAGCGACGCCCGCACCGTCACCCCGGCCGCGGCGGCCAGCAACCGAGTGGGCAGGTCCCGTTCGGGATCGGTGCCCATACGCTCGGCGACCGCCTCGGTCAGCTGCCGCGCGATGCGGTCGATCGAGGTCAGTTGCGCGGCCAGGATCGATGGATTCTCCCGCCCGGCCCGCAACAGCACCGCCACGTCCTCGCGGCTGCTCACCATGGTCGCGACCATCTCGGGCAGCACCGCGGCCAGCGCGTCCCACACCGGCTCGTCCGCCGGTCGGCCGCGCACCGCCTCGGCCGTCGACTCCACGTGCCGGATCGTGGCCTCGACGATGGCCTCCTCCACCGAGAAGAAGTAGTTCCGGAAGGTGCGCCCGGACACGCCGGCGATCTCCGCGACGCTCTCCGGGCTCACCGCCGTCAGGCCCTGCTCCAGCATCAGCGTCCACGCGGCCTGGCTCAGCGCTGCCCGAGTCGCCTGCTTCTTGCGCTCGCGCAATCCCGGTGGTCCCTGCGGCGTCACGTCTCCATGATCGGCCAAACTTTCCAATCTCGCAATTTTTCCGGATTGGAAAGTTCAGGCGCGGAGTCGTGCACGCACTGCACGAGGGCACTCGATGCGGGAAGACACCCGATGCCGGCCGACACCAGGCATCGGCGATACCCCGGCCGCCGGCTAGCGCAGCAGCGGGTCGCGGGGCAGGCCGAGGATGCGCTCGCCGATCTGATTCCGCTTGATCTCCGACGTGCCGCCCGCGATCGACATCCCGCGATGCATCAGCACCAGGGTGTTCGCGGTCGCGGCGAATCCGTCCATGAACAACGCGTCCTCGCCGAGCAGTTCGCTCACCACGGCCGCCGCCTCGTGGCCCAGTTCGGACACGATGAGCTTGGCCATCGCACCCTCCGGCCCCGGACCGGCGCCGGTGACCGCACGCTCGGCCGCGCGCAGATTGAGCAGGTCGACCGCCTGCTGTTCGGCGATGTAGCGGCCGACGCGCGCGGCGCCGCCGGTCAGGCGATCGGGGGCGGCGTCGAACAGCGGCACCAGTGCGGTGCCCGGGAAGCTCAGCACCCCCGACCCTCCGCTGCCGATGCTCACACTCTCGTTGCCGAGCGTGGCCCGAGCGACCGTCCAGCCGCCGCCGACCGGGCCGACGACATCCTCGTCGGGCACGAAGACGTCGGTGAGGAACACCTCGTTGAACTCCGAATTGCCCGTGGTCATCTTCAGCGGACGCACCTGCACGCCCGGCGCGTGCATATCGATCGCCATCATCGTGATGCCCTGGTGTTTGGGCACATCGGGGTCGGTGCGCACGGTGGCGAACCCCATTCCCGCGACGTGCGCACCGGAGGTCCACACCTTCTGGCCGTTGACCAGCCAGCCGCCCTCGACGCGGGTGCCCCGGGTCTTGACGCCCGCCGCGTCCGACCCGGCCTCGGGTTCACTGAAGAGCTGACACCAGACGACCCGCTGGTCCAGTGCGGGCCGCACCCACCGCTCGAGCTGATCCGGGTTGCCGTGCTGGATGATGGTGAGCACATTCCACGCGGTGATGCCGTAGGACGGCCGGGTCACCCCGGCCGCCGCGAACTCCTGCTCGATCACCAACTGTTCGACCGCGCCCGCGCCGCGGCCGAACGGCTCCGGCCAGTGCGGCATCACATATCCGGACTCGATCAGCCGCGCGCGCTGCTCGGCCGCGGGGAGATCGGCGATCCCACGGGCGAATTCCCGCACCCGCTCGCGCACGGCCTCCGCCTCGGGCGGCAGTTCGAACGCCTTGGCGCGCGAGATCTTCCGGCGCGTCAGGTCGACCAGATCGGTGGCCGCGCGGGCCGGCGCCAGCACATGATTCAGCGCCGAGGCGCGACGCATGAACAGGTGCGCGTCGTGCTCCCAGGTGATCGCGATGCCACCGTGCACCTGGGTCATGTGGTTGGCGCAGAAATCCGCCGCGGGAGCGGCGATCGCGGCGGCGACCGCCGCGGCGTAAGACAGTTGATCGCCCCCGGTGCGGGCCGCCCGCGCGGCGTCCCAGACCGCCGAGGCCGTCATCTCGCTGACCACGGCCATATTCGCGCAATGGTGTTTCACCGCCTGGTACATGGCGATCGGCCGACCGAATTGAATACGGCTCCGGGCGTATTCGGCGGCCACGCGGGTCGCCTCGGCGGCAACGCCCGCCGCCTCGGCCGACAGGATCACCCGCTGCAGGTCCAGCAACGTCCGCGCCGCGCCCGGCACCACGGTCGCGGGCGCCCGGTCGAGGGTGACGCGCGCCGCCCGACGGGTCGGGTCGAGATTGCCCGGCGTGGTGACCCGCACGCCGTCGCCGGCCTCGACGATCGCGACATCGTCCCCGGCCGCCAAAACCAGCAGCCGGGCCAGCCCTCCGCCGAGCACCACCACCGAACCGGTGGCGGTGCCGCCCTCGAGGGTCAGCCCCTCGGTCGTGGCCACGGCCGCCGTCGTCGAACCGTCGGCCAGGCCGGGCAGCAGCTTCTTACGGATATCCTGTTCGGCGGCAGCGGCGATGAAGGCGCTCGCGATGACCGTCGGCACGAACGGTCCCGGCGCGATCGCCACACCCAGCTCCGCCACGACGAGCACCAACTCCTCGAGCGTGTAGCCGGACCCGCCGTACTCCTCCGGCAGGTGCAAACCCAGCCAGCCCAGACCGGGCACCTCGTCCCAGAAGCGAGGCAGCGTCTCGTCCTCGGCCTCCAGCAACGCCCGCCCGGCACCGCGCGCTTCCCGCCTGCGCAGGAATTTCGCGGCCGTATCGGCAAGTGCGACATGGTCTTCGGTGATGGCGATCGACATCGAACTGCTCCCTTCCGAGGCGGCGACACACCCGTCGGCCCCACGGACCATCATGCCCGCCCACGGCGATCGGCCCCGTCGTTCCGCCGGATCGGTCCCGCTGGCCGGATCACCGACCGACGAGCGGGCCCGCGGGGAAGTCCGGACAGCCCGAGAAGGTCGCGTTCGTGGCCGACACCGTCCTCGCCTGGATTCGCGAGCACGGACTCGCGGTCCGAGACGACCGAGCCCGGCCCGGCCGGCGGGGCCGCGCGGTCACCCGGTCGGCGGACCTACTCGGTCGCGACCGCCGGACCCGGCTCGCGCACAACCATGATCGGGCATTCGACCGACTGCACCAGCGCCCGGCTGGTCGATCCCAGCAGCATTCCGGCGAATCCGCCGCGACCGCGGCTGCCGACGATCACCAGCTGCGCGTTGTCGGATTCGGCCAGCAGGGCGCGCGCAGGCTGGTCGCGGACGACCACACCGTGCACCTCGACCTCGGGATGATGTTCGCGGTGCACCGCGAGATCCTCGACGAGCAGCTCGAATTCCTTGTCCCGCACGGCTTCCCACGCGGCGAGGGGAGGTTCGAGATCGGTCGAGTCGCTCCAGCACCGCAATGCGGTCAGCCCCACGTCCCGCCGCGCCGCCTCCTGGAAAGCCAGGGCGACGGCCGGCACGTTGTTCACGCTCCCGTCGACGCCGACCAGAACCGGTTTGCGGGCGGAGACCGGGTCGGTGCCCGCGCTGGCACTCACGACCACGACCGGACAGTGCGCGTGATGGATCATCGCCCAGCTGACCGAACCCAGCAGCGCGCGCTGGACCGTACCCCTGCCTCGGCTGCCGACCACGAGGGCTCGCGCGGTGCGCGAACGCGTTATCAGCGTGGCGATGATCGGATCGAAGGTCACCTCCGAGCGGATCTCGACGGAGTCCGCGGGTATGAGCACCGATGCGATCCGCCGCGCCTCGGCCACGATCTGCTCACCGCTGTCCCGCATCTGGTCGATCGCCTCCGCGGTCGGATACGGCACCGGACCGTAAGCCCCCTGAAAGCCCACCGACGCCACCACATCCAGCGGGCAACCGTGCAGCGCCGCCGCGGCCGCGGCCCAGTAGACCGCCTGATAGGAGATCGCCGAACCGTCCGTCGCGGTGACGATCGGGGTACGAGTTTGCGCTTCGCGAACGTCCTGCGTCATGAGCTGCTCCCCTTTTCACCGATCGGCTGATGTCCAGGCTTGTCCGACCCAGTGTGGTGTCCGGATCCCGGCCGATCCGAATGCCACACCGCACGGGGAGCAGAAAGCTCCAACCGCTCAGCGATTCCGGCGCGGGGTGATCGCCGCCCAGATGCCGCGGTGGTCGGAGCCGGGCAGGGGTACGGTGTGCACCTCGCCCGGGTCGGCATCGCGCAGCAGGATGTGATCGATCGCGATGACCGGTGGATACCAGCGATCGGCGGCATAGGTGGGCAGGATGCCCGCACCGGTCGACATCGCGACATCGCGATAGCCCGCGCCGAGCAGGGCGCGGTAGGGCGGGTGATCGGCGGTGGCGTTGAAATCTCCGGCGACCACCACCGGTCCGGCGTCGGCGGGGACCTTGGCCAGCAGCTGGCGCAACAGTTCCAGCTCCCGCAGCCAGTCCGCGGGGTCGCGCGGCCAGGGCGGAACGGGATGCACCGCGAACACCAGCACGGACCCGCCCTCGGGCAGATCGACTGTGGCGGAGAGCAGTTCGGTGACGAAACCGTCGTGCCGGCGAGTGTCCGACAACGGGTAGCGGCTCCAGATCCCGGTGCCGTCACCGGCCTCACCGGTGCTGCAGTAGTGATACGGCAGCAGCGTCGGCAGGCGCGAGGCCATGATCCGGTCCAGACCCTGCGGCGTCACCTCACAGATGGTGAGAATCTCGATCCCCAGCCGATCGACGGTCGACGCGATCGCCTCCGGATCCGCCCCGCCGACAAGGATATTGGCCTGCATCACCCGCACCCCGGGCCCCGTCGCGGGCGGACGCCGCCGCCATCGCGCCCGGTACAGCGGCCACTGCGTGCACACGGCGGCGCCGAGCACGACCAGGCTCGCGCCGCACGCGGCCCAGGACCGCACGACGACCGCGAGAACCACGGCGGGCACCGCCACGGCCATCAGCCACGGTGCGAGGGCGGCGGCGACGATCACGCACTGCCGCCGGGAATTCACCGACCGCGCGAGGAGCCCGGCGACCGCCACCACGACCAAGAGCATCCATACCGAAATCAGCACGATCCCGATGGTGCCGCCGGACCCTGTGTCGCGGCTGTGCCGCGGCTGCGGGCCGGCCGATGATCACCGCCGCACACGATCAGCAATTCGGCTAATCATGCGCTATCGCGAAGCGGCTCTTACACTCGCACAGTAGCTGCACACCGGTCCGACGGCAGTCGGCCGTGATCATCCGGAGTACCGATGCATTCTCGTTGGAAGGCAACCGTCGCGAGCGCTGCGGCCGTGGTCGCCGCCGCTCTTCCCTTCGGCGTCAAGACAACCGCGCAGGCGGCCCCGCCGGACTGCCCCGGTCTGTACGTCGTCGCGATCCCGGGCACCTGGGAAACCTCGGACAGCGATCCGGGCAAGGGGATGCTCGCCGCGGTCACCAGGAATCTGCCGAGCAATGTCCGCACCGACTATGTCGTCTACGCGGCCACCGCGTTCCCCTGGGAGGGCGATGTCTACGGCCGCTCCAAGCAGGAAGCGGTCAACCGCGCCCGCGGCATGATCGGCGCGATGGCGCAGCATTGTGCGGCAACACGATTCGCGCTGCTCGGGTACAGCCAGGGCGCGGACGCCGCCGGTGACGTGGCCGCGTCGATCGGCACCGGCCTCGGCGTCGTGGCGGCGAATCGCGTCGCCCTGGTCGGGCTCATCGCCGATCCCCGCCGCTCCCCGACCGACCAGCTGATCGGCCCGCCCGTCCCGGGTGCGGGCGCCAGCGGCCCGCGGGTCGGCGGCTTCGGCTGGGTCGGCCCCCGGACCTACACCTTCTGCGCGGCAGGCGATCTGTACTGCTCGATGCCCAACGGCGACTTCGCCGGCCGGATCGGCGGCTTGCTCGTGCAGCTGTCGAATCCGGATCCGGCCCAGTTCGGGAACTACCAGCAGCAGGTGTCCACGCTGGTCAACGACGCGCTCGCCGCGGGCGGCCTCAGCCTGCTGGACAACCAGATCACCAACACCGAGTACAACCAGCGCAAGAAGCAGATCGACGACTTCCTGAAGTCCGGGATCCATCAGAGCTACCCGCGATACGGGGTCGACGCCACCGGCGCCACCGCCCTGACCTGGCTGCATCAGCGCTTGATCGACGCGGCGCGGGGCTGAGGCCGCCTCGCGCCGAAACCGCTGTCGGCGTGAGGAAGTCCGATATCGGCATCGCCACCATGGCGAAATCCTCGGCTGTACCTGAAGTTCGAGCGCCGATCCCCGCGCCGGATCCCACGCCTGGGCGATGTTCGCCAGGCCGAATCCGGACGACGCCCGGGCGGCGCGGGGGCCACTCCGGTGCGCTGATCTCGTCCCCGGAGTTGTTGCCGGACATCGCGGCGATCGGCATAGGTGCCAGTAGGGCCCATCGAACGCGATGTTGCCGAATCGGTATCGGATCGGGCATCGTGTCACATCGACACCACGGCCGGTACGGCCGTCGACGATGACTCGATGAGGTGAGCGCGGATGCGAAGGCGGCCGGTGACCGACACGGCCTCGGCCCCGGCCGGCACCTCGCCCGTGCTCGCCTCCTCCGGGCGGCGGATCAGCTGGGACGTGATTCGCGTACTGGCGCTGCTCGAGATCGTGCTCTTCCACGACACCTATCTGGGGCCGACCACCGAACCCGGAATTCCGGAACTGCCGCACGCGTGGACGCATACCTGCGGCGCGTCGATCCTCATCATGGTGTCCGGATATTTCGCCACAGTGACACTCGGCCGCCACCCGCCGGGGCGCTGGCTGATCCGGCGGCTCGCGCGGCTGTTGCCCGCCTATCTGGTCGCTGTCGTGGTGGTGTTCACGGTCGTGAAGCTGTTCAGCCCAGCCGAATTCAGCCTGCACCAGCTGCGCTGGACCGATCTGGTCGGCAATCTGCTTCTGCTGCAACAGTTGTTGCCGAACGTGGCGTACGTCGACCTGTCCTGGTGGACGTTGCCGGTGCAGGTCGCCGGGTTCACGGCGATGGCGCTGCTGGTGTGCCTGCGGGTGCGCGGCCGCGCGGTGATGCCGATCCTGTGGGCGGTGGTGGCGGTCCCGGTACTGGTCCGCGAGATCTGGATGAGCGATCATCCTTCCGCGTGGCTGGTGGTCGTGCTCGAGGGCAGCGGCCTGTGCCTGGCGCACCTGCTGGTGGCGGGCGTCGCCATCCGGCGCTGGGCGAGCGGGCGGCTCGGCATCGCGCATCTGGCGCTGCTGCTGGCCGCGGTGCTGCTTGCCGAAAAGGTGCATCCGCCGATGACCTCGGTGGTACTCGTCGGGGTCGGTCTTGCGCTCATGTGCCTGGCCGCACGCGGGCCCGACTGGCCGCTCCCGGCCGTGCTCGTGGCCCCCGTGCGCTGGATCGCCGCCCGCTCCTACGGCATCTACCTGATGCATCAGAGCCTCGGCTACCTCCTCGAGGACCGCCTCGCCCGGCTCGGCTGCCCACCGTGGATATGGCTCACCGGCGCCGTACTGGCCGCCGTCCTGTTCGGCTGGTGTCTGACCGCCTGGGTCGAACGCCCCGCCTACAACACCCTGCTACGGATCATCACCCGACCCGCAGCGCCCGCACCCGCCTAGTTCCCGCCCTCGAAGTCGAAGTCCCGATCGCCCTCCGAATCGCGCAACAACGAATACTCCCATTCGAAGTAGTCGCGGTACCAGGCGTCACGTTCGGGGCCGAACGGCGGCGGGCCGACGCGGTCGGCGACCTCTCCGGCATACCGCGGCTCGGCAGTGGTCGGCCGCACCGGCACACTGCTGGGCCCCTCGGCGACGACGCGCACGTCGAATCCCGCGTCCAGCAGGTCGAGGGCGGCGAAATGGGGCCGGTACCCCGCCGTGCCGCCGGACTGGAGATCGGTGCCGACCTCGGCGGTGCTGTCCTGGAGATCGCCGCCGACCAGGACGATCCGGCCCAGCCCCCGCGCCGCGGACCGCAGATGTTCGCGGCGGGCGTGGATCGAACCGGGCAGATGCCCGAGCTCGTACTCGCGGGAGGAACGCAAATCGAATACGGTTGGCGGAGAGCCGGATCCGAGTTCGCGCGCCAGGTCCGCGCCGGAGATCTCCGGTACCTCGGGCAGCGTGGGCGATTCCGGCCGCGGCGGTGTCGCGATCTCCAGGCGCACCACCGTCACCTCGATCGGCCCGCGGTGCAGATAACGCAACCACTGCACGGTGCCGGCGGCACGAACCAGGTCGGGGGTGTCGACCAGTACGACGCGCGCGCCGATCACGGGAATGTGTTCGTCGGTGGCCTGCACCAGCTGACCGCCCTGGACGTGCCGTGCGCCCGCTACCGTTCCGGCGGCGAATTCCCCGGGCGTGCGGACGTCGATCAGGTAGGTGGTGTGCGCATCGCCGCTCGGCGATGCCGGCGGCGGGTCGACGATCCGCGCGCCGATCCGCTCCAAAGTCGTTGCCGCCCAATCGATCAGGTTCGCCGGGACCCGCGCCGGCGCCTCCGGTGCGGTGCCCGGGCCGGACTCGAACCGCTCACCGGCCCAGCCCCACGCGGGTGTGCCGTTGCGCAGCGAATACACGCGATTGGAGATGCCGGTGTTGATCAGCGACTGCGCCCCGACGATGCCGCGGGTACGGCCGGCGCAGTTGACCACGATCGTTGTCTCCGGACCGGTGATCCGTTGCAGCCCACGGTAGGCCAGTTCCGGACCGCCCCCGGTGTCCACTCCGCCGGGGATGTGGTGGTGCAGATATTCGGCGTGCGGGCGGCTGTCCAGAACGACGACGTCCGCCCCCTCGACACGCCACCGCGCGACCGTTTCCGCCTCGACCGTCGCGGTGCCGAAACGCTTTTCGATCCATTCGCCGAGAGCTTTGCTCCGCACGTTCGTGCCGGTGTACAGGCGACCCCCGGCCGAGGTCCAGCCCGCGAGGCCGTCCCGCACGATGACCACATCGGTGTACCCGAGCCGAGCCAGCAGTGCCGCCGCGCGCTCGTCGAGTTCGGGGTCGGAGGCGAGTACGACCGTCGTGTCGGTCCGCGGAATCGCCTGCCGGATGCGGTGTTCCAGATCGTGCAGGGGTAATCCACTGCTCACGGCGATATGCCCGGCGGCGCGAACAGCGGGTGCGCGGACGTCGAGCAGCGCCACCTCGCGTCCCTGCTCGTCCAGTAGTGCGCGCAGTTCTGCCCCGCTGATCGTCGCGGTCATGAACACTTCCTCGTCTCACGAAGGTATCGACGCCGGTGCGCGCACCGTTCGCAAGGCACCACACACAGGCCCCCACGAGTGCGGACCATGGCAGCCATTCTGCGAAGCCGGTGGTCCCGCCGGAAGTATTGGACTCGCGCTGAGGGAAAGTTCCTCCCGCGAACGCGGTTCGAGCAGGGTCAGTCGGCCAGACCGGCGTCCTTGCTCCCGTACGCCTTGCGCAGTTCGGGCTTGACGACCTTGCCGCTGGCATTGCGCGGCAGTTCGCCGACGATCACCAGGTCCTTCGGATGTTTGAACCGCGCGAGATTCTCGTTCAGGTGCGGCTCGAGTTCGGCGAGGGTCAGCTCCGCGACGCCTTCGGCGAGTACGACCACGGCCACCGGCACCTCACCCCACTTCTCGTGGGCGCGACCGATCACCGCGGCCTCGGTGATCTTCGGATGTCCGTACAGCACGTTCTCCACCTCGGCGCAGTAGATGTTCTCGCCGCCGGAGATGATCATGTCCTTGGCCCGGTCGACGACGTAGAGGAAGCCGTCCTCGTCCTGCCGGACCAGATCTCCGGAATGGAACCAGCCGCCGCGGAACGCCTCCGCGGTGCCCTGCGGGTTCTGCCAGTAGCCCTTCATCAGATTCGGTCCGCGATAGACGATTTCGCCGACCTCGCCGGGCTTCACGTCGTTCATCATGGGGTCGACGATGCGGGCGGTCACCGCGGGCACCACCTTGCCGATGGAACCGATCTTGCGCAGCGCGTCCTTCCCTTCGAGCACGCAGGTCACGGGAGACATCTCGGTCTGCCCGAACGCGGTCATGTTGAGCGCTTCGGGGAAGGTCTCGTTCATCGCCGTGAGCACGGTGTCCGAGGCCGGTGCGGCTCCCCAGCTGATCGTCCGCAGCGCCAGCCGGCGCGGCCTGGCCCGCTGTGCCGCGCATACCGCCTGCCATTGGGCCGGGACCATGAACACCGAGGTCGTACCCTCGCGCTCCATCGTGTCGAGCATGTCGTCGGCGTCGAACGACCCCAGCGGGTGAATCACCGAACGCACGCCCCGGTAGAACACCGGCGCGAACGCCGCGAGCCCGGCGATGTGGAAGATGGGCGGCACGACCGAGGCGACGTCGTCGTCCGAACCGCCCTGCGCCGCGTTGATCGTGGTCACCGCCTGCGCGTGCAGGTTGGTGTGTGTGAGCATGGCGCCCTTGGGTTTTCCGGTCGTGCCCGAGGTGTACATGATGAGCGCGACGGTGTCCTCGGGAACATCGATCCCGGGCGGATCGGCCGGGCCCTCGGCCAGCATCGTCTCGTAGTCCTCATGTTCGCAATCCACACCGGCGTCGACCACCACCATGGTGTCGATCGCGCCGGTGGACGCCCGCACCGCAGCCATCAGCGGTGCGAGCAGTTTCTCGGTCACGATGACCTTCGCGCCGCTGTCGCCGACGAGATAGGAGACCTCGGCCGGGCTCATCCGGATGTTCACCGGCACCGGGATCGCGCCGATCAGGTTGGCGCCCAGCACCGCCTCGATGTACTCGGTGCGATTGAGCAGCGCCATCAGCACGCGGTCGCCGAACTCCACACCCCGGCGATGCAGGGCCGCGGCGAAGGCGCGCGAACGTTCGTCCAGCTCGCGCCAGGTGGTCGACTTGCCGAGGTACGTGATGGCCGTGCGGTCCGGCGTCATCGAGGCATGGCGATGTATCTGGTTGTTCCAGTGGTTACGTCGCGAGCGCAAGGGTTCGGTGATGGATTCGTTCGTCGACTGCGTGGTGGCGGTCATGCTCACTCCTGTCGCCGCGGCCCGATGGACCTGAGCTGCTGCGGACTATGTGCCCTGGGTCACACAGTAGCGAGACGACGAACTCCGCGCGCCGAGATGAATCATGCGCGGGCCGAACTCAACCCGGCACTCAACAGAAACTGTGAGAATATTACTCTCTATATCGACAAACAGTATTCTCAAAGACGAGGGGTAACGGGACGACCGTCCCCGGCCCGCTGTTCCGGAAAGATCTGCCATGACCGAGCGCCACACGACCATCGAACCCGTCGACAGTTTCCGCGACCGCGCCCGCCGCTGGCTCGGGCAGAACCTGCCGCCCGCGACCGAGTACTACGTCGGCGCCTTCGACGAGGCCATCTGGGCCCGCCACCGGAAGTTGCAGCGGACCCTGTTCGACGGCGGGTTCGCCGGGATCTGTTTTCCGAAAGAGTATGGCGGACAAGGGCTCACTCCGGCGCACCAGCGAGCGTTCAGCCAGGAGTCGCTCGGTTACGAGATGCCGCTGGCACTCAACGTGCCGACCTTGGCCATCTGCGCGGCGACGCTGCTGGACCTGGGCACCAAGCAGCAGAAGCGGACCCGGCTGCCCGCGGTGCTGCGCGGCGAGGAGGTCATGGTGCAATTCCTGTCCGAGCCGCGCGGCGGGTCCGATCTGGCCGGGCTGATCACCCGCGCGGAACGCGACGGCGACGAGTGGATTCTCAACGGCACCAAGATCTGGAGTTCGGGCGCGTACGCCGCCGACTACGGGCTCTGCCTGGCCCGCACGAACTGGGATGTGCCCAAACATCAGGGGCTCACCCTTTTCCTGGTCCCCACGGCCGCACCAGGGCTGACCATCCGCCGGATCAGGCAGGTCACCGGCTCGGTCGAATTCTGCGAGGAATTCTTCGACGACGTCCGGCTCCCCGCGGATTCGGTGATCGGCGAGGTCGGCGGCGGCTGGGCGGCCGCGACGACGCTGCTGCACCACGAGCGCGCGGCGGTGGGCGGCAGTTCCCCCTACATCAGCGGTGATCAGCCGCATCTCGGCGGCGAGGCGGACACCCTCATCGCACTGGCCCGCACCACCGGACGCCTCGACGATCCCCGCGTGCGGGAGGACATCGGCGCGGCACGAACGACGCGCATCGTGCGCGATCAGTTGATCGCGCACGTCTCCGGCGCGATCGCCGCCGGGCAGATGCCCCCGGCGGCCGGATCGCTGGTCCGGCTCTTCGGCGCCGAAACCACTTGGCTGCAAACCGATTCCGCACTGCGCATCGCGGGCGCGGCGGCAGCGACCGGCGCCCCCGAGGGCCCCGGCAACGGACAGGTCGGCATCGACTATCTGTTCCGCAACGCGGGGAGCCTCGGCGGCGGCAGCACCGAGATGGCACGCAACCTGATCAGCGAACGCGTGCTGGGCATGCCCCGCGAGTACGCCGCCGACCGGGACGTGCCCTTCAATCAGGTTCCGCGCGGACGCTGAGAACAGAACCGCGGCCTCACGATCCGGCCGGCGCGCCGATCGCCGCATTCCGCGATGGGGTGAGCACGATCCTGCCGAACACCTCTCCGGCCGCCATCCGGCGATGTGCCACGACCGCCTCGTGCAACGGAAACGTCTCGTGCACAACCGGTTTCAGCTCGCCTCGAGCCGCGGCGGCGAACAACTCCGCGGTGGCGGTCTGCCGGTCGGACATGGGGATGGTGTCGGCGCTGAAGGTGGCGAACGACATCGACTTCTTGAAGTTCGCCACCATCTCCCCGCCGAAGTCCGCCGGTGGCCAGCCGCCCATGGCGCCGACGGCGACCATCCGGCCGTTCGGTTCGAGCTTGTCGAAGAAGGCGGGCAGATCCGCCCCGGCGATGATGTCGATGATGACGTCGTATCCGGCGGGAGCCGCACCGTTGCGGGACCGGCCGGCACGGTCCAGCACGTGCGTCGCGCCGAGTTCGCGGAGGCGCTCACCACGCTCGGCCGAGGACGTCGTCACCGCGACCGCGCTCGCACCGGATCGTGCCGCGAGCTGGACCGCCATCACGCCGATGCCCCCGGCCGCGCCGCGGATCAGCACCGACTCACCGGGCGTGAAATGCGCATGGCGCAAAGCGAAATGGGCCACTGTGCCCGAACTGCCGAGTGTCACCGCGGCTGCCGCCGACACGGCTTCGGGTAGCGGGATGAGACTGTCGGCGGCGGTGACGACCTGTTCGGCGTAGCCGCCGCCCTCGCCGGTGAACGCCCATACCCGTCGCCCGACCCAGGCGGTGTCGACACCCTCGCCGACGGCGGTCACGGTGCCCGCGACCTCGCTGCCCAGGATGTGCCCCGGCCTGAAACCGTAATCGCCCAGGACGCCGCTGCGAATCAGCGCGTCGACGCCGCCCACGCCGATCGCCTCGGTCGCGATCGCTGCCTGCCCGCCCCGCGGACCGGGATCCGGGAGCTCGACCACCGCCAGACCCTCGGGACTTCCGAACTTTTCGACCATCACTGCCCGCACTGGTATCTCCGTGTTCTCCTCGATCGGAATCGACCTGCGGACCGTAACGGACGCCCCCGTCCGTTTAGCTAAAGTGAGAGCGGTGACCGCTCATTTGCCTCACAACCTGCGCTCCGACGCCCGGGACAACCGCGAACGCATCCTCGACGCGGCTCGCTCGGTGTTCGTGGCCGAGGGCCTGGAGGTGCCGATCCGGGAGATCGCCCGCCGCGCCGAGGTCGGCCCGGCCACCGTCTACCGCCATTTCCCGACCAAGGAGTTGCTGATCGCCGAGGCGTTCACCGACCAGATGCTCGCCTGCCGATCCATCGTGGACGACGGGCTGGCCGACCCGGACCCGTGGCGCGGCTTCTGCGCCGCGGTCGAGCGGCTGTGCGAGTTGCAGGCCCGTGACCACGGCTTCACCGCGGCCTTCATGTCCACATTTCCGCATGCGATGGACTTCGCCGCGATCCGCACGGCATCACTGGCCGGGGCGGCCCAGCTGATCCGCCGTGCCAAGGACAGCGGCTCCCTGCGGGCCGATGTCGTCCTGGACGACCTGATCCTGACGATCATGGCCAACAACGGGATTCACGCGGATACGCCCGCCGCGCGGCTGGCGGCGTCGCGTCGTTTCGCCGCCCACATGCTTCGGGCGTTCCGTGCCGACCCGGCGTCCGCACCGCTGCCACCGGCACCTCGACTGGTGCCCGCGGTATCGTCGGCCCGGCCCGGGCGCGCCGGCGAAAACCGAAGTTGACCAAGGGTTTTCGCCAGCGGCGACGATGTCAGGGCAGGACCTGCGGCACCACGCCCGGATTCGTCACCCCGACGATGGCCCCGATGACGCTCCCGATGGCCGAACCGGCGGAACCGGTCACCGAACCGGTCGCCAAACCGACGGCCGAACCGATCGCGGAGCCGACCGAACCGCCCAGCGACGCGCCGTTCAGCACCGGATCGGGAACCAGCGCACCGGGATTCGTCGCGGTGTCCCGAGTCAGCGGGATACCCGCGACGGGCGCGGCGGTCCGGCCGGTGTCCGCGCCCGCGGACCCGGCGAATACGGCCGAGGCGGCCAAGGGCAGCGCTGCGACCGCCGCAGCGCGGCGTGCCGCACACAAGGTGTTTCCGAGCATTGTCCCCAACTTTCCGCCATCGGCGCAGCCGAGGGCACACGAACGACACGGCACACGGGCCGGTTTCGATCGGCGACGGCCGCCCGGGGTGCAGCGGGACTCGAGCCGGCGCCGAGGTCATCCAACCATACTGTGGGACACGCGATCTCCAGAGGCACCGACATAACATGTTGACGTATAAGCGATTACGGAACAGGCGGCGGCGCTACCCGACGGACTCGATGCCAGCTCGCGCGGTCGACCGCCGGAGGCATACGACCGAAAACCACTGCCGTACAATCGCTTCAGCGCGAGGATAGCGACGGTCGAACCCCTCGGGGGCGGCACGCACCGACGCGGCGGCACGCGTCTTCAGGCGCTCGGGCCGGGCGTGGAGGCCGTCCGCGCGGTCGGCAGTTTGATCGCCGACAGGTACATCTCCAGGACGGGCCGGTAGAGATCGATATCGACCAGCTCGCTGCCCAGCACGACCGAATCGCTGGTGGCGATGAGCGCGTGCGCGAAGGTCAGCGGTGGAATCAGCAGAGTGCCGCCGATTCGTTCGAGCCCCTCGGTGACGAAGGCGCCCAATTCCTGGGCGACCTCCGTGCGTTTGGCCTCGACTCGTGCGCGCGCCTCGGGATTGCGGATCAGATACAGCGTGAACTCGTGTCCGAGCGCGGCGTGCTCGGCGCCCCGATCCCGACCGAGCCGACGCCACCGGTGTGCGATTTCGTCGAGTTCGCGGGGCCCCACCTCGCTCGCCCCGGACAGCACCTCGGTGAAGGTGTCGAAGTAGCGGCGCCAGTACCGGTCGCTCAACGCCAGGAAGAGTTCTTCCTTCGCCGCGAAGTGCTTGTAGACCGCCCCTTTGGTGTAACCGGCCGCGGACGCGATGTCATCGATGGTCGCGGCCGCGAAACCCTTCTCCGCGAACACCTCCTGCGCGGCGTCCAGCAGCAGTGCGCGAGTACGTTCGAGCCGTCGCTCCTTCGTCCAGCGCTCCACCATGTCGGCGATTATGCCATGAATCTCAGGAGCCGAGCGCCCCCTCAGATACTGCCGAGTTTCTCCGCGGTCGGTCATGAAAAGCTCGCTTCGGCACGACGCCGCTCTCGGCGTCAACAGCTGGGCGCGGCCGGACCTGGGAGTGCCCGCAGCGACGATCGAAGGCGCGTGCTCGGGGCTGCCCCCATCTCGGCGGAGGAATCCTTGGTCAGGTGTCGCGGCCCTTACGGAGATCCTCCGGCGGCTTGTTCTCGGTGATCTGCTCGCCGACCGTGTCGGAGAAGGCGGTACCGGCGATGGTGCCGTCGGTGCCGGGCACGACGACCGACGACCGTGCGCCGGGCCGGTACATCTCCTCCAGTTCGTCGACTTTCTCCCGGGCGCGTTCGAGGGTGTCCTGGTCCAGTTCGGGTGGGGCCGCCCCGACGGGCTTCGCGGTGGAATCCGACGCGGCCGATGTGTTCTCCGTCATACCGGAGTTATGCCCGCCCGTGCCGCTCTCACACGATCGATTACCGCGGCCCGTCGCGTGCGGCCTCCGCGCGATCCGGACGGCAAGGCTCGGGCTTTCTCGGGGCAGGACCCCTCAGGCCTGGTCGAGCACGCCGACAGGGACGCCGTAGGGCAGGAACCGCACCCGGCGACGCTCGTCGGTGTTGTCGCGATGCGCTCGCAAGGCCTCGAGCTCGGTCGGGAAGACCTGTTCGACCCGGGCCTCACCGGCGTCGTCGACGCTGTACACGGCCCACACCCCGCTACCGGTCTCGCCGGTGGTCGCGTCCGCCGCTTCCGGCGGACGCGTTCGCTCCGGCTGAACGAACCGGCCGAGCAGCGATGCCAGCCCGTTCACGGCGTTGCGGTCGAGGTATCCGCCGGCCTTTCCGAGCAGGTCGCGAAGCTCGATCTCGGCCTCGCGCAGAGCGCGTTCGAATTCTTCCGGATCGATCCCGAAAGGCCCGTTGGTTGCCATCTCGATACTCCCGAAGACGAGTTCGGCGCTATCTGTCCAGTATGCCGCGCGCGGGTATCGAAGGCATTGATCCGCGTTCGACCACCGGGTGGCCGAACGGGACCGCGATGTCAGCCGGCGAGGTGTACGCGCAGTATCTCGCCGCTGCCGGTGGCGACCAAGAGGTCGCGGTCTCCATCCGGAGACACCGCCACCGCCGTGAGGGGGCCGGCGGTCAGCACGGTGCAGGCGCCGTGGGTGCCGGGATCCACGCGAACGAGCGTGCCCGCGGTGGTGGCGACGTACAGGTATCCGCCGGGGCCGAGGGCCAGATCGTCGGGCAGGCTCAGGTCCGCGACCGCGGCCGGCCGGGCGGGTGCGCCGATCGGGATGCGCAGGACCTGCTCGCGGGCGCCCAGGTAGACGGTGGCGTAGACCGAATCACCTTGAACGACAAGGCCGTTGAGTCCGAACCTGCTGGCCTGCCGGGTCCAGTCCGTGTCGATGGCGGCGTCGGGGCGGATGCGGACCACGCCCGCCCCGGTATCGGCGACGTAGAGGTTCCCCGCTTCGTCGAAGGCGGCGCCGTTGGCCATGGCGAGGCCACTCACGAACACCTCGGGAACGGGTGCGGCCGCAGCGGGATCGAAGCGGACGACACCGCTGCGGTGGGTGCCGGTGAGCAGGTTGACCGAATTGTCGCCGTAGACGACGTAGAGCTTGTGGTCGGGTCCGAGCCGGATCGCCCCCGGCGAAGCGATCGCCACGGTTGCTGTGACCCGGCCCGCCTTGTCGTAGCGCTGCACCTCGTTGCGGTAGAGCCGCGACACCCACAGGTCGCCCCGGGCGTCGAACCCGAGATTCTCGGCCCAGTCCAGATACGGGACGGTTGCAATGGTGACGGTGGCCGCGGTGGCGGGTGCGCAGGATGCGGGTGCGGCGTACGCGGTCGCGGGAACGGCGGCGCCGACGACGGCGGCCATTGCCGGCACCACGCAGAACGAGGCGAGTACGCGCTGCCGAAACCGCTTGCGCGAGAAGGTGTTCACCGAGGTCCGCGGGTTCGGCACGAGTTCTCCTGAACGACGTGATGGGTTGCCGCGAACATGCTCGCAGCGGGCTCATACATGGTATGTGCGGCCGATGTCGCCGTGCCCGGCGCGGGACACCCGAGCACGGGGCGACGAAGGTCGGGGATTCGGTCAGGCCATCGACCAGCCCGGCCGAGTTGCTCGTCCACCACCCTGCCCAGATCGGGCGGCCACCGGAAACCGTGATGCCCGCACTGGCGACGGCAGAAACCGACGTCGACGAGGCGCTCGATGCGGCGGTCGACCGGTTCGGCGCTCACCTGATCGAGGTACCGGCCGGAGCACGCACGGTACCCGCCGCGGGGCATTGCGGCCCGGTAGCCGCATCGCCCGCCGCCGGTCGCGAACGAACGCCGTGGCGGTCCCTCCCGTAGCCGGGCGTACCGACACGCCCGGACTCCGGGACGTGTGGTCGGGCTTCGGTTCAGTCGTGCCAGGCTGGCGGTTCACCGAGCGCATCAGCGTCGGACGGCCGATGTGCTGCGAGTTGGCGGAGATCGGTCGGCCATCGCATCCACCGAACGCGAGGCGGAGGAGGAATTGTGCAAGTGGCGATAGCGCGGGAGCTGGGCGGGATCGACAGCGTGCAACTGGCCGATCGGCCGATCCCGGCGCCCGGGCCGGGACAGGTGCTGGTGCGGGTGCACTGCGCGGGTGTCGGGCCGTGGGATGTCGGGATGCTCAGTAGTGGTTTTCCCGGGATGAGCACGCCGTTCGTGCCTGGGCAGGAGATCGCCGGAGTCGTCGAGGCGGTCGGCGACGGGTCCGAGGTCCGGGCGGGCCGGCGGGTGTACGCGACGACATTCCCGGCCGGTGGCGGCTTCGCCGAACTGGCACTGGTGGATTCGGATCGGGTCGCTCCGATGCCCGCCGCGGCGGACTTCCCCGAAGCCGCGGCGCTGGTGATCGGCGCCGGAACCGCTCACGAGGGACTCCTCGACCGCGGCCGGTTGCGGGCCGGTGAAACCGTACTGATCACGGCGGCCGCGGGCGGCGTCGGAAGTACCGCGGTGCAGATCGCGGCCGCGGCGGGAGCCCGCGTGCTGGGCGTGGCCAGTGCGCGCAATCACGACTATCTGCGCGGTCTCGGTGCCGCCGATGTCTTCGACTATCACGATCCCGGGTGGGCCGATCAGGTGCGCACCGCGGTGGGCGGCGGTGTGGACCTGCTGTTCGACGCCTCGGGCAGACCGACCCGGGACCAGGCCCTCACCGCGGTCCGGGACGGCGGCCGGGCGATCTCCATCATCATGCAGGACCCGTTGTCCGGCCTGGAACGCGGTATCACCGGCGACACGTTCGCCGCACACGTCGACCGGGCGCGCCTGGACGCGCTGAGCCGGCTGGTCGACGCCGGTGCCCTGCGGCCCACGATCGAGGCCGTGCTGCCGCTGGATCAGGCCCGCGAGGCGCTCACCCGGGTCGCCGGCGGCCACACGCGCGGCAAGATCGTGCTGCGGACCGCCCGGTAGCAACCGCACCGCATCACTCCCTGCGCACATCCGCCGAACCGACACGATCACTCGGTATGCTCCGAGTTCGCGGATGGGGTGGCGCGGCGGGCGGTCTCGGTGCGCGCAGCCGCGCGGAGTGCACAGGCCACTGGTTTCGACAGCTCGATGTCACGGGAAAGGCCGCCGGATGTCCACGTACTTGTATCGCCTGGCGAAATGGTCCTTCGAGCACCGCAGACTGATGCTTGCCGCGTGGTTGCTGCTCGCGGTGGCCATGATCGTGCTCGGCACGGTGAGCGGCGGGAAGACCAACGACAACTTCACCATCCCGGGCACCGAATCCGAGGACGTGGCAACACTTCTGGCCCGGGAAATGCCCGCGGCGGCCGGTGGGCAGACCCAACTGGTACTGGCCACACACGGCGACGCGAAGATCACCGACGCCGGGAACGTGAACTCGATCGGCGCGATGGTCACGAAATTGAAAGCGATTCCGGGCGTCGTCGCGGTCGGCGACCCCTTCCAGACCAACATGATCGCACCGAGCGGGCAGGCGGCCGTCGCGACGGTGCAGTACGCGCAGGCCCCCGCCGACGTGCCGGACGCCACCTTCGACGCCGTGCGCACCGCGGTCGAACCCGCGCGGAACTCCGGTGTGCAGGTGGAGTATTCGGGCAGCGCCTACCCCGGATGGATCATCTCCGTGTCGGAGGTGCCCGAGATCGTCGGCATGATCATCGCGTTCGTGATCCTCCTGGTGACCTTCGGCGCATTCGTAGCCGCGGGCCTGCCGATCCTCAACGCGATCGTCGGGATCGTGGTCACGCTGATGGGTGTCACCGCGCTGGCATCGGTCATCACCATCGCCTCGGCGTCGACCACCGTGGCGATCATGCTGGGGCTCTCGTGCGGCATCGACTACGCGCTGTTCATCCTCTCCCGGCACCGCAACAACCTGATGACGGATATGAGCGTCGCGGATTCGGTTCCGCTGGCGGTGGGCACCGCGGGCAGTTCGGTGGTGTTCGCCGGGATCACGGTCATCGTCGCGCTGTGCGGTCTCGCGGTGGCGGGCATTCCGTTCCTCACGGTGATGGGTCAGGCGGCCGCGGCCGCGGTTCTGGTCGCCCTGCTGGTCTCGCTCACCCTGCTGCCCGCCCCGCTGGGCTTCGCGGGGTGGACGGTGGCGAAATTCCTGCAGTCCCCGCTGCGTCCCGGACGCCCCGAGGCGATCGCCCGCCAGGCCGTCGAACGGCCCGAGCGCACCGCCGGCGCGATCTGGGCGAGATTCGTTGTGCGATGGCGGTTTCCGGTCCTCGTACTGGGTATCGCGCTGCTCGCCGTGATCGCGGCCCCGGCGACGCAGATGAATCTCGGCCTGCCCAGCGGCTCGTCCAAACCGACCTCGGATACCCAGCGCCGGGCCTACGACATCGTCGCGGAGAATTTCGGACCGGGATACAACGGCCCGCTACTGGTCGTCGTGGACAACCTCACCGATCCCGCCGAACTCACCCCGATCACGCAGGCGCTGGGCAAACTGCCCGATGTCGCGGCCGTCGTCCCCGGAGCGGCCACCGGCGCCCTGCACATCATCCAGGTCATTCCGACGTCGGGCCCGAACGATCCGAGGACCGCCGATCTGGTGCACTCGATTCGCGACCAGCGCACCACGATCGAGGGGTCCACCGGCGCCAGGATTCTGGTCGGCGGCACGACCGCGTCCAATATCGACGTCTCGGCCAAGTTGTCCGGGGCGCTGCCGCTGTTCCTGGCCGTGGTGGTCGGGCTGGCGTTCATCCTGCTGACCTTCGCCTTCCGCACGATCTGGGTGCCGATCAAATCGATCGTCGGGTTCCTGCTCTCGGTGGGCGCGGCGTTCGGGGCCGAGGTGGCGCTGTTCCAATGGGGTTGGGGCCAGCGGATTTTCGGTATCGCCCCCAGCGAGATCGTCAGCTTCCTGCCGATCGTGATGCTCGGCATCATCTTCGGATTGTCCAGCGACTACGAGGTTTTCGTGGTCTCCCGGATCAAGGAGGACTTCACCAAGAACGGCGACGCGCGCCTGGCCGTCGAGCGCGGCACCGGCTACTCCGCGCGCGTGGTCACCGCCGCGGCGCTGATCATGTTCTCGATCTTCGTCGCGTTCATGATCAACAAGGATCCGACGATCAAGGCGATCGGTTTCGGTTTCGCGGTGGGTGTGCTGCTGGACGCCTTCGTCGTCCGCCTGACCCTCGTCCCCGCCGTGATGGCGATCGCATACCGCCAATTCTGGTATCACCCACAGTGGTTCGCGAAGTACGTTCCGGATCCGGACATCGAGGGCGAGCGCCTCGAGCAACGACTCGCCGCCGCGGCCGAGCGTTCCCAGGAGCCGGACGCGGTCGCGCCGTAGCCTGGGAACCATGAGCTTTTTCGCCCATTCCCCCGATGATCTGGTCGACCGTGCGCTGGCCGGTTTCGCCCGCGCGCACGCCGGACTGGTCTCGCACACCGCGGATCCGGGCTATCTGAGCGCCGTCGACCCCGCGCCGGGCAGGGTGGTCGGACTGGTCTCCGGAGGCGGATCGGGGCACGAGCCGATGCACGCCGGATTCGTCGGCCGCGGCATACTCGATGCCGCTTGTCCCGGAAGGATTTTCGCCTCCCCGCACAATCGGCAGATCTACGAGGCATCGCGCGCGGTCGCGAAATCCGACGGGGTGCTGCACATCGTGAAGAACTACACCGGGGACCGGATCAACTTCGGCATCGCCGCCGAACGCCTGCAGCACGACGGTATTGCGTGTGAACGCGTGCTTGTCGACGACGACGTGGCCACCGACTCCGAGGACATCGCGGTGGGCCGCCGCGGCACCGGCGCCACGGTGGTCGTGGAGAAGCTGCTCGGCGCCGCCGCCGACGAGGGACGCTCGCTCGGCGAACTGGCCGGCCTCGGCAAGCGGATCGTCGATGCCAGCCGCAGCATCGCGATCGCCTCGGCCGCGCAGACCGCGCCCGGCACCGGCCGACCGGCATTCGAACTACCCAGTGGCGCGGTCGAATACGGCGTCGGCATTCACGGCGAGCGCTCGGGGCGGGTGCGCCCGGACGCCGGGATCGACACGCTGGTCACCGAGATGACCGGCACCCTGACCTCCGCGCTGGACCTGCGCTCGGGTTCCCGCGTGATCGCCCTGGTGAACGGTCTGGGTGCGACCACCCCGCTGGAGCTGTACGGCGTATTCGACCGTCTCGCAACGCTTCTCGCTCGAGACGGTGTCGTACTGGAACGTCGGCTGGTCGGCTCCCTGGGGACCGCACTGGATATGCGAGGCTTCTCGTTGTCGTTGACCCGCGCCGACGACGAGCTGACCCGGCTGTGGGACGCACCGGCCCACACCGCCGCCTGGACCACGAATCCGCGACCCGGCAAGGACGTCCGATGACCGAAATCACCGCCCGCGACTGGATCCTCGGCTTCGCCGACCGGGTCACCGCCGCCGAACCGCAGCTGACCGCCTACGACCAGGCCGCAGGCGACGGGGACTTCGGCAACAATATCTCCGGCGCGGTCGAACTGGTCCGCTCCGAACTCGCCGGTCTGCCCGAAAGCGCCGCGGCCAGAGCGGTTTTGAGCACGACCGCGACCGTATTCCTGGACCGGGTCGGCGGCACCAGCGGCCCGCTGTTCGGTCTGCTGTTCCAGGCCCTCAGCGCTGCCGTCGGCGACACCCTGACCCCGGCGGCCCTGGCCGAGGGCGCGACCGAGGGGCTGGCCGCCATCCAGCGCGTCGGCGAGGCACGGGTCGGGGACAAAACCCTGGTCGACGCCCTGTCCCCCGCTGTCGACGCGCTGCGGTCCCTGGCACCGGATACCGGACTGGACAAGGCATTCGAGGCCGCGGCGACGGCGGCCGTCGATGGCGCGCGCGGCACCAGGGATATCCGGGCCCGCCGCGGCAGGGCGAGCTACGTCGGCGACCACGCCGTCGGCGTCCCCGACCCGGGTGCGGTCACCATCGGCCTGCTCTTCGGCGCATCGGAGGTCGGCTGAGCTCGCCGCCGATCCGTCGTTCGAACCGGTTCGACTGCGGGCGAGCGAATTCGATGCGCCGATGTGCCGCGTCGATCGAAGCCTTCTGCCGTTCGGAAGATTCGCCTTCTGCTGACGGTATCGATGCGCCCGGGGCTCGGCAGCGACTCGACGCTGGTGCGGAACGGCGGCAAGCGGATTCGTCTCCCGCCGTTGCGCTCCCGATTCGCCGCTGCCGTACACCCGGCAGCGACCCACCTCGACGACTGCGCCGGACGCCGGATCGACCACGACGCAACGGTTCAGCGCGCAGCCGCCCCGGAGCACCGCTCACGCCGACGGATCGCGCGGGCGCGGGCGGGGGCCGATCTGGTCGAGCAGATCGTTGACCTCGTCCGGGAAGCCATTGGTGACCGGCTTCGCGGTCTTGTGCGGAAACCGCCGCGTGACATGCTCTTCGGCCGCCGATCCCGACAGTACGTAGACCGGTTCGGCCTTGTTCTGCAGGGGGCGCACGACCTCGTCCAGATGTTCCCGGCGATTGTCCAGGAAGGCCCCGATGACGTCCTCCCCCGCCGGGCACACCGCCATGCAGTACCCGGCCTTGTAGTTGGGTTTGAACGACAGGCTCTGCCACATCGAGAACGATTCGCCCGTGGTCACCCGCTCGCGATACTCGTCGCGGTCCGCGCTGTCGGCGATGGTCTCGGCCCAGTCGGTGAAGCCGCCCATGAATTCGCGGTAGTTGTGGGTATAGCAGGCCTGGAAGTCGAAGCCGCCCTCCTCGGCGATCGCTCCGACCGGACAGGCCGATACGCACAGCTTGCACTCGAGACACGGATTGAACTCGAGCGCCGCGCTCGGCTCGTCCACCTCCGCATCGGTGACCACGGTGCCGAGCAGGATGAAGTTGCCGAACTTCGGGTGAATCACGTTGCGGTGGATGCCCATGACGCCCAATCCGGCGGCCTCGGCCACCACCTTGTGCGCGATGACCCAGATCCGCCCCGGGAACTGGTCGACCTCCATCGGATACCCCGGCGCGGGATACACCGCGCGGTATCCGGCATCCTGTAGCGCCCGGGTGATCCGGCGGGACACCTCGTTTGTCTCGTCGTCGGCGTGATTGAACTCGGCGTTGGCCAGGCTGCGCATCGGGGCGCGCAGGTTGTCGCGGTTCATCCGCACGCAGAAGGACACGAAAGTCCTTGCGGCGGGCAGAATTCCGCGCGCATGCTCCAGTTCCGGGGCCACGCGCGGATCGTCCACGGCGACGAATCCGGCATCGTCCGCGCCGGCCTCCCGGCAGATCTCACGCAGCCGTTCGGCACTCAGCACCGCAGCGGGTCGCACCCGCTCCTGTTCGGCCATCCGCTTGACGGTCGGATGCTCCGCCAACCGCCGCGGTTTCGTGGGTTCGGAATCCATCACCATCGGGCCCTCCTCGACTGATCTCCGAGACCGGCACGGCCTCAACGAGATAGACGCCCCGGCGGGCGGAAACTCATCGCTCGGAGCCACGGTAGATTAATACTCTCGTCTGACGCAATTTGGATTATCCGTTGACGAGAGTGATATTCTCGTCGCATTCGCATCCACGGAGAGGCGCTCGCACGTGTCGAAGCGGCTCGGCGAAAGGACAAGGGACAGTGAGTAACGCCATCGAGGTCGATCCTGCGGTCGAAAGCCCGAGTTCCGGGATCATCCCGGTCTACGACCCCTCCACCGAGGAGTTGATCGCGGAGGTTCCCGATTCCGATCAGAAGGCCGTCGACGAGGCGGTGGCCAGGGCCCGCGAGACGTTCGACTCGGGCGTGTGGCGCAAGCTGCCCGCCGCGCACCGCGCCGACGTGCTTTTCCGGGCCGCGAACATCATCCGCGACCGCATCGACGAACTCGCCGAACTCGAGGCCCGGGACAACGGCATGAACGCCACGGCCGCGAGCCACATCATCAAGGTCTCACTCGAGATGCTGGTGTACTACGCCGGATGGGTCGGCAAGATCCACGGCGAGTCGGCGAATCTCGTATCCGACGGTCTGCTGGGCGAGTTCGAGACCTACCACACGTTCACGCAGTACGAGCCGGTCGGCGTTGTCGGCCTGATCATTCCCTGGAACGGGCCGTTCTTCGTCGCGATGCTCAAGGTCGCCCCGGCCCTCGCGGCCGGATGCAGCGCCGTGCTCAAACCCGCCGAGGAGACGCCGCTGACCGCGCTGAAGCTGGAGGAGATCTTCCGCGAGGCCGGGCTGCCGGACGGGGTGCTGAACGTCATCACCGGATACGGCGAGACCACGGGCGCCGCGCTCACCGCGCATCCGGACGTCGACAAGATCTCGTTCACCGGTTCGACCGAGGTCGGGCGGCTGATCGTGCACGCGGCCGCCGGTAACCTCAAGCGCCTCACGCTCGAACTCGGCGGCAAGTCACCGCTGATCATGTTCGACGACGCCAATCTGGACAAGGCGATCATGGGCGCCGGTATGGGCCTGCTCGCCGGTTCCGGGCAGAACTGCTCGTGCACCTCGCGCATCTACGTGCAACGCGGCATCTACGACCGGGTGGTCGAGGGCCTGGCCGCCTTCGCGCAGATGCTGCCGATGGGCGGCAGCGACGACCCCAATTCCGTTCTGGGACCGCTGATCAGCGAGAAGCAGCGCTGGCGCGTGAAGGGCATCGTGGACGACGGCGTCGCCGCGGGCGCGCAGGTGGTGACCGGCGGGCAGCCGCTCGATCGCCGCGGCTACTTCTACCAGGCGACCATCATCACCGGCACCACGCCCGATATGCGCCTGATTCGCGAGGAGATCTTCGGGCCGGTCGGTTCGGTGATCCCGTTCGACGACGAGGACGAGGTGATCGCCGCGGCGAACGATACCCACTACGGGCTCGCGGGCTCGATCTGGACCGAGAACCTCGGCCGCGCCCACCGCGTCGTCAACGCGCTTCACGCGGGCCAGGTCTGGGTGAATTCCGCCCTCGCCTCGGATCCCTCGATGCCGATCTCCGGGCACAAGCAGTCCGGCTGGGGCGGCGAGCGGGGCCGCAAGGGCATCGAGGCGTACTTCAACCTCAAGTCGGTCTACATCGGACACTGATCGGGTGCTCGGGGACCGCCGCTGGCCGGCGATCCCCGGGCGTTACCTGTGGCCGAGCCGTCGGGTTGCGGGCGATCTGTCACACGTCCCGGCGCTTGCTCGCCGGAGAGCGTGCGGCGCAGTCGGCACATCGCTGGTCAGCGCTCGGCTCCGCGCGCGGCAAGCTCCGGTTGATGTTTGAACAGCCCTGTCCCGCAACCCTTCTGGTAGACAAATCGGGAGCGCCGGAGTTACTTCGGCGCGACGGCGAAGTCGGCCAGGGTGGTGGATATCGGCTCGGGGCGATGGTTGTTCTGCGCGGCGGAGGCGGTGAGGACATCCAGGTGGTGATAGCCTGGCGCGACGGCCAGATGACCTGAATGTGGTGTGCCGTTGGAGATCACCAGCCCCGAACCACCGAGCAGATCGATCGCCGGGTTGGCCGCTGTGCCCTCCGGGTGCACCAGGAGCCGAGATATCTGCGGGTGCTCGACCTGGAAGATATCGGTCGCCAATTCGGTCGGGAAGTAGTCCTCGGTGAACGGCAACGGCTGCTCGGCCAGGCTGCGTGCCAGCTCGCCGATATCGGTCACCTCGGTTTCCGGTGTGGCGTAGGGCTTTCCGGCGCGGTCGCGGTAGACCGGCGCGCCGGGTGCACCGATGCGGTCGTAGTTGCGCCAGGTGCACAGCGGGAGGTACGGCCGATCCGGGATGCCCAGGGAGTCCGGGCCGAGTGCCGCGCCGGTCAGCGGTGTCAGTGCCGGGTTGTGCGCGATGTCCTGGGGCAGCGGAAAGTCCTTGCCGCGCACCGGGCCCCCGTCGAAGAAGCCGGGACTGGTCTGCGGGACGGCCAGCGGCTGGGAGGCGTTGCCCAGCAGTGCGCCCAGTACCGCGGCGTTGGTGAGCCGGAACTCCCGGACCAGGATTCCGGGCTGGGACTACACTCGCCGCAACGATCAGATGCCTGGACACCGGCCCGGTGATGCTTCGTCGCATCGCGCCACTCTCTCCTCATCGCGATCGGCGAGTCGCGCCCGCGTACGGTCGGTGGCCCGGTGCCGGACCGGACTCGCGCGCTCCTGTCGGATCCCCGGACGAGACTCCCCGCAACAGTGATCCGCCACGAACCCACGCGACGATCGGGCGCCGCCGACAAACTCGTTGCGCCGCACGAGAACCCCCACCGCCCGGCTACCCGTGACCGCCGGAGCACCGCGACCAGCCGAGCACCCGGTGGCAGGCTCGAGTGGATGCGAGCGTGGAATTCGCGTCGGCACATGGTGTGTCGCAGTCGGTTTCATCTCTCGGACGCACCGCCGTCGAAAGGATCGCGACCGGTACTCGCCCGCCCGCGGACGCCCGGTTCAGCGCCGGCAGCTCGCGGACCGCGTTGCCGCCGCGACGGGTCAGTTCGGCGAATTGGGTTGGGTCAGGCCGAGGTCGTAGGCGATGATCACCGCTTGGATGCGGTCGCGGGCGCCGAGTTTGGACAGGACTCGGCCGACGTGGGTCTTGACGGTCGATTCGGAGAGTACGAGGCGTTCGGCGATCTCGCCGTTGGTCCAGCCGTGGCCGATGGCGACCAGAATCTCGCGCTCGCGGTCGGTGAGGGACAGCCAGCGCGGGTCGTTTCCGCCGGGCGGTCCGGACGGGCCCGTGGGCAGATGCTGCGCGTAGGTGTCCAGCAGGCGGCGGGTGAGGGTCGGGGCGATCACCGCGTCCCCTCCGGCGACCGCGCGGATCCCGGCCAGGAGCTCCTCGGGATGCGCGTCCTTCAGCAGGAATCCGCTGGCCCCGGCACGCAGTGCGGCATAGGCGTATTCGTCGAGGTCGAAGGTGGTCATCACGAGGATGCGCGAACGTCCTCCGGCGGCCACGATACGGCGGGTGGCCTCGATGCCGTCCATACCGGGCATCCGGATGTCCATCAGCACGACATCGGGCCGCAGTTCGGCCGCGGCGCGCACGGCCTCGGCTCCGTGCGCGGCCTCGCCGACCACCTCGGTCTCGGGCGCGGCGTCCAGCAGCATGCGCAGTCCGTAGCGCTGCAACGGCTGGTCGTCGACGATCAGGACGGTGGTCACGGTTGTCCGCCTGCGGATTTCGGGATCGGGGCGTTATCGGTGAGGTCGAGAATAGCCTCCACCTTCCACCCGCCGCCGGAGGTGGGGCCCGCTGTTACGGTGCCGCCGTACAGGGCGGCGCGCTCGCGCATTCCGGCCAGGCCGTGTCCCTCGCCGGGCACTGCCGGTCCGGCGGCGGCGTCGCGGCGTCCGGTGTCGCGCACGCTGATCCGCAGGTGCGCGTCGTCCGCGCTGATCGTGACATCGGCCCGGCTGCCCGGACCGACATGTTTGAGCGTATTGGTCAGCGCCTCCTGCACGATGCGGTACGCCATCAGCTGCACGCCGCGATCGAGGCCGTCCAGTACGCCGCCGCTGTGATAGACGACCTCGGTTCCGGCCGCCCGCACCCGGGCGAACAACGTCTCGAGTTCGGTGATCCCGGGTTGCGGTTCGAGTTCGGGAGTCTCGGCGGGTTCGGTGCTTCGCTCACGCAGCACGCCGAGCATGCGCCGCAACTCGCCCAGCGCCTGCCGCCCGGCGTCACCGATGAGCAGCAGCGCTTCCCTGCCGCGCTCGGGATCGGTCTCGGCGGCGTAGGCGCCACCGTCGGCTACGGTGATGATGACCGACAGATTGTGCCCGATGATGTCGTGCATCTCCCGCGCCACCCGGGTGCGTTCGGTCGCGGCGGCCAGCCGGCTGCGCTGGTCGCGCTCGATTTCCAGCTGGGCGGCGCGCTCGCGCAGCGCGACCAGTTGCGCCCGGCGCGAGCGCACCACCAATCCCAGTGCGACGGCGGCGGTCACGGCACACAGCAGAAAGAACAGCACCTCCCAGCGCAGCGCACCACCCGCGACCCGGAATGCGACCGGCACCATGACCGCTGCGGCCGCGACGCACGACCACAGCAGCCGGTCCGGCCGGGCGCGCAACGCCACGCTGTACAGCGCGATCAGCAGGGCGGCATCGGCGCGCAGACCCGCGCCCAGTAACCACTGCACGAGGAATACCGCCGCGATCACCCCGAACGCGACCGTGGGCGCGCGCCTTCGCCACAGCAGCGGCAGCAGCAATCCGGCCTGAAGTAGCAGACCGATCGGCGCGGACAGCGGGGTGAGTACGACCTGCGGGTCGTGCGGGCCGCCGGAATGCGCGGGCCGCCACAGGTCCGGCCCGCCGAAGACCAGGAAGACCACCGCGGTCACGGCGGCGTCGAGAATCCACGGACGCGCCCGGTCCAGCCGCAGCAGCCGCTGCCGGAGCCGGGCGAAACGCTCGATCACCGGTGCGGCGAAGCCCGGCAACGACCGGATCGCGATCCCTGTTGTGGCGTCGGTGCCCATCGGTGTCACCAGCCCATCGTGTCCGACGACCGACCGGATCGCGGCACCGGGACCACACCGAGGCCGCGGTCCGCTCTCACGCGTCGGTGCGCGCCAGGCGGTACGCCGCCCCGGCCAGCGCGAGCACCGTCCAGCCGAGGAAGACCAGCAGCCCGGCCGTCGGCGACAACGAACTCGCGTCGTGATGCAGCGCGAACATCGCCTGCCCGGCGTTGCTGGGCAGATATGGGCCGACGTCGTTCTGCCAGCTGTGCGGCAGCAGCGAGACCAGGCTCGGGATCAGCAGCAGCACGCCGATCAGCACCGCGACGCTTCCGGCCACCGACCGCATCAGCACGCCGAGGGCCGCGCCGACGACACCGACGAGTGCGAGATACAGCCCGGCGCCGAAGAGGCTACGCAGCACGCCCGCCTCCGTGATCGATTGCGCCGCAGGGGTTCCGGAGACGACGGCGTGGTCGATCAGATAGGTGGCGAATGCGCCGGCCGTCCCGGCGACCAGTGCCACGGCCCCGAAAACGGCGGCCTTCGACCAGAGCACGGGCAGCCGGCGCGGCACCGCGGCGAGCGTGGAGCGGATCATTCCGGTCGAGTACTCACCCGCCACGATCAGCACACCCAGCACTCCCAGCGCCAGTTCCGCGAAATTGATCCCGAACAGGGACAGGCTCAGCGCGGTCGAGCCGGCCCACTGGGTGTCGAGGGTCTGCCCGGAGTGCACCTTGGAGTTGTACTGGACCGCGGCGATGACACCGAAGCCCACCAGGAACAACAGGCCGAGCGCGAGAGTGATCCAGGTGGAGCGCAGCGACCAGAGTTTCGTCCACTCCGAACGCAGGACCCGCGCCGCGGTCACCCGATAGGCGGTGCGAGTGGAGCGTGCGGGGGCCCGGGTGATGGTCGTGGTCATGCTGCCCTCCGGAGGGTCTCGATAGCGGTGTTGCCGTGGTATTCGACCGAATCCCGGGTCAGGTCCATGAACGCCTGTTCCAGCGAGACGGTCCGCGCGGTCAGCTCGTACAATGCGATACCGTGTTCGGCGGCCGTGGACCCGATTGCGCGCGTGGACAATCCGCTCACCTGCAGGGTTTCCGAGCCGGATCGTCCGGTGATCCGCACACCCGGTGCGGCCAGCACCTCCCGCAACCGCACCGGATCAGCGCTCGCGACGGTGACGGTATCGCCGCCGGCCTGGCGGACCAGATCGGCCACGGTGGTGTCGGCGAGCAGTCTGCCGCGCCCGACGATGATGAGATGTTCCGCGACCAAGGCCATTTCGCTCATCAGATGGGAGGAGACGAAGACCGTGCGCCCCTCGGCGGCGAGTGCGGTGAGCAGGTTGCGGATCCACAGCACGCCTTCGGGATCCAGTCCGTTGACCGGCTCGTCGAGCATGATGGTCTCCGGATCGCCCAGCAGCGCCGCGGCGATGCCCAGCCGCTGCCCCATCCCGAGCGAGAAACCACCGGCGCGTTTTCCGGCCACCGCCTCCAGGCCGGTCAGCTCGATCACCTCGGTTACGCGCCGACGCGGTATTCCGTGCGTCTGCGCTTGTGCCAGCAGATGATTGAACGCCGACCGGCCCGGATGGATCGACCGAGCCTCCAGCAGAGCGCCGACCTCCTGCAGCGGCGCCGGATGTTCCGCGTAGCGGCGCCCGTTCACCGTGACCGTTCCCGTGCTCGGTGCGTCGAGTCCGACGATCATCCGCATCGTGGTGGATTTGCCCGCGCCGTTCGGCCCGAGGAATCCGGTCACCACCCCGGGGCGGACGGTGAAGTCCAGCCCGTCCACCGCCGTTTTCTCGCCGTATCTCTTCGTGAGCCGATGTGCCTCGATCATCACTCGCCCCTGTGTCCGCGCGGTCCGGCCGATCCGGCTCGCCTCCGTATCCCAAGCTAGGAGCGCGGTGGCGGCGATCGGTGGTACCGCGGCAGGAATTCTCGGCGAGCAGTGGTACCGCGGTACGACACGGGCAAGCGGCCCGCTACTGCGACGGCAGCCCCTGTCGGCGCAGATGCTCGCGCAGCCGGTCGCGGCCTTTCAGGCTGTCGCGATCAGCGAGCCGTCTCAGCACCGGCGTGATCCATCCGGCGGAACGGGAGTGTTCGGCGTTGTACTGCGCGAGACGCGCGTCGTAGTCGCCGATCAGGCTGTCGCCACCGTCGTCGTAGATCTCACGATGCAGCACGACCCGTTGTGGCAGACGGGGCTTGACACCGGCGGATTCGGCCGGATCGGGAACGCCCACCGCCAGGCCGAAAGTGGCGAACACCCGATCGGGCAGATGCAGCTCGGCGGCCACCGCATCCGGCGAGTTGCGGATGGCGCCCACGAATACCGTTCCCAGGCCGAGGGATTCGGCGGCGAGCACCGCGTTCTGCGCGGCGAGCGAGGCGTCGACGAAACCGAGGATGGTCGATTCGAGGTAGTGCGTCGCATCAAGTGCAGCCTGCCGGGCCGCCGCGACCCGCGCGGCGCGGCCCAGATCGGCCAGCCACACCAGGAACAGCGGGGCACGACGGATGAAGTCCTGATCACCCGCCAGCGTCGCGAGCCGGTCCCGCCGTGCCGGGTCGCGCACCGCGATCACGCTCCACGCCTGCAGATTCGACGATGTCGACGCGGACTGAGCCGCGGCCACGATCGCCGTCAACTCCTCCTCGCCCACGGGCGCGTCCAGGAAGGCGCGCACCGAACGGTGGGCCAGTTGCAGCTCGATGGTCGCGTTGGTCCTGGACAGGGCCGTGAATTCGGGATCGCGATAACGGCTGCTGACGGGGTGCGGGGTCGTGGCGGTCACCCGCACAGTGTGGCGTGGACGCAGGCGGCGTTGCCATTGTTCAGATCACCGTGCGTGGATTGGATCGCGCGCCGATGCGAGTGTCACGCGGGAATTCCGGAACGGCTTCGTCGCGCAGGCGCAGGGGGCGGCTGATCGTGCCGTCGGAGGTGTGCATCTGGTAGCTGACCGCGGGCTGGGTGTAGCCGAGCGCATCCGCCGCGCCGGTGAAGGCTAAGCGCACCGATAAACAATTTCCACACAAAGGCGACGAAACCTTCATTGGACCTATGGT
Source organism: uncultured Nocardia sp. (assembly GCA_966435935.1). Classification (GTDB taxonomy): domain Bacteria; phylum Actinomycetota; class Actinomycetes; order Mycobacteriales; family Mycobacteriaceae; genus Nocardia. Next base: position 61,347 of record CBJNFW010000007.1, read on the forward strand.
TCCCCGGTCGGCATGCTTTTCCCATGCCTGCCGATTCCGCATCACAGCCACTGCTCCGCCTCGCCGGAGTCGACAAATCGTTCGGGGCGCAACAGGTGCTCCACGACATCGATCTCGAGGTGCGCGCCGGTGAAGTGGTCGTGCTGCTCGGCGCTTCCGGTTCCGGCAAATCGACGCTGATCCGCTGCGTCAACCGGCTGGAGACGATCGACTCCGGCGAGATACTCCTGGACGGCGTCCCGATGCCCCTGGAGGGACGCGAACTGGCGCGGATGCGGGCGCAGGTGGGCATGGTGTTCCAGTCCTTCAACCTCTTCGGGCACAAGACGGTGCTGGACAACATCACCCTGGCCCCGGTGCGTGTGAGGGGCGTACCGGTTCGCCGGGCTCAGGAACGTGCGCACGAGTTGCTCGCCCGGGTCGGCCTGGCCGACAAGGCGCAGTCCTATCCCGCACAACTGTCGGGAGGTCAGCAGCAACGCGTCGCCATTGCCCGCGCGCTGGCCATGGAACCGCGAGTGCTGCTGTTCGACGAGCCGACATCGGCGCTGGACCCCGAGATGACCAACGAAGTCCTGGACGTGATGAGCGAACTGGCCGCGGAGGGTATGACGATGCTCGTGGTCACCCACGAGATGGGCTTCGCCAGCCGGGTCGCGGACCGGGTGGTCTTCCTCGACGCCGGGCGGATCGTGGAATCGGCTGCGCCGCAGGACTTTTTCGCCGGGCCGCGCACCGAGCGCGCCCGCGACTTCCTCTCCAAGATCCTCACGCACTGAACTCCCCACCCGCTCGGTCTACACGCTGCCGACGAACAAGGACGACCCGCCGACGGTTGTGGTGAGTCGGCTGTGCTCGCAGTCGCGCGTTTCGCCCGGGCCGGGCCGTACGAGGCGATCAGCCGCGCGGCGCAGGACAGCCGTTGCGGCTCAGGCGAATTCACCGATTATTCCGGCCAGTTCGACTGGACGGTCCCCCTGTACCGAATGTCCCGCGCCCTCGACGGTGACCACCTGCGCGTCGGGTCTGCGGCGACGCAGCTCCGCGACGTCGCCGTCGTCGACAACCGGTGAGCGCGAACCTCGGACCAGCAGTAACGGCACCCGCAGCGCGGACACGTCGTCCCACAGACCGCTGAAGTCGAACCGGGCGCCGGCGGTCGGGCGCAGCCGGTCGTAACGCCACTCCCAGCGGCCGTCCGGACGCGGCCGCGCGTTGTGCAGCACACCGCGTCGCAGCGATGCCGCCGAGCGGCCCGGATTGTGCGCGACGGTCCGCTCCAGGATCTCCTCGAAACTCTCGAAATCCTTGGGGCCGTTGACGAAAGCGGTGATCGCAGCGGTCTTGCCCGGTGCGTTCCCGGCACCGGGAGTGACGTCCACGAGCATCAGCCGGGACACCGTCTCCGGATGCCGGGCGGTGAGGCGCAGCGCCGTGAGGCCGCCGAGTGACATGCCGACGACGCTCGTCGCCGCCGGAGCCAGTGCCGCACGAGCCTCGGCGACCGCGTCGGCCAGCCGCTCCGGGGTGTAATCGTGGTCGGGCCACCAATCCGAATGTCCGTGCCCGGGCAGATCCACCGCCAGCAGCGGACGGTTCAGGGCCAGCGCCACGGTGTCCCAGGTGTGCGCGTTCTGCGCACCGCCGTGCAGCAGCACCAGTCCGGGCTCACCCTGTCCCCACTGCAGAGCGCTCACCTGCCGCCCCGACGCGAGCCGCGTGGTCCGGCGGCGCACCACGGGCGGCCCCGGCCACGGCAGGCCCGCCTCGGCCGCGTTCTCCTGGAACATCCCGAATTCGTCGTAGTCCGGCATATCGCCAGTATGCCAACGCCATTCAGCGCCGGCGCGGTCACGGCGCGGGCTGCGGTACCGGGGGCGGCCCGGCCTCGAGTTGGGACCGTGGTCACGGGATCGGCGTGTTCGTGGGGAGGTTGACGAAGCTGGGGGCGGCGGGGTCCAGGTCGAGGTGTTGGGGGGCGAGTTGGGTGGCGTTCAACAGGGGACGCAGGGCGAGGGATTTGGGGAAGGTGCCGGCGAAGACATCGATGCGGAGGCGAT
>CBJNFW010000008.1:0-62930 GCA_966435935.1 uncultured Nocardia sp.
TCGGAGACGGCGATGATCTCGTCCGGGACCGCCGGGTCGTAGGCGGTCGGCCAGAAATCCTCGCCGACGCCCTCGACCAGGTACGGCCGGCCGCTGCCGCCGGAGTACACCGAACCCTCCGGATCCACGCCGACGACCGTCACCTTGCCGCCGGAGACCTCCTTGAGATACCGGCCGGTGCCGGTGATGGTGCCGCCGGTGCCGACGCCCGCGACGAAATGCGTCACCTTGCCGTCGGTATCACGCCAGATCTCCGGGCCGGTGGTCTCGTAGTGGCTGGCCGGTCCGCCGGGGTTGGAGTACTGATCCGGCTTCCACGCACCCGGGATCTCGCGCACCAGACGATCGGAGACCTGGTAGTAGCTGTCCGGATGCTCGGGCGGGACGGCCGTCGGGCACACCACGACCTCCGCGCCATAGGCCCGCAGCACGTTCCGCTTGTCCTCGCCGACCTTGTCCGGGCACACGAAAACGCATTTGTAGCCGCGCTGCTGGGCGACGAGCGCCAGGCCCACGCCGGTGTTGCCGGAAGTCGGCTCGACGATCGTGCCGCCCGGGGACAACAGCCCCTGCTCCTCGGCGGCGTCGATCATCTTGACCGCGATGCGGTCCTTGGAACTGCCACCCGGGTTCATATATTCGATCTTGGCCGCCACCAGGCCGGATTCGGGCCCCACCACCGAGTTCAACCGAACGAGCGGGGTGTTGCCGATCAGCTCGACGACATGGTTCGCGATGCGCATGACGCCCATCGTTCCAGAGATAGCCGACAGTGCTGCTGTGACCCCGGCTTACGCTCGCGCCCCGGAGCGCCGCTTCCTGCCCTATCATCTCCGGCGTGAGGATGCCCCGGACTGCCCGCAATGCCGCAATTCTGCTCGGCTCCCTCGGAGCCGCCGCCGTGATCGCGTCGTCCGCCGTCGCGGGCGCGCAGAGCGTCGAATTCCCGCAGACACCCAGCCTGTTCCACGGCGGGCTCTGCGGCGGAAATATCCGGACCTGGGCCGATACCAGCCCCGATTACGCCGGCCGGGCCGTGTTCAACGTTCAGGCTCTCGCCATCCAGGGCCTCGGCTCGGGCTCGTACCCGCTGGCCCCGCTGTGCAATGTGGACACCACCGTCGCCTGGCGCAACCTGAACACCGGCGCCACCGGTCAGTGGCGGGTGAACGTCGTCTCGGGCATCTACGGCAGCATTCTCTACGCCGTGTACCAGAACACCGGCCCGGGCCGGATCGACGTCACTGTGACGACCGACAACCTGAGCGTCCCCAGCCACGCCACCTTCGACGTCCCGGCGCCTCCCGGACACTGACCAGCAGATTTTCCGCAGATTCCGCACCTCGTCCGGTTTGCCGGACGAGGTGCTCTCGACTTTTCGGACAGGTGGGTCGGACGGGCTGCGTCACCGGCCGGGGTGTCAACGCTCTGGGCCGGGTCGTTCCCGCTGGTCGATCCGGCAGCGCTCAGAACAGTTCGTTGGATGGTCTGCTGCCGGTGCCGCTGGAAGAAGGCCGGCGCATATGGTCGCTCGATCCGCACCCGATACAACGCGCGGAAGATGTGCGAAGCCGGGTAACGGGTGCGGCTGACAATTCGAGGGGTGCTCGCGGGCGGGTGATGGGGCACCATGGATGCGAACGGTCGAGCGAGCCGATGAACAGGGACTAATCGGATAACGAGGACGGAGAGGCACTGCCGTGGTAAAGGGCTGGCGCACATTCGCGGTGACGAGTGCCGCGACAGTCGTGGCGGGTTCCGGGGCCGGAACCGCCTCGTGGGCGACCTACCGCCTGCTGATGTCGCAGGCGCAGGCCGCGCGCACGGTGATCGGGCGGGACACCTCCAAACCTCCGGAGGCCGACGGCGTGTACACCGCGGCGTGTATCGCACCCGAAACATGGCGCACCGGAACACCTTTCGACATTCATCTGATGATCTTCGGCGATTCCACGGCGGCCGGTGTCGGCTGCCGCAGCGCCGAGGAGGTGCTCGGCGTGCGGATCGCCCGCGGTGTGGCCGAGGCGACCGGGCGGCGAATCCGGTTGAGCACCAAGGCCATTTCCGGCGCGACCTCGAAAGGCCTGGCCGGACAGGTGGATGCGATGTTCGTGGCCGGGCCGCCGCCCGACGTGGCGGTCATCCTGGTCGGGGCGAACGACGTCACGAAGAAACATTCGGTCCTGCAGTCCGCCCATCGCTTGGGCAGCGCGGTCGAACGCCTGTACAAGGCCGGAAGTGTCGTCGTGGTCGGCACCTGCCCGGATCTGGGTACGGTGGCGGCGATCCCGCAACCGCTGCGCACCCTGGTGCACAGCTGGAGCGTCCGGCTCGCCCGCGCACAGGCGGCGGCGACCCGGGCCGCGGGTGGATGTGCCGTGCGAATGGGCGATCTGCTGGGTCCCGATTTCCGCAGTACCCCCGAGATCCTGTTCTCCGCCGACGGTTTCCACCCGTCGGCCGCGGGATACGAACTCGCGGCCGGACATCTGCTTCCCGCGGTGCTACGGGAGATCGCCGATCGCGAGGCCCACGCCATGGCCACGGTCTCGGACGGTAAGCCCGCCGTGGCCGACACGCCGGACCAGGCATGGCCCGATTACCGCATACCGGGTGTCGGACCCTCGACCCAGGCGACGTAAATTCGGAGGGGAATTCCGCACTCGAGTACCGAATGACCGGCCGGTCGTTCACTCGCCCGACAAAGGAGTCCTCATGCCAGAGGCCGTCATCGTTTCCTTCGCCCGCTCCCCCATCGGCCGCGCGGGCAAGGGTTCCCTCGTGAGCATGCGCCCGGACGACCTCGCCGCGCAGATGGTCCGCGCCGCCCTGGACAAGGTCCCGGCTCTGGACCCGACCCAGATCGACGACCTGATGCTCGGCTGCGGTCAGCCCGGCGGCGAGGCCGGTTTCAACATGGCCAAGGTCGTGGCCACCCAGCTGGGTTACGACTTCCTGCCCGGCGTCACGCTGAACCGGTACTGCTCCTCCTCGCTGCAGACCACCCGCATGGCGCTGCACGCGATCAAGGCCGGTGAGGGCGATGTGTTCATCTCCGCCGGCGTCGAGACCGTCTCCCGCTTCCCGAAGGGCACCTCCGACGGCTGGCCCGACACCCACAACGGCCAGTTCGCCGAGGCCGAGGCCCGCACGGTCAAGCGCGCCGAAGGCGGTTCCGGCGGCTGGACCGATCCGCGCGAGAGCGGCGAGCTGCCCGATATCTACATCGCGATGGGCCAGACCGCCGAGAACGTCGCTCAGCACACCGGGATCTCCCGTGAGGACCAGGACCACTGGGGCGTGCGGTCGCAGAACCGCGCCGAGGAGGCCATCAAGGCCGGTTTCTTCGAGCGGGAGATCAGCCCGGTGACGCTGCCGGACGGCACCGTCGTCTCCACCGACGACGGCCCGCGCCCCGGCACCACCTACGAGAAGATCTCGCAGCTCAAGCCGGTCTTCCGCCCGGACGGCACGGTCACCGCCGGTAACGCGTGCCCGCTCAACGACGGCGCCGCCGCGCTGGTCATCATGAGCGACACCAAGGCCAAGGAGCTGGGCCTGACCCCGCTGGCGCGGATCGTGTCCACCGGCGTGTCGGGTCTGTCGCCGGAGATCATGGGCCTGGGTCCGATCGAGGCCGTGCGCAAGGCACTGAAGATCGCCGGTAAGACCATCGACGACATCGACCTCTACGAGATCAACGAGGCCTTCGCCGTGCAGGTGCTCGGCTCGGCGCGCGAGCTGAAGATGGATCTGGACAAGCTGAACGTCTCCGGTGGCGCGATCGCCCTCGGCCACCCGTTCGGCATGACCGGTGCCCGGATCAGCGCCACCCTGATCAACAACCTGCAGACCCACGACAAGCAGTTCGGTCTGGAGACCATGTGCGTCGGCGGCGGCCAGGGCATGGCGATGGTGCTCGAGCGCCTGAGCTAGCTCTTCCTGCCGATTCGCGGCGATCGGCCGCGATCGCGAAGCGCGTTCGACGAAGGGCGGTCGCCTCGTGCGGCCGCCCTTCGCCACGCTCGAGCAACCCGGCAACCCGGCACCACGATCAGAATCCATCGGCGCGGTCGACAACCGTCGTCGTCACGCCCGCCACGGCGGCCCGGCCTCGCCCAGCACTGCCGACGCCGAGCACGACACCGCGCTTGGCATGCCCTGTCGATGAGGACCAACACTTGTTTGCGCCAATCTGGGCGACACCAGGTTCACCGCCGACCGCCAGGGGCGCCGGTGCGGGCCGGCCGGGTGGCGGATGTCCGGAAACACTCCCTCACGCGACGGCCGAGGCGAGAAAATCCCGCACTAAAGGGCTTGCGGTGGAACGGAATTCCTCGAAATACGCATGCCTCGCTCCGGCAATCAGCTCGAGTCGCGCGCCCGGAACGCGTTCGGCGAGCAACGGGGCGTTGGCCACGGGGTTGAACCGATCGTCCGCGCCGTGCACGACGAGTGTCGGCGCGATGATGGTGGGCAGCACGTCCCACGCGTCGTGCCGATGGCTCGCGATCAGGTGCCGGCGCAGCGCGTACGAGGGCATCGCCGGGTCGCCGAGCGTCTGATACGGCCCGGTGGTGCGGGCCAGCCAGTCCGGTGTGTACATCAGATCCAGCAGCGTCCGTTGTGCGGTGGCCGGATCGGCGAGCAGACGGCGGATATCGTTTCCGCGATCCACGCCGTGCCGCCCGCCCGGTGAGGTACAGCCCAGCACGAGAGCCCGCACCCGGCCGGGATATTCCGCCGCGATCCACTGCGCCACCCGCCCCCCCATCGAGGTGCCGTACACATCGGCACGATCGACTCCCGCCGCGTCCAGCACCGCCATGGCATCATCAGCGAAACCTCTTGTGCTGTAAGGGATATCAGGCTTGGCACTGTCACCGGTACCGCGATAGTCGAACGTGATGGTGCGATGCGACCCGTGGAAGTCCTCGCGAACGCCGTCCCACCAGTGGTGATTGTTGGACTGCCCGGCCAGCAGCAATAACGGGAATCCGTCCCCCTCGCTCTGATAGGCGATGCGCACCCCGTCCGCGGCCTCCGCATACGGCATCGCCGAACTCCTTCCTCACACGCCCGCAAATCGGCCGACCGTCAACATTACTGTGGGCGACCAGCCGATCTCCCAGGCAGCCCGGGGTCCCGACCGGCACGGCGAAGACGTGAACGCACCCGCCGATGAGTTTGCGCACCCCTGCGGATCTATATCGGTGACCGGTACAGATCCGAAGGAGTTCGACGTGGACAGAACAGTTGTAGTGCGATATCGAACCCGCGATGACGCCAGGGCGGAGAATCGGCGGCTGATCGAGGAGGTATTCGCGCAGTTGCATCGCGAGCAGCCCGCCGGCGTGACCTACTCCGCCTTCGAGCTGGAAGAGTCGGGGCAGTTCGTGCACACCGCGACCGCTACCGGCGACGCGCTGTCGGCGCTCGACGCCTTCCGGCGGTTCCAGCGCGATATCGGATCGCGGGTGATCACCGCCCCCGAAGCGCAGGTGGCAACGGTGATCGGCGCGTACCGTCCCGTCCCGGCGAGCGTCGCCGTGGCGATGACGTACATCGAAGCCTTCGGACGGCGGGACCTGCCGGCCGTGACCGCCCTACTGCATGAGGACGTGGTATTCGACAGTCCCCGAACGCATCTCACCGGCGTCGCGGATGTGTCCGCCGCCATCGGGGCGTTCGCCGAGGCGGTGACCGGGGTCGAGATCATCGACGCATTCGGCGACGACGACCGGGCGGTGGTCGTCTACGACATGCACACCGGCCCGTTCGGCAGCTTGCGCGCAGTCGACCACGTCACCGTGCGAGGCGGTCGGATCACCTCCGACACAGTCGTTTTCGATACCGCTCGGTTGCCGCGGTGACCACCGACCCGTTCGATATCGCCGCGCAGCGGTATCGCACCGAACTGTTCGCCTACTGCTACCGCATGCTCGGCTCACCGCACGACGCCGACGACGCGGTTCAGGAAACCTACCTGCGCGCCTGGCGGGGTTACGACCGGTTCCAGGGCCGTTCCTCGCTGCGGACCTGGCTGTACCGGATCGCCACCCGCACCTGCCTGCGGGCGATCGAGCGCCGAACGCGTCGCGCGTATCCGTCCGGTCTGGGCGGCCCGGTGACCGACCCGACCGGGCCGCTGCATCCGCGTCGGCTCGAAATCGCCTGGGTGGAACCTGTTTCCGATACCGAGCTGGATCCGGCGGAGGTGGCAGTGGCCCGGCACACGCTGCGGTTGGCGTTCATCGCCGCACTACAGCATCTGCCCGGTCGCCAGCGTGCGGTGCTGATCCTGCGCGAGGTGCTGATGTTCCACGCCGACGAGGTCGCCGATCTGCTCGGTACCACCACCGCGGCGGTCAACAGCGCACTGCAACGCGCGCGGGCACAACTGGCCAAGACCACACCGAACGGTTACGACCTGGCCGAACCGGAGGATGCTCGCCGGCGCTACCTGCTCGACCGCTATGCCGACGCCTTCACCCACGGCGATATCGACGGATTGATGGAAATCCTCACCGAGGACGCGGTTTTCGAGATGCCGCCGGTGCCGTCCTGGTTCCGGGGCCGCGAGCACATCGGGCGATTTCTGGCGACCCGGCTCACCGAACCCGATGGCCGGATCCTGGTACCCGCCGCCGCGAACGGGCAACCGGCCTTCGGCCTGTACACCCGGGGCCACGGTGGCGTTCACCGCGCCCACGCATTGCAGCTGCTCACCGTCGGCCCGGGCGGGATCGCGCGAATCGACATGATCCACGACCCCGCCCTGTTTCCGCGCGTCGGCCTGCCCTATCTGGCGCCGGACGACACCATATCGAATCTCGTTCCCCCACAAGAAAAGAGCACACCATGTATCTTCTGACCGGCGTCACCGGCCTGTCCGGATCCATCGTCGTCCGGGAATTCGCCCGACAGGCGGTTCCGGTTCGCGTCCTGGTCCGCGATCCGGACGCCGCACCCTGGTTGCGCGAGCTGCCGAATGTCGAAGTCGTGCGCGGCGATATGACCGTGGCCGAATCGCTGACCACCGCATTCGACGACGTCGATCGCGTGCTGATGATCTCGTCGCCGCGCGGCAATATGGTCGAAACCCAATGCCGTTTCATCGATTTCGCAGCGGCGGCCGGAGTGCGGCATATCGTCAAGTTCAGCGGCAAGGACTCGGGAACCACCTTCGATCCGCAGGCATTCCGCGGCACCCGCTGGCATCTGGAGATCGAGAACTATCTGGAGAATTCGGGACTGGCTTGGACACATCTGCGCCCGAGCCAATTCATGCAGGCCTATCTGCCCGGCACACTCACCGGAGTGGATCCGAAGCGGCGGGCATTGGTCATGCCGATCGGCCAGAGCCGGCTCGCGCCCGTCGACATCGCCGATATCGCGCGGGTGGCGGTGGCCATGATGGAAGCCGACGGCATCGAGGGCCGGGCGTTCGACATGACCGGGCCCGAGGGGCTGACCATGTCCGAAATCACCGCTCGGATCAGCGCCGCCACCGGCCGCACGTTCGGCTACGAGGAGGTGACGCTCGAACGCAAGCGCGCGCTGCACACCGCCGAGGGGCTGCCATCGGAGGTCGTGGATCTGCTGGAGGAGATCTACCGCGGCCGGTACGCGTCGCCGGAGTGCCGGGTGGACCTGTCCACTCATCGCGAGTTCGGGGTCGAGCCGACCACATTCGCGGATTTCGCGCGCCGGCACGCGGACGACTTCGTCGCGGAGGCGGCGGCCTGAGCGCCGAGCCGCACTCGAGTAGCCGGATATCACAACGGGTGGCCGCCGATTCGGCGACCACCCGTTGTGCGGATCAGTGCGATCTCGCGCTAATTGCGTTGCAGGTAGCTCAGCAGGCGCAGGATCTCGATGTACAGCCAGACCAGGGTGACGGTCAGGCCGAGAGCAACGCTCCAGGCCGCCCGCTCCGGCGCGCCGGCGCGGATGAGCTGATCGGCGGCGTCGAAGTCCAGCAGGAAGCTGAAGGCGGCGATTCCGATCACGATGAGGCTGAACACGATCGACAGCGGGCCGCCGTCGCGCAGGCCGAAGCCGCCGGGGGTGAAGAATCCGGCGATCAGGTTGCCGACTAGCAGGACCAGCACACCGATCATGGCGGCGACCATCATGCGGGTGAATCGCGGCGTGACGCGGATCGCGCCGGTCTTGTAGACCACGAGCATGCCGAAGAACACACCGAAGGTGCCCAGGACGGCCTCACCGATCAGGCTCGCCCCGCCGACGCCGCCGAACTTCACATTGGTGAAGACGAACGACAGCGCGCCCAGGAACAGCCCCTCGAAGGCGGCGTAACTCAGCACGATGGCCGGGTTGTCCTGTTTGCGGCCGAAGCTCGCGATCATCACCAGCACGAAGCCGACCAGCGCGCCGACTCCGACGAAAAGGCCGGCGAGGCCATTGTTCATCGAGGTCAGGGCGTAGGAGATGATCGCCATGACGGTGACCACGCCGAGCGTGATGCCGGTCTTGGTCACCACGTCGTCGATGGTCATCGGCCGGGTGGCCGGGGCCTGCTGGTAAGGCTGCTGCTGGTACGGCTGCTGATAGGGCCGGCCGTACTGGTCGAATTGCGCGGCGCCGGCAGTCGGCGAGCCGAACCCCGCGTAGCCTCCGCCGCGCTGATTTTGCGGCAAGTTTCTGAAGATCGGGTTGCTTGTTGTGCGCACCGTTCTCGTGCCTTTCCGGAAGTCGCGGTCCACGGCGATCGTGGCCGTTCTGAGTATCCAACGTGCCGCGCGGAAGGCAAGTTCCCAACCGGACAGAAATCGGACAAATCAGACTGTACCGTCCGGAAAATCGAAGCGCACGAAACCTAGTCCGGGCGGCCGTCCCGGAGTCCGCGTACCGAGCGGGTCACCGTGAACTTCCGGTTGCGCCCCACCACGTCGGTCATTCCGACGAAACGCTCCACCACACCCCGGTAGTTCAGATGTGAGTTGTACACGGTCCACAGCTCCCCGCCCGGCCGCAGCACCCGCCCGGTCTCGGTGAACATCTTGATCGCCGACCCGGTGTGCACGGCGGCCCCGACGTGGAACGGCGGATTGCACAGCACCAGATCCGCACTGTTGTCCGGCACCGCCGACATCGCGTCGTCGCGCACCACCCGCACCCGGTCCGCGACGCCGTTGACCGTCGCGGTCGCCCGCGCCGAGGCCACCGCCGCCGCGGATTGATCCGTACCGATCACGGTCACGTGCGGCCGCGCCTTGGCCAGCGCCACCGCGAGAATCCCGGTGCCGCAACCGAGATCGATCGCATCGCGGGCATCGGGTTTCATCCGGCGCAGATGTTCGATCAGGAATCGGGTGCCGATGTCCAGGCGCGGACCGGAGAACGCCGCACCGTGCGCGACGACCTCGAGATCCAGTTCGCCGAGCTGTTTGCGGATCGGATACGGCGGCTCGCCGACGGTTCTGGGCCCGCGCGCCAGCAGAATCCGTGACTTCTGCCGCCCCCGGCTGGCCCGAACCGACGAAAACGATTCGGCCAGTACCTCGTTCATCGCCGGGGTCAGGTACTTGTCCCGCGCGCCGGCGAACACCCGCACCTCGGGGTCGGCGTAACGGGCTATGGCGTCGGCGATCTCGGCCAGTCCGGACAGTGCGCGCGGTAACCGCAGCAGCACCACCCGCACGCCGTCGAGCAGGTCGCGATCGAGGCCATGGGTGGTGTAGCGGTCGGCGAGCGCGACCGCGCGAGCGTTGTGCGACAACGCGAGTTCACCGGTGAGCAGATCCTGATGCACCCGCACACCGCGCAGATCGTGCGCGGCGATGGCGCCCAGCGTGAGCGCGCCGTAACCGTCGTCCACCACCGCGACCCGGCCGTCGCCCGCCGCAGTCAGCGCATCGGCCGCGACATCGAGAATCAGCCGGTCGGCGGCATCGACCGCATACAAGTTCACCGCTTCCACGTCGGGGTATCGCCGCAGCCGGCCCAGTACGTCGTCGACCTCGTGCACACCTACAGTGTGCTAGATCGTTGCCATGCCGTCACGCCGACCCCTTTGGTTGACCCGTCCACCATCCGCCCCACCAGTACCAGCCGGGCGTCCGTCGCGGTGCGCCGGTCTGCGCCGAGGCCGGTTTGCTGATGCGAAGCTGGATCCTGCGAAACGCTCACCACCCGACATCCGAACCCCGGCTCTTCCGGCTCCTCGCGGCTGCCATCGCCGTTTTCGTCCGCTGTTAGCGGAGTCCGAACCGGCGACCGGTCGCGACTCGCGGCCTCGCCTCGCCGAGCGGCAACGAACGCGGTCGGCGACCCCTATCCGGGGTATACGGGCAGGGGGTATCTATGGCCCGCTACACTGTCCGCGTGAGCCGTCGGCCCGAACATCTCGCCACCGGATACGTCCGGGTGGCGGGTCTGCTCACGCTGTTGATCGGGATCGCGGTGATGCACGTGTTCATCGCCGCCCATACGACCGGCCATGCGACCGAACAGCTTGCGGCACAGTCGATCACGCATCGTTCGACCGCACGCGATACCGCCGGTGATCCCGCGGTGCCGATGGCCGCGCACAGCGCCCTCGACTCCCATGAGCAGCGCCCGACGTTCACCGAAGCGGCGGCTGCCGTGCCATCGATGCCGGAAACGACCGCCGCGCCCGCCACCGGGCATCATGAGCCGAGCATGATGGCGGCCCTTACCTCGATGACGATGCGCGGCGACGGTATGGGGCACGGCTGCGCCGACGGCTGCTGCCCGATATCCGGCGGCACGCATGCCTGCGTATTCATCCTCACCGCACTGATCCTGCTGCTGGGCTTGGCATTTCTGGGCCGGGTCGGTGACGGACCGGACGCGTCCACCCGAACGGTGCGCGGCTGGGCGGCCCGGTATGCCCGGCCGCCGCCATGGACGACGCCTTCACTGGCCGAATTGTCGATTCTGCGGATCTGACGGACCGCCGTGCCGGCGTGCAGCCCGCACGCGGACACGGGTTTTCCGAGACCTCGATTCAGACCTTCGCAATTCCCCAGGAGTACAACCATGTTCATCTCACGTGCACGAATCACCGTGGCGGGTACCGGAATCGCCGTCGCCCTGCTGGTCGCCGGTTGCAGTAGCGACTCCGGAAGTTCAGCCTCCGGCACGACCACCCCGATGGCCGATATGCCGGGTATGAGCCACAGCTCGGCGAGTTCGACCGCGCCCGCCCGCACCGATTTCGACGCCGCCGACGTGACGTTCCTGCAGATGATGTACCCGCATCACGCACAGGCGGTCGAGATGGCGAAGATGGTACCGAGCCGATCGCAGAATCAGCAGCTCATCGCGCTGGCCGCGAAGATCGAGGCGGCGCAGGCGCCGGAGATGACGAAATTCGCCGATCTGCTGCACAGCTTCGGCAAACCGGCCCCGTCGGCCACGATGGATCACCCGATGGGCGGTGTGATGTCACAGGGTCAGATGACGGCGCTGCGGCAGGCGTCGGGCGCGGCGTTCGACAAGATGTGGTTGCAGATGATGATCGAGCACCACAAGGGCGCGGTGACCATGTCCGGCACCGAAACGGCCCAGGGCAGCAACGCCGAGGTCAAGGCGCTGGCGCAGGGCATCATCACCGCTCAGCAGGCGGAGATCACCCAGATGCAGGACATGTTGCACAGCTGATCACACGCTCGCGGGAAGGTCCCCCGCAACCGGGACCTCCCCGCGAGCGGCTCGTTCAACTGCCGATGACGGCGTTCATGATGGTTCCGGCGCTGGTGGCGGTGGCGCCGCCGATCATCGCGCCCGCCACCTGCTTCGGCGACTCGAGAGAGCCGCCGTTCCACTTCTCCCAGGCGAATTTACCGCCGCCGTAGGTGACGGCCGTGACGCCGGAGAGCAATACGAACCACGTGAAATACCGGACCATCTTGAGCAGCTTGTCCGCCGCCGGCGGTGTCTCCGGAGTGGGGTTGCCGACCTGGGCAAGCACAGTCGTGTACATCTCATGTGCGGCGAGAACCATGCTCACGTTCGTTGTCCTCTCGGATGCTGAGGTGATGCTGGCGTGACCACCCGCCCGAATGTCGCAGAGATGCGGCGGGGACATGCAGGAAGAACTCGTCGATCTCTCCTATTGAACCGCATTTGCCAGCCGCCGCGCAGGCGGACACACCAAATCGCCCGCCGGACGGCCCGAGGCGGCTGATCGCTTGCTCGCCGCACCGCCACGCGAACCCACCGAACCCGGCGATTCGGCGCGGTGGGGGTCACGTTCCGGTGGGACGAATCCGGTCGGCGTGCCGAATCGGCCGGACAGGTTGTGTGCCGGGGGCTTCGGAGCGAATCGGACGAGCGGCGAGCAGACGGGCGGTGAGGCGGGCCATGGCGCGGTGCCCGCGCAGAGCCCGGCGGGTGGCGGCGACCGAACGAACGGTGCTGATGCCCGGGGTGGCCGGGACAGCGGCGAAGCGGTCGGCGATCCAGTCGAGCATGGCGGGAATGGCGATGAACTGCAACGGAAGATGCAGGCTCAGGCGGTCGCGGAGGTAGTGCACCTGGGCTCCGGCCGCGATGTAGCGGTCGACCAGGGCGTCGATATCGGCGACGGCGATGATCTCGTCGTTGACGCTCTGCACGATCAGCAGCGGCATATCCGGCGCCACCGCGCCGGGCCGGATGTCCGCGATGACGGGCAGCATCTCCGGCAATCGCATCAGGGCGTCGACGTCGTGCTCGGAATATCTGCCGACATCCCTGCGCGCCAGGCGGGCGAGAAGCGGAAGTGTCGCACTCACCTCGGCTTTCGCGAGCATATCCAGATATCCGGTGCGCAGGTGTGTGCGGGCGAGCGGCTCCAGGCCGGGATAAGCGCGCCGCAGACCGGCCAGGAAGACCATGGCGAATCCGGCGTACAGCGTGCCGTTCAAGCGCACGAATGCCGCACCCGGGTCGCCGACCGGCGATCCGGCCACCGCGCCGACGATTTCCAGCTCCGGCGCGTACCGCGCGGCCACTTCGGCGGCCCACACCGTCGCCAGCCCGCCACCCGAATAACCCCACAGCGCAACCGGTGTGCTCGAATCCAGGCCGAGCGGTTCGAACGCCAAGGCGGCTCGAATCCCGTCCAGCGCACGGTATCCGGGCTCGCGCGGTGCGCCGAATCGCCCGCCCGCGCCGCCGTGGTCGGGTACCGACACCGCCCACCCGCGCGCCAATGCCGCGACGATCAGCGGCACCTCCAACTGCGGAATCGCCCCCAGCGCCCGTGCTCCCCGCCGCAACGCGTACGACGGAAAACACTGCGGCGCGATGGCGTCGATCGCACACTGCAAGGACACCAGCGGACGCCGCCGATCCGGCGCCGCACCGCGCGGTAGCAGCACGGTGGTCACCGCGGCCTCCGGCTCGCCATTCAGATCGCAACTGCGATACAGCAGCTGCCACGCCGAAACACGAAGCGGCACAACACCGAACACGGCCACATCGACCACGCGGCTGCGCAGCAGCGCACCCGGCGGTCGATGTTCGAATCCGGCGGGTGGCCGGTAGAACGGATCACGATCGGGCCGCAGCGGCCGGTGCCCTCGCACCACCGGCTCCCTCACCGGCGAACCGCGGATCGAACAGACGGCGCCGACTCCCGATCGGCACCACGACATTCGGCCGCGCGCCGCGCGCCGAAACGACCGGATGCGGATATCCGACGTTCGAATGTGCGCTCCATGACGCCCCTTCCGTGAACTCGGGACGAAATGTATGCCGAGGAACCGGGCACTGTCACTGCCCTCATATGTACAGATAATCCGGATAGGATTGTCTCGCAATACAAAATCTCGTGCGGTGCGGACGAAACCTTGCCCGGCCTGCTGTTTCCGGTAACAATCGGCGGCATGTCCGACGCCAGCTCCGCCCCGCCTCGACGCGCCGGCCTCGCCATCCGCATGCTCGACCAACTTCCCTTGATAGCCGAGCGAATCCTGGCATCGGGTCTGGGTGCGACGCCACCGGCCACGGATCTTCCGGACGGGCATTTCCGCGAGGTTCTGCCCGCCATTCACAGCTGTGCGCACGCCTTTCTGCGTTCGGTGGATCAACAGCGGGAATTCACGCACGACGAGGCCGCGAAATTCATCGTCCCGGTGGTGGAACGCCATGCCCAGGACCGGCTTCCGCTGCGACTGCTGCTCGAGGCCGTGCACGCCTCGGCGCGGCAGGTCTTGCGGGAAGCGGTGGCATTGAGCGAACCGGAGGATATGGATCAACTGGTGGATTTCGGCGATCGCATGCTCGGCCTGCTGATGCATATCAACGCGATCACCGTGGAGTCCTATGCCGAGGCCGAGCTGTCGATCCATCACGCGGAACGCGAGGCGCGCCGGGCTCTGTGCCGTGCCCTGCTGCGCGGAATCGCGCCGGGTGAGCTCGCCGTTCGCGCCGGAATCGCACTCGCCGAACGGTATTCGGTCCTCGCGATCGAGCTGCCGCCCGACGATCACCCCGCCGCGGCGGCGCATCTGCTCACCCGGCGACGCATCCGCCTGCTGCAACAGACCCTCGATCAACTGGCAGGGGTGGCGGTGTTGAACACCTTCGACGGCTCGCACGGCACGATCCTGCTGCCCGGCGGTTCCGAGGGCGCCGGGCACGCATCCTCAGCACTGGCCGAAGAACTCGCCGCGCGATTCAGCACGTACGTCGTGATCGCCGAAATCCCCAGCGTCGCACGCGATTCCGTGCCGGACGCGGCGCAGCTGGCGACCGAGCTGGCAACTTTGGCACGACTACTGGGGCGCCCCACCGGCGCTTATCTGCTCGACGATCTGCTCCTGGAATACCAGCTCACCCGTCCGGGCGCGGCGCGAGATCGGCTCGCCGAGCGCGTGGCCCCGCTGCTGCGCAGCCCGCATCTGCTGGAAACCCTCGACGCACATTTGCGGCACGGCTCGGATCGCAAGGCCGCCGCGGCCGAAATCCACGTACACCCGAATACTTTCAGTTATCGGCTGCGCCGGATCGCCGAGCTTACGGGTACCGATCCGAATGAACCCACCGGTTCCCGGCTGCTGTCGGCCGCGCTGATCGTGCAGCGCATGTACCCGCCGACCGAAGCCGCCGCTTCCTGAGTTCGACGATGCGGTCAGCAATCGGACAGCACGCGAGATAGCCAAGCTGCATAATCCCGCCGAAGCGGCCAGCGATCTTCTATATCAGCACATTAGTCGAAGAGCTTCGAAAATTGCCGCCTCGCACCTATGGGCAAATTGTTTGCTAAAAGGTAGCCTTTCGAAACGACAGGGCGGCCCCCGCCCCGTCGGATGGTGTGGTGCCCAATACACGGCGGGGAGGCAGGTAGTAATGGCTACGAACGGACAGCTCAGGGCGGTCTTGGCGATTCTGCACGCCGATACCGACGCCGTCGAGGAGCAGGTGTGGCAGCGGGCGATGGCCGGCGCGGACAGCACCGGAGTCGAACATGCCATGCTGGCGGGACTGCTGTACCGGGTGATCGGCGCGGACCTGCGGGATTCGCTGGCCACCGCCCCCGACGTCGGCAGCCTGGAGGACCGCGCCCGCGCCGCCGGTCCCAGCGCGGTCGCGGTGCGCGGCGAGGATCTGTACGGTCAAGCGCATTTCGAGGCGTACTGGCTCACCGACCGCATCGCCGAACTCTACGGCGAGTTCGACGCGGTCCCGCCGCCGCTGGCCGCGGCCGCATATACCGCCGAGGTCACCCGCACCCTGCTGCGCATCCATCGCGATCTACTGGACAGTCCCGGAACGCGAGTCGCCCACCCCGGTTGGGAGAGCATTCTCGATCAGCTCGACCGCGCCTGCGCACTGGCCCGCGCCGCGTACGCGGCCGCCGAGCCGGTCCCGCAGCGCAGCGCGGGCCGGCCGCCGACGCGGCAGGGCTTTCCGGCCGCCCGATGACGCTCGGCGGCAGGTGGTGTCACTTGCCGCTCATCGAGAAGCTTTGCGCAGCAAAGAATGCCGCACGCCGTAGGTGAAGTACAGCGCGAACCCGACGATCATCCAGATCACGAATCGCAGCCAGGTCTCCACCGACAGATTCAGCATCAGCCAAACGCACGCCAGCACAGCGAGAATCGGAATGACCGGCACCAGCGGAACCCGGAATCCGCGCGGCAGTTCCGGACGGGTGCGCCGCAGGATCAGCACGCCGACGGACACCAGCACGAACGCGAACAGCGTGCCGATGTTGACCATCTCCTCGAGCGTGCCGAATTGCACGAAACCGGCCAGCAGCGAGCAGATCACACCGACGATCACGGTGATCCGCACCGGTGTGCCCTTCTTCCCGGTGTGCGCGAGTCCGCGCGGCAGCAGTCCGTCGCGGGCCATCGCGTAGAGCACGCGGGTCTGTCCGAGGAACAACACCATCACCACGGTGGTCAGACCGGCCAGCGCGCCCACCGAGATGAGATTCTTCGCCCAGGTCACCCCGTGCACCGCGAACGCCGTGGCCAGCGTCGCGTCCTTCGCGGCCAGATCGGTGTACGGCACCATGCCGGTCAGCACCAGCGAGACCACCACGTACAGCACGGTCACGATCGCGAGCGAGCCCAGGATGCCGCGCGGGACATTGCGTTGCGGATCCTTGGTCTCCTCCGCCGTGGTGGCGACGACGTCGAACCCGATGAACGCGAAGAACACCAGACTCGCCGCCGCCAGCAGCCCGTACCAGCCGAATTGGCTGTTCCCGGCGCCGGTCAGCCAGGAGAACAACGTCTGGTGGATGCCCGATCCGGCACTGCCCGGCTTCGACCGAGGGATGAACGGGCTCAGATTCGACGCCTTGAAATACCGCAGGCCCACGACGACCACCACGGCGATCACGGCCAGCTTGATCGCCACCGCCACCGCGGACACCCGCGAGGACACCTTCGTACCGATCACCAGCAGCACCGTGAGCACCGCGATCAGCAGCACCGCGCCCCAGTCGAAGGACACCGAGCCGAACTGCGCGACCGGACTGTACGAGCCCATCACCTCGCCCAGATACTGCGACCAGCCCTTGGCCACCACCGAGACGGCCAGGGCGAATTCCAGGATCAGGTCCCAGCCGATGATCCACGCTGCCAGCTCACCGAAGGTGGCGTAGGAGAAGGTGTAGGCACTGCCCGCGACCGGAACCGTCGAGGCGAATTCCGCGTAGCACAGCGCGGTCAGCCCGCACGCGATCGCGGCGAAGACGAAGGCCAGCGAGACGGACGGACCGGCGACGCTGCCCGCGGTTTGCGCGGTGAGGGTGAAGATGCCCGCACCGACCACCACGGCCACGCCGAAGATGGTCAGGTCCCAGGCCGTGAGGTCCTTGCGGAGCTTGGAATCCGGTTCGTCGGTGTCGCGGATCGATTGTTCGACCGATTTCGTGCGGATCAGCGCCGCCCATCGCCCGGCCGGTGCGCTCGAGGTCCCCCGCTGTTCTGGCTGGTCAACCAACGTCACTACCTCCCTCTGCGCCGCCGCCGCGACACGATCACATGAGGCCCGAACTTAGCAGAGCCGGTGCGGTCCGTATTCCCAGGTTTGCTGCCCGGCTGCGGGCTCAGCGCGAAAGTTCGCCGAGCAGCGCTCGGAATTCCCGGCCCTGAGCCGATGCCGACCATCGCAGATGTCCCAGAAAATAGCTGCGATAAGCGATTTCGGCGTTTTCGCGATTCGGCCGGGTCAGTACCGAAAGGAAATAGTCGATCTCGGAGAGTTCGTAATGGATGTGGACGAGCGGGAAGAGTTCGGGCAGGGCCGCACGTTCGCGTTCGGAGAGCGGGCGGACTTCGCGATAGGCATGCAGGAATGCGGCGAGCTGCCCGGTGTGGACGCGGACCGGTTCGTCTCGGCACGGTGCGAGCCAATCTATCGCGAAACGTTCGATCGCGGTGGCGATGTCGAAAACCGCCGTGGTGCGGTCGGCGAGGCCGAAATCCAGTACCGCGGTGATCTCGTCGCCACGCCACAGCAGATTCGTGCCGTGCCAATCATTGTGCGTCCACAGCGGTTTCAGGCCCGTGAGATCCACCGCGCCCGGTGCGGCGACCGCGCGCAGATCCGCACGCCAATCGCGTTGGGCCAGAAACTCGGCGAGTGCGGGGCGGGAGGCGCAGTGACGTTCGACCGCGACGACCGGATCGCAGCACAGCGCGGCTTGCAGCGGTCGCAGCGGCCGGGCCGGGGCATCGTAACCCGCAGCGGCACAATGCATCCGGGCCAACATCGCGCCCGCTGCGGCGGCGTGCGCCCCCGACAGATACGGCGACCAGGAGAACGCGTCCCGATAACGATCGACTCCCGCGCCCGGAACCTGGAATTCGTAACTGGACTCCGATCCCGTGTACGACCACACCTCGGGCACCGGAATGCGTTGTGCACGAAGGTATCTCATGAACGAATGTTCCTCGGCGAGCGCATTGGCGTCACGCAGGGCCACCGGTACCCGCTTGACCACCCGCCGCGCACCGTCCGCGAAACGAACCAAGGCGGTCGTCGACAGCGGACGCGGACTGTGCCATTCGGTGTCCTCGGCCTCCGCTCCGCTCCGGCGGGCCGCGGCCCCCGAAGGGCCGATTCTTCCCTCCTCCGCTCCGTCAGTCCAGAATCGACCTGGGCCGCGGCCTTTGGGTTGGTGTTGTCGAGGGTCGGCGGAACTCGGGTGATCGCGGTGATCGGACGGATCTGTTGTCGCGATCTCGGGCTGATTCTTCCGTGAAACGGATTCCCGCAGAACAGCATTGATCTCCGCTACGGTCAGCGGCGGCCAGTCGGGTTCCGCGGTCGGGGACATTCCCATACCGAAGACCCGGTGATCGCCGCCTTCAGCCACGGGCGAACCGGCGTTCGGCCAGGGCCAGCGCACCGGTGGACAGGCCCGCGGCGACGAAGGAGAACAGGGACGCCGAGGACCACCAGCCCGGATGTACGTGCAGGAGATTCTGCGCATGCGTCCACAGCCGCGCCCACCAGCTGACCGATCCGGGATTGAGCAGCTGGTAGACGGCGAAACCGAGCAGCCAGGGCAGCAGCATGAGCGGGCGGGCCGGAGCGCGCTCGTCCAGATCCCAGCCGTGCCGACCGCGCCCGAAGAAGTAGTCCACCACCAGCACCGCGCACAGCGGAACGAATACCGAGCCGATCAGCCCCAGGAAATTCGAGAATCCGGTGAAATCGCGCACGCCCAGCGCGAGCACGGTCGCCAGCGCGCCGACCGCCCCCGCGAGGAGCCGGCGATCCACCCGGGGCAGCAGATTCTGCAGCGACATCGCCGTGGAATAGACGTTGGCGAAGGACTGATCCGATTCGCGCAGAACCAGAATCGCGAAGAACACCCACCCCGCCGCGACGCCCAGGAAGGTGTCGAAGATCCGGTTCGGATCGCCGCCGACCTGGATCAGCGCGACGACCCCCAGCAGATAACACCAGGTTTGAGCCACCGAATAGCCGAGCATCGCAGCGCCCGAGGCCGCGCGGGCGGACCGTGCGTGCCGGGTGTAGTCCGCCGCCAGCGGGACGAAGGACACGGCAACGGCCAACGCGGTGTCCACCCCGGGGAAGAATCCGCTCCACGATGTGCCGTGCACCGCCGGGAGCGGATTGCGCAGCAGTTGCACGGTGAAGTACAGCATCGAGATCGCCACTGCCACGGTCACATATCGCCGCAGAATATGCAGCACCCGAAGCGGCCAGATCGACATCGCGGTGCACAGCACGCCCGCGGCGATGATCACCGGCGCGTGCGCGATCCGTCCGTGGGTCAGCGCGAGAACTCCGCCCGCGATGACCGTCAACTCGAATACGCCCCACCCGATGCACTGCACGATATTGGCCACGGTCGGTAGGTAGGACAGCTTCGTTCCGAACAACCCGCGGAAATTCGCCATCGCCGGCGCACCCGTGCGCGCCCCGACCGCACCGGCCGCCACCACCATTCCGGTGCCGAGTACGGTCCCCAGAATCGTCGCCAGCATCGCGCCCAGAATCGGCAACTGCGGATGCCCGGCGGGCTGTAATACGTACACCGCTCCGGTGAACCCGATGAGGCTCACCCCGAGGTTCGCCCAGAAGGCGGTCTGGTCGGCGAAGGACAGGCTGCGCGGCGGCTCGGTCGTCAGCACCAGCGGCGCCTCATCGGTCCGGCGCCGTGGTCGGATGATCGTCATAGCCATTCCGATGCTACGGGTCCGACCCGCTCGCTCGAGCGGTGCGATCGATCGGACGGGGGTGCGGTGGGGCCGGTGGACAGCAGGTAACCTCTTACCGGATGGTTAGTGTCACGGCCTCCGTTCGTCAGCCACCCGCCACGCGCCGCATGCGTCGTGTCGCCTGGCTGGCTCCGCCGACTCTGCTCACCGTTTCGGTGCTATGGCTGGTCTTTCCGTCGTGGCCGTTGAAGCCGATCAGCCGTGGATTCATCGATCTGCAGGTGTATCGGCTCGGTGTGCAGGCCGCCATGCACGGGGTCGACATGTACGGCTCGCTGCCCAAGACCACACTCGACATCAGCCTGCCGTTCATCTACCCGCCGTTCGCGGCGATCGCACTCGGCCCGTTCGCGCTGCTGCCGTGGAATGCCGCCCAACTCAGTTTCTTCGTCGTCTCGACACTGGCGATGGCGGTCACGATCTATCTGGCCGCGCGACGCCTGTGGGGTTACGGCGGCACCGAACTGGTGTTGTGGGCGACGGCCTGCGCCGCGCCGCTGGGCATGCTGCTCGAACCGATCCATTCGACGCTGGACTTCGGCCAGGTCAATCTGATCCTGATGGTGCTCGTCGCCGCGGACTGCCTGACCGAACGCCCGAAGTGGAAGCGCGGCATCGGAGTCGGTCTCGCGGCCGCTATCAAACTCACCCCGGCCGCCTTCGTTCTCTACTTCCTGGTCCGCCGGGACTACAAGGCGGCCATCACCGCCGCCATCACCGGCGCCGCCGCCAGTGCCCTTGCCTTCGCGCTGATGCCGCGCGAATCGATGCGGTACTGGTTCGGCGGTATGGGCAACGTGTCCGGGCTCAGCGGTTCCGCGTTCCACACCAACCAGTCGATCCAGGGCGTCCTGGCACGTCTGCGGGTCCCCGAACCGGCCTTCACCTGCCTGTGGCTGGTGCTGAGCCTGGTCCTGCTGGTGCTGGTCGTCGCGGCCATGCGCCGCGCGATCGACAACCCGCCGCTGGCGATGTCGTTCAACGCCGTCTTCACCCTGCTGGTCTCTCCCATCTCCTGGTCGCACCACTGGGTATGGATCGCCCCCGCCCTGCTGGCCGCCGTCGGCGCGGCCACCAAACTCCCCCTCCGCACGGCCCTGGCCTGGTATGCCGTGGTCCTGGGCACGGCCACGATCTTCGTGATCGGTCCCCAGAACCAGCTGCCCGGCGACGACAACCGCGAATTCGCTTGGACCGCATGGCAACACGTCTACGGTGACACCTATGTGTGGTTGAGCGTGGTACTCGTCGCGTGGTATGTCCTGACCACCCCCCGCAACCCCGAACCACTCCTGCCCGCTTCGGTGCGAAACCTGCGTTCACGAGTGTCGCCCGGGGCCTGAACGGCCCGAGGAACTCGGCATCACCGCTGATACCTACCGGCCCACCGACGCACCGATGCTTCCCACATCTCGCTCGGATCTGCCGCGAGTGCGGAGTTCACCGTGGAGCCCGAGCGCCGCGACCGGATAGTCGACTACCGCCAAAGCCTTGGCCGGACCGTTCGGCTACCACCCGATCACATGACGAGGCAAGCTTCCGCCCAGCCGAATGCTGCGAACACACACCGGCATCAATGTCGATCGGGAAACCGCATTGCGAGATAATCGTTCCTGCAAGGCAATTGGAGACAGTGCCGGACATCCGGCGTCGCACGCGGGCGGCGAAAGGACCGCGCCTCCGGGGCTGTTTCCGAGGCCGAGCGAATCGAGCCGAATGCGGGGCGTTCGGGGCCAGGGGCCGCCCGGCACGGACCCGAACTTGTCACAACCCTCGGGTATGGTCCCGGTCGATCGAGAGATGAGGTTGTTATGCCAACGCCCGGCTTCCCGCCGAATACGCTTGACGACGAAGGTTTTCCGCTGTGGATCAGCGGCCTGGAGGACGAGGATCCCAACCACTGCGTGCACGTGGTCAAGGGACTCGATCCGGCCGGCGCGCTGGAGGCACTCGGCGCGAAGCCGCGCCTGTTCCGGCCGTGCGAGCTGCCGGAGCACAAGCCGGCGAGGATGTCCCTCCCACAGGCCGCGCTCGGGGACTCCCGAGACGGTGCATCGGCCGCGCTGCTGGCGGGCCGAATCGGCGAATGGACCTTCGTCTACGACGATTTCGGCGCCACCGAGGAGGTAGCGGAACTCTCGGCCGAAGGTCGGATCGCCGCCATGAGTTACTTCTCCATCAACGCCGACGCCAGCCTGACCTACTGCGCCGACGGCGACGAACTCGTCCGGGTCGATGTGGACGACCTCGAACTCGAGACCGACCTCGCCGACATGCCGGCCGACCTGCGCGCCGCGTTCGAGGCAGCCGGAACCGTCGCATTCGACTACCTCGCCCCGGGCAACGCCGACTATGCCGTCTGCATGCGCGCGATCAGTGCACTCGCAGGCATCTACACCCTCGATGACCTACGCCGAATCCCCTTGCTGGTAACGCCTTTCGGCTGAACGGCCCGATCGCGACGAAGGACCAGCGCCTCGCGGCAACGGCCGGTCCCGGCGAGACGCGTCGGATCCCATACCTTCGCTCGACGAAGCGGCGCACGCGCCACCGCGATCCCGGCAGCACCGCGCGCGGGTGTTCGAACTCACCATCGAAGGCTTCGAACATCGCCAGTCGTGCGACTCGCCGGACCTGGTCGTATCCCCCGCGATACGGCTGACCTGGACGCCAGTTCAGATGTCGTTCGCGAGCCGGACACCCGCAGACAACCTCGCACTGGCAGCTTGGCGGCGTGCACGCTGTGGCGAAGCCGGAAACGGCGCGGGCGGTCGAGCGGTTCCACCGAGCCTGCGAGGTGGTGGTCGCGCGGCTCCCGTTCGGGCTGAATTCCCTTGTGGCGCCGACTTTTCTGGGCTTCGCGGTGATCAACAGCGGAACGTTCGGAATCGATCTGCTGCTGTTGACGCTGCTGCGGAGCGGGCTGGGGTGGCCGGTGCCGGTCGCGGTGACCGTGGCGTACGGTTGCGCGTTCGCAGTGAGCTACGTGCTGAACCGGACGCTCAACTTTGGCTCGCATTCCGCGGTGGGACCGCAGCTCGCGGTGTACATCGGGGCCGTCGTCCTGAACTATCTGGCGTTCATCCTCGGGGTTTCCGCGGCACTTTCGGCCCTCGGCGTCGAATATCATCTGGCCCGCCTGGTCGCCGGGGCCTGCGAGGCGGCGTTCATGTACTGCGCGATGCGGTGGGTGGTGTTCCGGCGCTCGGGGGAGA
The DNA here is from genome assembly GCA_966435935.1 of uncultured Nocardia sp. Classification (GTDB taxonomy): domain Bacteria; phylum Actinomycetota; class Actinomycetes; order Mycobacteriales; family Mycobacteriaceae; genus Nocardia. The sequence continues at coordinate 23,405 of CBJNFW010000008.1, forward strand.
ACCGTCCGGTGTGAACCGGCTCAGAGTTGTGCGGCCGCCTCGCGCAGTATTTCGCGCGAGCGGTCCGGGGTCTCGGCCTGGACGCTCACCCGGTCCATGACGCGGCGGTAGTTCTCCAGATCGTGCTGCCGGTCGAGGTACAGCGAGCTGGTCAGCTGCTCGGCGTAGACCACGTCGGGGAGTTCGTCCTCGGCGAAACGCAGCATCGTGAACGAACCGCTCATCGCCGCATGCCCACCCGCGGAATACAGCAGCACCTGGATGGTGACGCGCGGATTCTCCGACATCCGCAGCAGATGTTCGAGTTGCGCGCGCATCACGCTCACACCGCCGATCGGGCGATGCAACACCGACTCGTCCAGGACGGCCCACAGCGTCGGCCCGGTGTCCCGATCGAGCAGCTCCTGACGACGCCTGCGCAGCTCGACGCGGCGAGCCGCCTCGATGTTCTCGTGGCCGAGCGCGACCACCGCGCGGGCATACGCCTCGGTCTGCAACAGCCCCGGCACCAATTGCGCCTCGAACGTTCGGATCGATCGCGCCGCGTGTTCCAGGCCGAGGTAGGTCTCGAACCAGGCGGGCATCAGATCGCCGTAGCGATGCCACCAGCCGGGTTCGTTGGCCCGGCGAACCAGTTCGATGAACGGCTCGATTTCGGCGGGATCGCTCACCCCGTACAGATGCAACAGATCCCGGACGTCACGTTCCTTGAAACCCGTGCGCCCCAACTCGAGCCGGCTGATCTTGGCATGCGAACCGCGAATCCGGTCGCCGGCCTGCTCCGGGCTGACCTCGGCCGCGAGGCGCAGTTTGCGCAACTGTCCCCCGACCACGATGCGCAGCGCGGTCGGGCCGCGCTCGGCCACGCTGCTGTCCAAGCCCGAGATCCGGGAGAACTCTGCGGCCATGAATCTGCTCCGATAGTCGAAGGTCCGGCGTAGGCGAGCCAGAGATCCATGCTATCGCCGGGCAACGGAGTCGGTCGAATCTCCCAGCACACCGCGCCGAGCGCGGCGCCGGAAAATCGAGTGACTCCGTCCGGCAGCGCTGGAATACTTTCGCGCGACCGATGAGTTGTGGGGATCAATCCCGTCCGTACTCCTGTGGCACCGAAATCGACGCCGGATCACCGGCATCGGGCCACGCATCGTTCAACGCCCGATTGTCGCCCCGGAGGTACCCGATGTCCGCCCAACTAGACGTTCGTCCAACGAAGCGGCGGACGCCGGTCGTCATCCGGCTCCTGGTGCTCGCGACCTTCGTGGTGATCCTGAACGAGACCATCATGATCAACGCGATCCCGCGCCTGATGACGGATCTGCACGTCACCGAGATCGCCGCCCAATGGGTGTCCACGGCGTTCATGCTCGCGATGGCGGCGATCATTCCGGTGACCGGCTGGTTCCTGCAGCGGGTCAGCACCCGCCGGGCCTACGCGATCGCGATGGGCGTCTTCCTGACCGGCACCACGATCGCCGCAGTCTCCCCCTCCTTCGCGTTCCTGCTGGTCGGGCGCGTCGTCCAGGCGGGCGGCACCGCGGTGATGATGCCGCTGCTGATGACCACCCTGATGACGGTGGTCGCCGAGCACGATCGCGGCCGGGTGATGGGCAACGTCACCCTCGCCATCTCCGTGGCCCCGGCCATGGGGCCGGTCATCTCCGGCCTGGTGTTGCAGATCGCTTCCTGGCGTTGGCTTTTCGTGCTGGTGCTGCCGATCGCGGCGAGTGTCACCTGGCTGGGGATGCGGAAGCTGGAGAACATCGGGGAGACGGAGACCGGCTCGATCGACTGGATCAGCGTGGTGCTCGCCGCGCTGGGGTTCGGCGGCCTGGTGTACGGGCTGAGCCTGTTCGGACAGGGCAGCGTCGCGGAGCCGGTGCTGGTCGTCGTCGCGGGAATCGCACTGATCGGCGCGTTCGCCTGGCGGCAGATCCTGTTGCAGCGCAACGGGACTCCGCTGCTGGATCTGCGAACGCTGATGCACGGTGCGTACACCAAGGGCCTGATCCTGATGTCGGTCGCCTTCCTGGCGATGCTCGGCGCGACCATGCTGCTGCCGCTGTACCTGCAAAATATGCGGCATCTGAGCCCGCTGGAGACCGGTCTGCTGGTCATGCCCGGCGGTCTGGCGATGGGCGTGCTCGGCCCGAGCATCGGGCGGGTGTTCGACCGGTTCGGCGGACGAATCCTGGTGATTCCGGGCTCGATCGGCATCACCGTCGCGCTGGCGGGCCTGACGCAACTGTCGCTGACCACGCCGTACTGGATGCTGCTGGCCCTGCACATCCTGCTGATGCTCTCGCTGGCCGCGGCCTTCACGCCGGTGTTCACGCTGAGCCTGGGTGCGCTGCCGCAGCATCTGTACTCGCACGGCAGTTCCATGCTCGGGACCTTGCAGCAGGTCGCGGCCGCGTTCGGCACCGCGCTGGTGATCACGGTGATGTCCAGCCGCGCGACCTCGCTGATCGCGCACGGCTCGGATCCGATCTCGGCGAATCTGGACGGATTGCGCCTGGCATTCCTGGTCTCCGCCGGATTGTCCGTGCTGGTGATCGTCACCGCCCTGTTGCTGCCCAACCGTTCCGGCACTACGCCGTTGGAAGAGTTGGCCGAATCGGATTTCGCCACAACGGCACTGGTCGAGGACTGAGCCGAACCGCTGGAATTCGCCGAGGGGCGTGGGAGTACGAGCCGCGCCCCTCGGCGTCGCATACGCCGAAATCGCTTGCGGCAGCTCAACTCGCCGAGGGCGACCGCGCGGTGAACAGGCCGCCGACGCGGTCGTGGCGCAGTACACCGACCCGGGCGATCACCGCCGCGAGACCTGCCGATGAGCATCGTCCGGGGCGATAACCCCCACCGCCGGCGGGCTCGATCGCCACCCACTTGCCCGGCGGGCCAGGACCTCATTGGCGAGGCGCCGGCCGCGTCGATGGGCGCCGCGGTACGGATCACGCGCCCTGCTGCGCCGCGATCACCGCACGTCCATGGACGCACCCGCAAGCACCGACGTATGCCGTCGCGCACACCTCTTGTTAGAACTACATTCTCCAAATAGAAGAATGCTGCTCTAAGATAGGCCGGTGTCCAGTCCAGAACTCGAGCCGGATCCGACCATTCCCGAGTTGCTTCGGCGCTGCGTGCGGGCGGTCGGGCCCGAACCGTATGTGGTGACCACGGACGAGCGGCTCAGCTACGCCGAGGCCGACGAACGTTCCGCGCGGATCGCACGTCACCTGCTGCACAAGGGGATCGGCAAGGGCGCTCGGGTCGGGCTGTTCTTCACCAACGGCCCCGAATGGGTGACGTGGTGGCTCGCGGTCGGCCGCATCGGCGCGCTGGCGGTGCCGCTGAGCACGATGTATGCCCCGGCCGAGATTCGGAAAGTGCTGCGGCTGGCGGATATTCAGCTGCTCGTCGCGCCCAGGCGCGTACTCGCCACCGATACCGCCGACACGTTCGAGGCGGCACTGCCCGGACTGGGCTCGGCCACGGCCGGCGCACTGCAACTACCCGAGACGCCGTATCTGCGGGAGATCATCCTGACCGCAGGACCCGGCCGCGACTGGGCGACCGAGTGGAGTGACGAGCTGCCCGCGGCGCCGGCGGAGATCCTGGCCGCGGTCGAACACGAGGTGTCCCCGGCGGACCCGGCGATCATGATCCACACCTCGGGCTCCACCGCCGACCCGAAAGGTGTACTGCACACGCACGGCACCCTGGTCCGGCAGACCAGCACCTGGCCCGCGGCGATCCGGCACGTCACCGGAACGCCGGGCACGCCGAGCGTCCTGTGCGCGATGCCGATGTTCTGGATCGGCGGCGTCCTGGCCGCGACGGGGGCGTTGCACGAACCGGTCACGCTGCTGGTGCTGCCCCGGCTCGATCCCGGCGCCGCACTGGATCTCATCGAACGCGAACGCGCGGTCGGGGTGATCGGCTGGCCCGCGTTCACTCAGCGGCTGCGCGAGCACCCCACCTTCGGCGAACGCGATCTGTCCAGCGCGCCCATGCTCGTGGACGGACCGCTCGATATCGCGATGTCCGGTGTGCCGGAACAGTTTCCGGTACACCGCAGCCTGACCGAGACCGCGGGCAGCTTCGCGTACACCGACATCCGGATCATCACGCCGGACGGCGCGGACGCTCCCGACGGGAAAGTCGGCGAATTGCTCATCCGCGGCGCCGGCGTGATGGCCGGATACAACAAACGCGAACGCTCCGAGGTCTTCGACGCGGACGGCTGGTACCACACCGGCGATCTGGTGTACCGCATCAGCGGCGACCCTCGCCTGTTCTACGTCGGCCGCACCAGCGAACTGATCAAATCCGCGGGCGCGAACGTCTCGCCCCGCGAGGTCGAGGCCGTCGTCGAATCCTTCGACGACGTAAGGCAATGCGTAGTCCTGGGCATCGAGGACCCGGCTCGGGGCGAACAGGTCTGCGCCGTCGTCGTCCCGGCCACACCGGAGATCGACCTGGACTCGCTGCGCGTTCGCACCCGCGAACAACTGTCCGCCTACAAGGTCCCCACTCGATGGCACCTCTGCGCGAGCGACCGCATCCCGACCCTGCCCTCGGGCAAACTCGACCGGCGGCGGCTGCGCGCGCTGATCATGGAGGATGCGCTGACGTAGCCGCGCGGTCCGGACCGTACACCTGATCCGGATGAATCGTTCCGGACGAATGCCGAGGTGGCGGCGGTATCGAACCGGCCGCGCGGTAACCTCCGGTTCCACCGCACCGACGAGCCCGCTCGTTGCCGGGGATACTTCGCGTATCTGCCGTCCGGGATGCGCGCCTCGCGGCCGGAGGGATGCTCGTCCCGCCGGACTCCTCCTGCGGGACGAGCCCGTTCCCGAACTTCCTTCCACCGGAGGAACTGTTGCGGCGCAGCGCTTTTCGATACTGGATACATGAAGACCAGGCTGGGATGGATCGGTAACCGCAAGAATTCGGCGCGTCGGCGCGTCACCGTCGGGCTCGCGGCCGTGGTCACGCTGCTGCCGTCGACCGGAATCGCGCATGCCATGGCGAACGGGACCCCCGTGACCGACCCGAACGCGGCGCCGTGGGTCGCGACCATCGATCCGGTCGGCACGGGTTCGCTGTTCGACACCGCCGAATGCGGTGGAGCGCTGGTGAGTCCGGATCGTGTGGTCACCGCCGGGCACTGTGTGGCCGATATGGATCCCAGCCGGATGCGAATACACGTCAACGCCCGGGTGTTGTCGAAGGAGCCCGGCATCGTACGCGGCGTGCGGGGTGTCGCGACGGCTCCGGGTTACGAGATCCTGCCGACCCCGGTCGATCCCACCGTCAATTCCGGCAGCGCTCGCAACGACCTTGCGGTGATTCTGCTCGATCAGCCGGTCACCGGCGTGCCCGTGCTGCCGATCGCGCCGAGTCGTCCCGCGCCCGGCACCGCGGTTTCGTTCTTCGCTCACGGCAATACCGGCAAAGCGGTCGGCTTCGAGAATCCGGGCTACCGCGATGACACGCTGAATCGGGGTGATCTGACGGTCGTCTCGCAGCGCGACTGCGCGGCCGCCACACCGGCGAAGGTCGACGAGAAGTCGGTGATGTGCGCCCAGGACCGCACCTCCCACGCGGTCGGGGCCTGTTGGCGCGACAGCGGCAGTCCCGCGGTGACTTACCGTGCGGGACGGCCGGAACTGTCGGGCCTGTTCAGTTTCGGAGGCGAAACCCTCGGCAGGCCGTGCGGACCGACGATCGCGGCCTTCGCCGACGCGACCGCGTTCCAGGACTGGATCTTCGGCGGGCTCGGCCAATTCGAACCGTTCCCCGTGGCGAAGCCGGTCGTCCGCCGGACCAACGGGTCACTGCACTGCGATATGCCGCAGTGGGATCAGGTCCGCGGCCGCCGGCCGTCGAGCACATCCATCGGCTGGTCGACCATCACCTGGATGGGGACCCTGCCGGGATTGACGCCGATTGTCGGGGCGACGGCCGCGGACCTGCCGAATGCCGATGCCGCACAGCGCGAGAACGTGGTCTGCGTCGTGACGGCGAGCAACTTCGGCGGCCGCATCCAGACCTGGTCCGACCCGGTCCAGAGCGCGGGATGAGATCTGCGATTGCGGTGTGATCGGGATGCGAACGAGCGCTGGAAGGCTGGTTGTCGAAGCGAAAAAGCGCTTCCGCGAATACAATTGATGGAGAAAATCATGTCGGACTTCGATCTCGACTTCCAGGTGCGTTCGATCGGCCTGGACGGCCCGGCCAAGCAGGTCACCAGCGTCTCGCTGTGTACTCCCGGCTGTGTCACCGGCGCACTGCAGACCTGCCCCGCGCAGACGGCGACCTGCGGATGCCCGATCAGCAAGTGAGCTGACGCGTGAGGGCGGCTGCCGGATCGGTGGCCGCCCTTATCATTTCCTCCGACAACAACTCATCACCGGAACCGGGGGGAAGATGGGCGCCGCGTACCGCGCGATCCCGCGCGCGGACATCGTGCTGGGGATCATCGCGCTGCTGTGCGCGGGAGTGTCGTGGCTGCTGGTCGCCCTGACCGTGCACGGCCATCCGATCGAGTACGTCGGTCTTGCCGTGCTTGCCACCGGCGTGGCGCCGGCCGTCTTCATTCGGCGCATCCGGCCCGTTCCGGCATTCGTGGTCACCTGCGCACTGTTCGGCGGCATGGCGCTCACCGCGCAGTTGTCGCCGGTTTATCTGAGCGTGCCGCCGATCCTGATCTTCGCCCCGATCTCGTTGATGGCGGTCACCGAATACGCGCGGTCCTGGTGGTGGGGTCCGGCGGGGCTGATGGTGGGCATCGTGGAAAGTCTCGGCAGTCCCGCCATCAGGACGGAGAATTATCAGTGGTCGATGGCCTACCACATCGTGGTGCTGTCGGCCGCGTACATCTGGGGCAGCCGCCGTCGTGCCGTGCGCACCGCGCACGAGCGCGCACTCGAGGCCGCCCGGACCAGCGAACGCAGTCGCATCGCCGCCGAGTTGCACGATGTGCTCGGCCACACCCTCGCCGCGGTGCGGGCGCAGGCCAGCATGGGACTCGTGGTCGCCGAGCGCCGCGGTGAATCGACCGCCGAGGTATTGCGGACGGTCGCCGACATCTCCAAGGACGCCCTCGGCGACGTCCGGCACCTGGTCGGGCTGCTGCGCGATGGTCACGACGGGACCGCGTCCGCGGACTCCTTCACCGACCTGCGCGACACCGTCCGGCGGGCGCGTGCCGCCGGAATCACCGTCGAGGACGATCTGCCCTCCGACGAGACGCTCACGACGTGGCAGCGGGCTTGGCCCGCGGCAGCGCGCCTGGCCGTTCTGCGCGTAGTCCGCGAGGCGGTCACCAACGTCATAAAACATGCCGGACCGGCGGCCACCATGCGAGTGACGGTGGCACTGGAGTCCGGAGAGTGCGTCGCGGTCATCGAGAACGTGGGCGTCGTCCCGCACAACCTGGACGCCGGTCGGGGCCTGGCGGGACTGCGCGAGCGGATGGCCTCGGTCGGCGGCACGCTGGACGTGGCCGCCACCGCGACCGGGGTCCGTTTGACGGCGCGGCTGCCGGTCGGCGTCCAGGACGCCGGCCCCGTCGACACCTGGTGATACTCGATTCGAAACCGTTGACGCCCTTCACGTTCCGGCCGCCCGCCGAGTGAATGCGCGATGGGCCGCCAGTGCGCAGACGATCGCGATCGCCATCGCGACCGGAACGGTGATGATCGCCCGAGCCGGCAGGACCGCCCACGCCCACGGAACGACGAGTCCGAGCCGCCCGGCCAGACCACTGCCGCCGACGAGCGCCCCGAACACCGTTCCCACGACGCCGACCAGCAGCCCGGCCGACCGCCCGGCTGCCGCGGTGACCGCCGCGCCCAGCATCACCAGCATCGCTCCGGTCACCGCCGCGACGAACGTGCACTGCACCGCGAGTGCGGGTCGCTGCCCCGCGACCACCGCACCCGCGCCGACCGCGACACACACCAGCGACTCGGCGGCCAGCAGGATCGCCGTCAAACGGACGACCAGCTTGCGTGGATCGTAGGGGCGGCTGGCAAGAGCCCGGAAACCGTTGCGCAGGCGAGGAATCCAGATCGCCGGCAGGACCGCACAGCCCATCGGCAGGATCAGCAGGGCGAAGAACTCGTATGCCACGCCGGGCTGATACCGCTGCTGCGCCACGATGACCGCCAGCACCGCGGCCACCACCAGCGCGCCCGCCCAGGCGCTGCGCAGAATCAGCGCCAACGCGCGAACCGGGCTGTGGTGCAGATGGTTTCGGTTGCGGCGGCGTGTCCGGGTGAACGGTCCGGGCAGGCGATACCGCACGGCTTCGGCGGTGGCGCGCACGCCGGGCGCGAGCAGCAGCACGATCAGCGTGCCGAAGACGCCGAGCACAACCGCCATCCAGCCGTGGGCTATCCGATCGCCGCCGAGGCCGACGCCGTTCGCGTGGGTACCGATGAGCGGCAGGGCCGGGCGGACGATCCACGCCGGCGGGACCAGATACCAGTTCGGCGACTCGGCGTACAGCGTGCCGAACGTGCTGAAGACCAGCCCTGCCGCAACGCATCCGGCCATACCGGCGATTTCGCCGAGCACGGTCAGCACCGCGCAGTAGCCCAGATAGGACACCCACAGGGCGAGCAGCAACCTCGCGCCGTCGAGGACGGCCGTGCCGGTGCCCGCCTGCCCCGACAGCACGCCCGCTGCACAGGTCGTGATCACCACGACGGCATGGGCGAGCAGACACCACGCCGCGGTCACCGCCCACCGGGCGGTGCGCAGCGTCGAGGGCGCCACGGCACGGAATTCGACTCCGCCCGACCGGGAACGGCGGTCGAACGCGGCCATCGCACCGGTCTGGACGGCCACGAACAGCGGTCCCACCGCGACCACCCACATGTTCAGATGGGTGAGCGAACCGGTCCAGGTCGTTGTGCCGGTGGCCATTTGCAACCCGACCGCCAGCGCGACGTAGACCACCGCGGTCAGCGGCAGCGCGAGAAGCGTTGAGTGGAGCCATATTCGAGCCTGCGACCGCAGTGCCTCGGAGAAGCCGGGAACGAGCACACCCATCGGATTCATGCCCGCACCCCGCACAGCTCGAAGTACGAATCCTCGATATTCCCGGTAGGTGCGAATTCGGCCAGGGTGCCCTGAAAGACGGTGCGCCCGGCCACGATACAACCGATGTGGTCGGCGGTCGCGGCGACCTCCGAGAGCACATGGCTGCTGAACAATACCGTGCGCCCCTGGGCGGCGATGGACCGCATCAGCTCGCGCATCTGCCGGATACCGGCGGGGTCCAGGCCGTTCTGCGGTTCGTCGAGTACCACCAGCGGCGGATCACCCAGCAATGCGATCGCGGTCGCCAGCCGCGTCTTCATGCCCGTGGAATAACCCCTTGCGCGCCGGTCCGCGACCGCGGTCAGATCCACCAGCGCCAGTGCGCGATCGATCTCCTGGTCCCCAGCGCCGATCAGGTGGGCGTGCACCCGCAGATTCCCGCGGGCCGACAAATGCCCGTAGAAGCTGGGCCCGTTCACCGACGCTCCGATACCGGCCAGTGCCTGCCGGCTCCACTCCCTGCCGAACAGCCGCAGCGTTCCCCCGTCGGGCCGTAGCAACCCGAGCAGGATGGACAGCGTCGTGGACTTTCCCGCACCGTTCGGCCCCAGGAGCCCGTACACGGTTCCTGGCGCGACGGACAGGGTCAGGTCGGCGAGCGCCTGCGTGCGACCGAACTTCTTGCTTATCCGCTGCATATCGACTATCACTCGAAAAGTGTCTGGGCACACCGGGATTCGCCGCTTCATCCGGCGGGACGAATCCGGCGTCCGGCTCCTCCCACGGGATGAGTGCTCAGCGCACCAGACCCGCCGCGTGCGCGAGCACCACCAGCGCGACCCGATCCCGGCACCCGAGTTTGGCCAGCAGATTGCGGACATGCGTCTTGACCGTCGTCTCCGCGATGCACAACCGGTCGGCGATCTCGGTGTTGGTATGCCCGGTACCGATCAAGCCGAGCACGTCGAGTTCGCGCGGACTCAGCCGGACCAGGGCCTGATGCGTGCCGGTGTCCCGGCCCGCGGGCGGCTGCTCGGCGGCGGTCTGGCCGCGCCGATACGCGTCGAACAGGTGGGTGGTGGCCGTCGGGGAGATCACCGCCCCGCCCGCGTGCACCGCGCGAATCGCGGCCAGAAGTTCCTGCGGCTCACAGTCTTTGAGCAGGAATCCGGCGGCACCCGCCGAAACCGCGTCCACCACATAGGCATCGACGTTGAACGTGGTCAGCACGATGACCCGTGGGCGCGGGCCCGCGCGGGTGATCTCCCGAGTCGCGGTGACGCCGTCCATATCCGGCATGCGGATGTCCAGCAGCAGCACGTCCACCGGTTCGGTGCGACACAGCCGCACCGCATCGCGTCCGGTCCGCCCACCGGCGAGGACCCGGAAATCCGGTTCGTCGGACAGCAGCATCTCGAATGCCGAGGCGACCAGCGGTTGATCGTCCACGACCGCGACGTTGATCGGGCTCACTACACCCCCTGTACGGCTCGTGGCGAGAGTTCCGGCCCGGTGGCCGGCGGTGCTCGCAAGAATAACGTCAGTACTGTCCGAGCGAGCCTCGTCGCCGGCTGGTGCGCAGACCCCAGCGGAGCAGCAGCGCGCCGGCGGGCACGCTCAGACATGCCCACAGGGTCAGCGGCAACGCTGCGGCCAGCACACTGCGGATACTCGCACCGCCGAGCAATGCGGCCCGCAGCAGATCCAGTGCGGTCGTGGTGGGCAGGAAGTGCGCCACCGCGCGCATCCATCCGGGCAGCGCCTCCACCGGGTAGAGGACACCGGACAGCAGCGTCATCGTCGTCACCACGAACCAGGTCACCGGATCGCCGCGCTTGGTGACCAGCACGGTTCCGCATCCGGCCATGCCGAATCCGCCGAGGGCGATCAACGTCAGGAGCAGGCTCACCACCACGCCGCCGACGTTGACATCGAGCTGGAATCCCAGCAGCACCTCGAAAAGTCCCATCATCGCGAACGACCCGATCGCGGTGGCCGCGCAGCCGGTGAAAGCGGAGAAGATCATCATCCGGGTGATTCCCGGAGGGGAATCCGCCACCGATTCCAGCGTTCCGGTCATCTGTTCCTCCTGCACGTATCGGCTGAAACCGTGCAGGGCCACCGCGACGAATCCGGTGAACACCGTGCCGGACAGGAAATACGAGACGATATTTCCACCGTATCGGGTTATCTCCGGAAAAGTGTTGCCGCGCTGCAGGAATGTCCCCATGAAGGCGAATTGCGCCAATCCGACGACGCTGGTCACGCCGCCGAGCACCATGGCCGTGCGGTAGGTGCGCCGCTCCCAGTACAACCGCAGCAGGTACACGCCGTATTGGCGAAACCAGTTGTGCCGGTTCATCTTCTGCCCCGTACCTAGCGCATCCATGGGGTATCGACCACCTGTTCCACCGCCATGCCGGTCGCTTCCACGAGACCGACCACCTCGGACATCTTCATATCGGTCGGCACCTCGATCGCGAGTTTGCGCCCATCGACCGCCGTGACGTATCTGGCCGACAGCGGGGTCGGATCGAATCGCAGCTTGCGCGATCCGACAACCGTCACGGTGCGCACCCGATCGACGCCCCCACTGTGCGCGCATCCCAGATCCGTGATCGCGGCCGCGCCGTCGGCGAGGGTGACCACCTTGTTGACCACGCCGCGCACGTCGGCCATCTCGTGGGTGGTGAACAACGTCGTCAGACCGTGCGCGCGACGCTGTTCGACGGCGTCCACGACGACAGCGGTTCCGGCGCCGTCCAGATTGGCGAACGGCTCGTCCAGGACGATCACCGGCGGATTCCCGATCAACGCACGCGCCAGGCCCAATCGCTTGCGTTGTCCCAGCGACAGTTCCATGAACTTGGTCCGGGTATGCGGGGTCAGGCCGACCTGTTCGATCAGGTCGGCGCGTTCGCGGGCCGCACCGGCGCCGAACCGGTTTCGCAACGATTGGAAGTAGCGCAGATTCTGCTCCACGGTCAGGCGGAAATAGAAGGCACGCTCGGAATACATACTGACGCCGATCAGTTCGGCGATCTGCCGCCGATGCCGATCGGTCGCGAAACCCGCGACCCGCACAGTTCCGCAGGCGGGCAGGATATTTCCGGTGATCAGGCGCAGCAGCGTGGTCTTCCCGGAACCGTTGCGGCCCAGGACCGACACACAGTCTCCCGCCTCGAAACTCAACGACACGTCCCGCAGGACCCGGATGTCACCCGCGAAAACCACTCCGGCGTCGCGGATCTCGATCAGTGCGCTCATTCCGGCCACCGCCCGGTGAACATGCGCACCGCATGCAACGCATCCGGGGGCGCCGCCAGCGACAGCAGCGCCACGGCCGCGCCGCCGGTTCCGTCCAGCAGTCCGGGTGAATCCAGGGTCGGGCAACTGGGCTGGACGTTGTCGAAGCCGAAGACTCGCTCCGGATTTCGTTGGGCGAGCAGGCCGGATACGTTGTCGTGCACCGTTTCCGGGCCGAGCATCGCCCGCTCGAGCACCAGCTTTCCGGCCGTGCCGTGACACAGGGTGGGATTGTCCAGGCCCATGTCCTCCGGGGTCCGACCGGAGGTGTCCAGCAGGCGGGCGAGCAGGCCGGGGTGGCGGGCCGCGAGATGCCGGCTGTTGTGGAACGGCAGGGCGGCCCCGAGATTGCCGTAGCACCAGGCGTAACGCGTTCGCGCACGGGCGGATTCGCGTTCACCGTCGTGAAAGCGATGCAGCGGCACGTTCGCCGGGACGTCCAGCGCCGCCGGGGTCGTGGACACCTCGACGAGCTGATCCGCGAGGCGGTCTGTGGCCTCGACGACGAGATCACCGCCGATCCCGCGATCACATGCCTGCCCGAGGAGGTTGAGCACCCCCGCGATCCCGTGCGCGAATCCGCAGTTCAGATAACCGGCCCACAACTCGGGTCGCAGCCGTCCCTCCAATTCGCCGACCTTCTCCGGCGGAGTCCACAATCCGCCCGGCGCATCCACCAGCGACAGCGCAGCCACATCGCCGATCGCCCGCACCGCGAGTTCGGCCAGCGCCGTTTCCCGTGCGGCCGTGGTCATCACGTACGTCACGGCGCCAGCGAGCCCGACGATCACATCGTAGAAATCGGTCGCCACACCGGCGTGCGCGTCGACCCGCAGGAGTTCGCGCCGCAGCTGTGTCGCCAGCACCGCCTCCACATCGGCGATCGCACGGCCGTAGCGTTCGCCGTCGCGGGACAGCGCCCGCAGGCAGAAGGCCAGAGCGCTTGTGCCCGAGAACAATCCGACACCGGCCATCGGCGTGTCCGGGAAGCGGTCCGCGGCGGCGCGCACGTGCTCCATGGCGCTGCGATCCCAGCCACCTTCCGAATCCAATTGATCGGCGGCCGAATACACCAGGGCCAGTCCGAGGTCGCCGTGCCCGACCCCGAGCGGCTGCCACGTGATGTCGAATTCGGGGTCGAACCCGTAGGGGAACGACATCGTTCTGGCCCGCTGGGCATTCGACCGGAACAGCTCGAGCAGTTCCCAGCCCTGTTCCACCGCGAGCCGTTCGACCGGGCAGTGCGCTGTCGTCGCCGATCTATCGCCCGGCATCGTTCTTCCGTCCCTTCGTCGTGATCTCGGTGTTGATCAGCCACATCGCCGCGAACTCCTCGGCTCGCGTCAGGCCGAGCCGGTTGCACATCAGATGACTCGCGCTCTGCAGGATCGCCGGCGTCCGGACCGCGCCGGCCGGGGGCGCCGCCCAGAATTCGCGCACCGCGGATTCCATTCGGGCACTGGCGTCGTCACGGGCGACGGTTCGCCCGCGCAGTTCCTTCTTGATGCGGTGGGCCGCCCCCTCGATTTCGTCGAGATATCCGGCGACCGCGAGACCGACTGTGGCCCGCAGCATCTCCGCCTCGGGCGCGATACCGGTCAACCAGCCGGACAGAACTCCAGCGGCCCGTTCGATGCCATCGCGGATTCCGGCTCGCTCGGCCGACGGCTCGCCCATGACCGGCAGCAACGGCAGGATCACGCCGGTCTCGCGACAGAACAACCGCTCATAGCTCGGGTTGCTGCCGACACCGCCGTATCGTTCCAGTTCGCGGTGATGGATCGGCAGGCAGAATTCGCCGATCGCGCCCGAGAGCCTGGCCTCGGTCAACCACTCGAACGCGCGATCCAGCTCGGACAGCGGCCGGCGTATCCGCAGTCTGAGCTGCCCGCTGGTGTTCTCCCGGTACCTGACGAAGTACCACTGCCCATCCAGTTCGGGAACCGCGGCACGAAAGTCGGTGAGCACGCGATCGGTCAGCGTGGCGGCGAGCCGCACGGTGAGGTAGGTCCACTCCCCGCCAGGGGCGAGCAGACGCAGGGCGTCGGAACGACTGTCGAATACCGGATACCGCACGGCCCGTTGCGGTTTCACCGCCTCGGTCGAACTCGCCACGGTGACGACGATCTCCGTCGCGTGCCGCCGCCCCGCGCTGTCGCGAACCACGCCCAGCGCTTGCGGATCGGGAGCGTGGTGAACCCAGCGGCGCCCCTTGGCGATTTCCTCTGCCAGGAGATCGAGATGCAGCGGGTGGCGGGTGTCCAGATGCAGCCGATTGTCCATCTCGCCGACCAAGAGGTACCGGCCCACACCCGCTTCCGACAGCCAGGCGGCCACCGTATCCGATTCGGCGGCAACCGCTTCCGGGCATCGCCACCGTCGTTCGGCGATGACGACGCCGCCGTAGCGGACCTCGGGGAAATAGTGCAGGGTCTCGTCCGGATCTCCCCACCCCCAGTACGGCCGGACGATTCCGTCATTGGAGATGTCCCGAAGCAACCGCACCACCTTGGCGCTGGTCTCCACCGCCACCATGTTCAGCTGCTGACAGCGCAGCGGGGTCCCGTCCGCGAGGAACAGGCGCACGCGTTCGCCCACCAGGCCGAGATGAATGTCGGCCAGGCCGAGCGTGCGCCCGGAACGCCCGGTGGGATCGGAATTCACCACCAGGGTGGCGGGGAAGAACCGTCCGGTGGCGGCGACCTCGTTGACGCCGTCGCGACTGCACGCGTAGTCGATATCGGCGACGAGGCCGGTCCCGCCGGTTCGCTCAGTCGACCACCACCGGGTTTCCCACGCCGCACACCGGCGCGCATGAACGTCCGCGGGAGCGATTCCGGGAGTGAAACGCCCCACCGCCGCCCCGCCGGGGAAATTCGCTCCGACAACGGTCGAGGTCGGGCCCGCCGAATCCCGGTGCAACCGAAGGAAGATGTCGTATCCGGAGGCGAGTTGGTCGGGCTCGGGCAGGCCGGCCAGGTCGTCGTCGGTGATGACGACCGTGTCGGCGCCGGCGCGGCGAGCCCGTTCCAGCAGGCGGCCCCGCAACTCTCGCTGGGCACGCAGCTCGGGAGTCTCGACACGCCGGGGCACACTGCCGGGGTCATCGTAGCCGCGCGGGAAGCCTATCCCGAGTTCCTCGTCCACCACCCGCATGAGCGGAACCAGGGTGAAGCCGTAGCGTTCCTGGAACTCCGCGCAGAACTCGTCCAGCGTGATGTCCCGGCCACCGAACAGCGCGGTGCGGGTGAGTACGTGCGCGGCCTTGGCGGCGTCCTGGGCGCAGGTGGGTGAAATGCCCCCTCGCGCAGTGAGTTCCACGTCCACCCGCACGTCCTGCTGAACCTCGCGCTCGGACCCGCAGGCGTTCAGCAGCGCTCGCAGGGCGGCGGTCGACTCGGTGGGCGGCGCGCTCGCGTAGCGGCCGATCGCGGCGCGGATCTCGGTCACCCGCTCGGTGTCCGGCAGCCGATCCAGCACGTCGACGTCGAAGAACGTGGCATCCGCGGTGCTGAGCAGAACTTCGGCGCCGATCAGCTGGGTGACGAGCTTTTCCACGGTCTCGCGCGGAACCGCCGGATAGCGAGCCGCGATCCGGTCCTCGACATCGCGGCGCGGGCGCGGCGTCGCGGCGAACTCACGGGCCAGAGTGACCGGCCCGGTTGCCCGCACCGACGAGACGTCGTGGGGCGAAGCACTGCCGCGCATCACCGCGACGACATAACGCCCACCGCGTTCCAGCACGGCCGGATTGGCGACGAGGCCGACCGCGGAACCGCCGCGGACGCTCTCGGCCAGTCGTCGTCCCAGCGCCCTGGACGCGAACACCAACCGGCGATGTTCGCTCGCCAGGACCGGTTCCTCATTTCCGAACGGCAGCATTGTCATACCGGCGAATGTGCCGAACGGAGTACAGCGCGAACTCAGTCGCAGCGCGTATTTGAGCAGTCCCCGGTGAATTCGCCGCCGTTTCTTGAGCGGAGTTCCCGATTCCCCGGATTCGAGCGCCCGCGCGGTTCGGTCGGCGAGTACCGGGCTTGCCAGCAGGACCGCCTCGCGCAACGTCGCGTCCGACCACAGCTCGCCGATCGCCTCGATATCACCCCATTCCGCCGGAAAATCCGGATATCGGTCCACCGCGCCGATCGAGCAGCGCAGCGCGGCGAATTCACTCAGGGATTCCGGAAGGGGCCGTTCATCAGCAGACATCGGCAATGCTCCACTCCGACAGTATTTCTCGTATGTCGTTCAACGCCTCGTCGACACCGTGACCGGCCGCCGCCGCTGCGCGCAAGGCGATCTCATCGATTCCGCATCGGGCGCATGCGCGCATGCGCGCGATGGTCTGTGCCGCCGAGCCGTAACGGAACAGTCCGGAATTCAGCGCGGCCGCGGCGGTTCGCGCCGCGGGCTCGGGGTCCGGCGCACCAGGCGGCAGACGCTGCCCGTTGCGACTTCCGGGCCCGACACAGTACATCATCGGCCGGCCGCTGATCACCGCCGGCGAGCGGGCCGCCAGCGCCGCCCGCGCCGGGCGCTGCAATGTCGTGAGCATGACAGCGGTCCCCGGCGCGGGGCGGATGCCGCGTCCCGCCAGTTGGGCGAAGGTCGTCGCGGTGTCCACACCGTACGATTCGCCTTGCCAGAGTCGTTGCAGGACAGTAGATTCCGCCACCAGCCGGGCCGGCTGTCCGGCCTGCTCCGGGACCGCGGGCGCGTTCGGGAGGACCGGGGATACGCGCATCAGCGGCTACCGCCCCGACCGCAGTTCGACCGCATCGAGCTTGGTCGCCGCGAAGTCGATGAATGCCGGGTCTCCGGTCGCCAGCACCGCCCGGGTCAGGCGCGTATCTATCATCTCGCGTGTTTCGATCGCCAACGGCGAACGACTGTTCGCCAGACACGGGCCGCCATAGAGCCACAACGCGGTGCGGACGTCACCGGCCCGCAGCGCCGCGAGCAATTCGACCGCATCGATGACCATCGGGGTCAGCACCCGATAACTCGCTCGCATGGGAATGAATTCGGTGTCGATGCCCAATTTCCGGGCACGATAGGCCAGGGTCGGTATGGCCGACTTCGACGCGCAGTCGGAGAACAGATCGCGGAGCAGCGACGACTGTCTGCGTTCACCACCGGCAAGCGCGATGGCCAGCAGGAATTCGAGCGTCCTGGTCGAGACGTACCGGCGCCCGTCGACCGACTGATTGCCGAGCACCGTGATGTTGCGACATCGCCGCGTTCCGGGATATCGCACCCGAAAATCCGTCGTCGTCATCTGCGGTGCTCACAGATACAGCTCGGGCCGTTCGGGCAGGACACCGCCGAGCACATCGCGAACATGCTGTAATTCCTGAATGTGCCATCCGCACTGGATCGCACAACGACGTCGAGATCGAATTCGGTCGTCATATTTCCCTCCGGCGCGCCGACGCATCGTGTTGCCGGCGTTTCACGCAGGCACTCTCACACGGCGATCACGACAGCGGCAATGGAATCGCCCGCTTTGCGACGCGAAACCGCAGGTCAGAACCGTTCACCGGACGTCCGTTCCGGACGTGCGGGAGCGCACTCATCGCATCCCGGCGAGCGAGCGCGACGGGTCTTCGCGCCTACCTCGGTCGATTGTTTCGTCAGGCCGCAGTGACGCGGGAGCGGTTGCGGCACTTTACTTTTCGTGCTATGGTGAGGTTTCGCTCTGCTAGCGTTGTGCGCATGAGCATCAATGCGCGCGATATCGCCTATTCCGATCTCGATACCCAGCTCACCGGAGTGCATTGCTGGGACGACGAACGATCCGGGGAACGGCCGGGCGTCCTGCTGATCAACGGCGGCGCCGGACTGGACGAGCACGCGCGGGGCCAGGCCGAACGATATGCGGCGCTCGGCTACGTCGTGTTCGCATGCGATCTGCTCGGCGACGCGGCCGGTGATCGCGAGCGGGTCGTCACCACTCTCACCGCGCTCCGGGACGATCCCGCGTTCATGGTCCGCCGCACAACAGCGGGCCTGGCCACGCTGCTCGAGCTGCCCGGCACCAATACGAGCGCGGCCGCGGTCGGCTTCTGTTTCGGCGGCCTGACCGCACTGACGCTCGCCAGATCAGGTGCCGAGATCGCCGGGGCGATCAGCATGCACGGCAGCCTGACCACCGTTGCCCCGGCGCAGCCCGGCACGATCCGAGCCCGGCTACTGATCTGCCACGGCTCCGCCGATCCGCATGTTCCGCAGGCCGACGTAGCGAGCTTCGTCGAGGAGATGAACAACGCCGACGCCGACTGGCAGCTGAATGTCTACGGCAACGCGCAACACGGTTTCACCCACCGACACGCCGTACCGGGCGCCATCCCCGGCGTCGCATACGATCCCGCCGCCGACACCCGCTCCTTCGCCGCCGCCCGCGATTTCCTGGCCGAGATCTTCGGCTGACACCGCAGACCGCTCCGGCACACCGCGGCACCGCATCCCACAGCCTCACCCGCCGAACTGCGCGGCGTCCAAGGCACCGAACCACCCGAGACCTATTCGCCGACGCCCCGGACTCGGCAACGCCGCGGACCAGCAGCGGACCGAACCCGCCGCGAGGTAACCGAAAATCCGGCCTACCCGCGGTGTCGCGGTGCCCCCGGTCGGGCTCGAAACAATTTCGCGCCCGTGGCCAGGGGCTCGAATGAGCCTCTACCTGCGAAAACACGTCACTGTAAGTCACCGGGAATCACCCCGAATCACGCGCAATTGTGGGCAATATGTGGGCACAGAACGGCCCGCGCTCCGGATGTTGAGCGCGGGCCGTTTCGATCGGTGGCTACACCGTCACACCGAGACGGGTTGCGAGTGAGCGGGACTCACGCTCAACGATCCGTCCGCCGTGAATCACCAACTCCGACGCCAGATTCCGGCTCAATGGATGGCAGCGCATCGACTCCTCGGAGATCGACGTCGCCCGCTGCAACGCCCCTAGCGTGCCAAGCCAATCCTTCTGCTGCCCGTAGGCCCGCGACAGCTCGAGCCACAACCGCGCCCGCCGATCGACGCTCGGCACGGAATCCGGATCCACTGCCGACGCCGCTTCCAAAGCACCGCCGGACTTGCGCAACTCGACTTGCACCGACACGGCCGTCAACTCGGCGTTCGGGAGTCCGAACAACGTCCACGGGTGTGCCGATCCGTCAGGCAGGGCGCGAGCCATACCGAGTCCCTGATCGATCGACCGCAAGGCGTCGCCTTCCCGGCCGAGTCGCCCGGCCGTGATCGCGCTGTGGAGCTGGCACGATCCCCACAGGGCGCGAGCGTCTGCGCTGGCGTCCAAACGTGGTTCGAGCAGGTTTACCGCATCCTGTGCGAGTCGGTAGGCATCCTCCTCGCGACCAGTGGAACGCCAGACGTTCCCGAGCACCCACGCGGCAGCGGCGAGTGAAACTGGGTCGTCGGCGATCTCCGCGGCGGCCATCGCCCGATCGGCAGCGAGCCACAGCAACGGGGCATCCGCCACCCAGGCGAGGACCTGTTCCGACAGCACATAGGCGCCAACGAGAGCAGCGGCAGCGGTCCGGCGTTGCTTGCCCTCCAGGGTGCGCACCGCCCGGCGGCCGTCGACGATCAGCTCCGGCAGCATCGCGCCCGCGTCCTGACGGGGTGTGGGCGACTCGTGCCACTTGCGCCACGCTCTCGCGGTGCGGGCAGTCAACTCGTCGGGGTCGACAGTGGGCGTGCTCCCGGCGAGGTCCACGCCTTCGATGGCCTCGCGAATGGGCGGTACGACAGGGTGTCCGGCCCGGCGGGACACTCCGACCAACAACTCATGCTCCCCGGTGATCTCGGTCAGGTCGCGCACGCCCAGCGCTTGGCCGATCCTGACCAGCATCTCCAGTGATGGCGGGTTCCGCAGACGCCCTTTTTCGACGTCTCGGAGCCAGTCCTCAGACATGCCGACGAGTCCGGCGATGACGGCACGGCTTTTCCCAGTGCGTGTGCGAATGGTCTGGATGCGCTCGCCGATCCTCTTGCCAGCAAGGTCGCTCGAATCCGGCTGTGTCATAGCCGATCACCTTCTCCGCGGGTTGGGTCTCTCCGCGGTACCCCCGGCCCGTCGACCGGGGGCGAAGCCTCCGCGAAGAGGTAATCCCAGAATAAGGGCGCATCGGGAGATTTCGCCGCCGCTTCAGGTAGGGGGAATCTCCCCACCTGTCGGAGTGTGGCGCTCCCACCTGTTGGCGAGATCGCCTGGGATGAAGCTATTTCCGGCCCCGCTGCCGTGCTGAACCGACCGCGGTAGCGGGTGCCTTCCAACCGACCGGAGGGCATGGCGTGAGGCAGAATCCGACAGCGTTCGGCGTGATCAGCGCAGACAGCGAAGCGCACGCATGGGAACGCGCCCAAGTGCAGCGCCTCGCAAGACATCTCGGATACCTGATGATCTGGCCACCCGAGGACAGCTTGATCCCGCTCCCCGCGCAGGTACGCGAGGCTGACGTCGATATCGTGATCGCCTCGAGCACCGAATATCTCGACGCACTGACCTTGAACGCGATCATGGCTGTGTGCGGGGTCGAGGTCGTGACTCCGCGCCTGTCGTTCAGCCGCTGGACGACAGGGTTCGGGAGCGAGATCGGCATGCCGTCGTGATTGGCGTCGGGTACGCGCTGGCGGTCGGCATCCCGGCGGCCGTGATCCTGTGGGCGATCCGCGGGGAGCGACCGTGAGCGACTGGATTGCATGGACGATCGCGGCCGGGCTCGTCGCCGCGGTGCTCGGCTACAGCCGATTGCGGGCGTGGTGGCAGAGCCGGAAACCACCGCGCGAGTAGCTGACCCCCTGCTCAACCAGCTTGCCGACGTCGACAACCTCGGGATTCACTTCCTCCAAGTTGGCGGAAGTGTCCCCGCCCGTGCCCGGGGAACCGTAGCCACCGGAATCTGCCGCGCCTCCCGATGCCGCACCGCCACCCCCGGGAAGGGGTGGAGCGGGGAGGCGCCGGCGGGACGAGTAGGAGAGTCCGCCCCTACCGTCAGCACTCAACCCGCGCTCACGCGGGACCAGGCTCACCCCGGTCGGCGAACGCCTCCCGCACCCGCTCCCGCCACAACCGACGCCCCGCGACCGTCGACACCCCCTGCTGCTCGATCCACTCGTCCCGCAACCGCTTCCATGCCGCGTACTCGTCGAGGTCGTCTTCCATCCGGTCCGGCCGGTAGCCGCCGCGATAGAAGCTCCCATCCGGCCGACACAGCCGTAGCGCTTCCGCTGGCACCGCGGACGCCGACGAGGACCCTGCCGCGCCGGGCCGCACCCTAGCCAACGTGGCCCTGCCGATCCCAGCGAGCACGCGCGGCCCGCCGATGCCGCTCACTCTTCGCCGTGCCCTCACCATCCGGATTCAACATGGAGATCAACGTCGCCTGCTGACGCTCCAGCAACCGCAACTCCGCGCTCAGCTTCACCACGAGCACCGCCCGCGGCTCCTCGGCTGCCAGCTCGGCATCCAACAAGCCCTGCACAACGCTCGCGCGGTCCGCAGCATGCCCGGCGAGGGTGATGTACTCGGACTCGGCCTCCGTCCACTCCAGCGGCGCAACCAACTGCGCGTCCAGCCGTTTCCGTAGCTGCCGTGACGCTGGCGTCCTGCCCGTCATCGAAGCCTCCTTGCCGTGCGTTCGCGAGAATTCCGGTTGCAATGCAGCCACCCCCAGCGACTATGCGTCACGCCGTGGCTGGTCGCCGCGCCGGGGTCCTCCCCCACCCCTCCGGCGCTCTGACCTGCGGTTTCGCGTCGCGGGGTGAGGGTGGGAACTCCAGGGCGGTCGGTGGCCAGTTGTGGCTGCCCTGTTGCTGGTTCACATGCTGACGAAGGCGGGTGCGCCGTTGGCCGGTGGCGCGTCCTGGCCCGCCCACTGCGCCACCTGTTCGTCGGACGCTCCGGCGAGTTCGGTGATCGCGGCGCGGGTGATGCCGAATGCGGCGGCGCCAAGGACGCGGAGCGCTCGGTCGGTGGGCAGTGCGTCGAGTGCGGCGATGCGCTCGGCCGATCCGGGCAGGACGTCCTCGGCGCTGGCAGTGATGCTGGTCCATCCCTTGGCGAAGGCACGCTGTAGCACGGCCTTGGCGAGGTGTGTGTCTCCGCTGTTGCGGGCGCGGTTGAGTGCGGCTGCGGCGTCGTCCTCCTTGGTGATGCGGTCGGCGCGGTCGCCTGCGTCGCGCCAGGAGATGAGCGTGTTCGGGTCGTTGTTGCCGCTGAGGCCGAACAGCTTGCGCTCGAGGTCGGCGCGCTGGGCGCGGACTGTCGTGGCGTATTCGGCGTGGAGTTGGGCGGCCTGCTGCGCGGTGTGCCGCCAGGCGCTGGCGATGGCTGCGCGGCGGCCTACTTCGCTGTATCGCTGGTCGGCGCGGATGCTGCTGATCTGGGCGGCGAGTTCGGCGCGGAGCGTGGCGATCTGCTGCTTGGATTCTGCGGGTGTGAGGTTCATGGTCGGTGTTCCTTTCTTCGGTTCGTCACGTGACGTTCTAGTACGGCAGGGCGGCCATGATGCCGACGGTCTGCATGTCGTGGTAGTGCTCGATTTTTCGGATCAAGTCGTCCATGTTCATGACGTTGATCGGGCCGGTGACGTTGAAGGAGTGGTCGCGGTTCACCGTCTGCGGGCCGTTCGATCCGTTGCTCATCGCGGGCGGCATGCTGACCGGGTTCCACGCCGAGCTGTTGATCGCCTGGAGCAGTGGCAGGTTGCTTTCCGCGGCATGGGCGTTGACGACGTATTCGCCTGCGGACAGCAGGGCCTTGATGCTGTCCGAGCGCGGTCCGCCCGGACCGGTCACCAATCCACCGTCCGCATAACCGTGTCCGTGCCCCCACTGGGCGGACAGGTCGTTGCCGTATGTGGCCCGGTAGTACCGGAGTGCGGCGGCCATGTTGGCGGCGGGGTCGGTGATGGAGTCCGGCAAGGTGGGGTCGCGGTAGGCCTCGAACGTCGACGGGATCGTCTGCAGGATGCCCTGTGACGGGTGTCCGGCCTGGGCGTTCGAGTCGGTCAAATTTATGGCGTTCGGGTCGCCTCCGGACTCGGTGTTGATCTGCGCGAGCATGGTGTTCACGTTGGCGTCAGTGGGCGGGAAGCCTTCCTTGGCGAGGATCTGCGCGGACAGTGACCGCCACTGCTCGGCACCGCCACCAGGCTTGTAGCTCGAGGGGATGGACTTGCTCGCGGTGCCGGCGGCCGACGCGGCGAGAGTCGAGACGTCGGGTGTGGTCGGCGGGACGATGGACGGCAGATTCTTCGGGGTGTACTGGTAGCCGAGGACACTCGTGTTCTTCTTGGTAACCCAATTCATCGCTGTGTCAACGTCTTTGGAGTAATACGAGTTGTCGGACAGCACCGAGTTGCCGAGTCCGACCGAGTCGAGAGCGCCCTGGGCGAGGATCCCGGCGAGGTTCGAGGCGATGCCCGGCAACGTGTACTTCTTCGGCAGGGCGCTGTCGTCCTGCTGCTCCATCGCCGACTTCAGCGAGTTCTGTGTCTGGATGTACTTCAGGTCTGCGGCTTGCTTGTCCTGCGGTGTGCTCGCCGGGTTGGCGTAGACGGCGTTCCGTTCGGAGTTCGCCGAGTCGACCGCGGACTGTCCCTGGAGCACGGAGAGTTGCTTGTCACTCATGGCCGCGGGCAACGGTGCCTGCGGGTTGGTGATGCTGCCCGGTGTGGTCGGGGTGGCCGGACTGTCAGGGGTTGGACTGACCACGGGGACCGGGATGGCCGCCGGGCCGGGGATGCCGGTGGCTATGCCGGACTGCTGCTCGGCGATGGCCTGCGCGGCCGAGACACGGCCCGCGTTGATCTGGTCCAGAACCCCTAGGCCGACCTTGCGCACCGCTGCGGCGTTGATCACGTATTCGCCGTTGGACAAGCGGGTCACGATCGAGTCCGAGGTGTCCGTGCCCGGACCGGTCACCAGTCCACCGTCCGCGTGCCCGGTCAGGATCTGCCCGAGCTGGTCCGGGGTGGCCTCGCCGGACGGGATCGGCGTCTTCGGCGCGTTCGGCGCGTTCGGGCGCGAGGCTTCCGGCAGGCCGAGCTGCTGAGCATAGATCTGCATCCACGGCGGCACGTCTCCGGTGGTGGTCCACAGGTAATCGATGCGCTTCTGGAGCAGGTCGACCGCGGACGTGGCCTGGCTGGTGTCCGCGGTGAACGTGGCGTTGAAGTCCTTGCCCAACGGGATGTAATGCTGGAGCAAGGCGTCGGCCTGGGGCTGTGGGAGCCCCAACGACTCGATGTCCTTCAGTGCCTTGTCGTGCACGGCCTGGGAGGCTCGCCGGGCGGCGTCCTCGGCGGCATCAGCGGTCTGGCCGTTCTGGATCGCGTTCGAGTACGCGGCGGCCGTCGCCTGGTCCCAGGCGGGTTTGAGCTGGTTGCGGATGAGGTCGTAGAGGTTCCGGCCGCTGCTGGTGGTGGTGTCGATCTTCCCGGAGGCGTCGACGATCGCACCGCCCGCGGACTGCGCACTGGCCGCGAGCGTGTCCAGAACACCGTTGACCTTGGCTTGCGCGTCCTCCAACGTCAGCGAATTGTCGTACTGGCGTTTCATCGCCCCGGTGACCTCGTCGATACCGGCGGTCGCATCCTTGGTCTTGTCGTTCAAGTCCTCGAACGCCTTGGCCATCTGCCCGGCCGAGGACTGGTCGAACTCGAACTCATCGCGCATGCCGCGCAACTTGTCCGCGGCGTCCTGTCCGCCCTGGCCCATGCCGCGGAGCTTCGTGATCAGGGTGTCGAACTGCGCCTTGCTACCGGTAATCCGCTGCGCGAGTTGGTCATTCGACAGGCCGATCTTGTCGAATGCGTCCCGCACGGCTTGGGAGTCGTTTCCGAGTGAGTCCCGGAACGATGTGTTGTCGGCGATGCCGCCACCGACACCGAACAAGCCCTGTCCGATCGCCCCCAGTCCGGCGTTGAGCTTGTCGCCGAACCCGGGACGGTTCTTGATGTTCTGATCGAGGTCGCTGAACATCTTCTGCACGCGGCTGGACTGCGCCGAGAGAACCGAGTCATCGACCTTGCCGCCGCTCGCGTCGAGGGCCTTCTGGATCGGTGCGTTCGCGGTGACGTCGGTGGCGAGTTCCTGATGGAACGCCCGGAGTGCTTCGGCGCCGTTGCGGGCGGTGTCCTCGAACGACAGGAGCGCGCCTCCAGCCACAGTCAGGCCGATCACCCATGGCGAACCGAGCATGGTCAGCAAGCCTTGGCCGGCGGCCCGGAACTTCCCCATGCCGCCCGACTCGGCTGCTGCCGCTCCGGCTTTTTTCCCCGCTTCCTCGAGCGCTGTCCCAGCTTTTTTCGCGGGAGCCTCGACGTATCCGGCTTTCGCGGCGAGCGCGTCGATCGCCGAGGATGCGCCGTCGACGATGGGCTTCACGGTCTTGAATCCCAGGTAGGCGGTTACCGCGGCCTCGACCAGCGCCGGATGCGCCGAGAGCAGATCGCCCGCGGCCTTCAGGAACGGCAGCGAAATATCCGACCAGGTCTTGAACCCGTCGATCACACCGCCGAGCAGACCGGGAAGTTCCTGCAACAGCGGCTCGAGGTTTTGCCCGTCGGCGCGGAGTTCGCCGAAGAACTTCCCGAGAACTTCCTGTCCCCGAGCGGATTTCATGAACTCGGCCATCTTCGCGGTCATGTCGTCGAGGGCCTTCAGCGATTGCCCATTGTCCCCGGCGGCACGGAAGATCGAGCCGACCGAGGATCCGACGTGTTCGGCGGTCTGCCCGAGTTCGCGCGCCGAGGTCTCGCCCTGCTTGATCCACGCATGGAGTGAGCCGTCCTGCGCGGTGCGGGTGATGAACCGGTCGAACTTCGTCCCGGCGTCGTCGATCGCCTTGCCGAGTCCCGGCAGTTCTTGCGACCCGACCGCGATCAGGCGGTGCATCGAATCAGTCAGCGGTGCAGCGGCTTTCGCGGCGTTCCGGATACTGCTCGCGGTGTTGTCGAATGCGGTGCGCAGATCAGCTTTCGCGCTGTCGGTCGTCAGGGCCGCGATCGAGCCACGCAGACCCGTGTTGATCGCGCTGTCGATATCGACGATGCCCTTCTTCAGGTTGGGCATTTGCGCGTTGGCGAGCTGGACCACGGATTTGCCGAGTCCCAGGGTGAGCGCGTCTTGTCCGGCCTGCTGGGCGTCGTGCCATGCCGGCCCTAGGCCGCGGATGTCGGCGACGAGTTCCCGGGCGTTCGGGGAGAGCTTCTTCAGCGCGTCAGCGACTTTCGAGCCGCCTCCGGCGCTGGCCGCGGCGTCGGCCTGAGCCTTCGCCAACTCCTGTTGCGCGACGGTCTGAGCGTGAATGGCCTCGACGACCTGATCGGACCCGGCGACACCCTTACGGTTGGCCTCGGCGGTGTCCTGCGCCTGATCCTGGAGCTTCTCGCCCGCTTCCTTCTGATGCTGGACGGCGGTCTGGTACTCCAGGACTGCCCGTTTGCGGGCCGTGGCGTCGGCGAACGGGTCGGACTGCACCCGCGAAAGGTTCTTGGCCGCGTCCTCGACACCCAACGAGGCGTCCTCGACGGCGAGCTTCTGGTCGACAAGCTGATCGTTCATGTCGCGGATCTGCCGCGATGCGTCCCGGTAGGCGTCACCGAGCTTCTTATTCGCTTGCGCCGCACTGTATTCCGCGTTTGAGACCGCATTGAGGGAGTCGCGTTGCTTGTTGACCGTATCCGTCGAATCGGCCGATGCGCTGCTGATCGCCTTGAACGCGCCAGGGATGCCGTGGATGCCCGCGGCGAGAGAGCCGATCGAGGCGATTCCCGCGAAGCTGGCGCCGGGCGCGATCAACGCGACTGCGCGACCCGCTTGGACGGCCGCTTCGGTGATCGAGGCGATTTCCGCGAGCACTGAACCGACTCCGGCGATGCTGCCGACCTTCAGGTTCAGGGTGCCGGCGGATTTCAGGTCGCCCACGATCTTGCCGAAATCGCTTCGCGCTCGGCTGGACGATGCCTCATCGATGCGGGCGCGGAGAGTGACGGCCTTGGCCTCTTCCTCGGCCCTCCAGCGGGACAGCGTCGCGTCCGCTTCGCTGGTGCGTGCCTTGACGTTCGCTATGGCCTCGAGCTGCATCGCCTTGAGTTCGGCGCGGGCGTCGCGGACGAATCCCTCGAAGCTGGGCTTTATGCGGATGCTGGAGGTACCTACCGAGTAATCAGGCATCAGGCGGCCTTGCCCTTCCGCCGGGGGCGCGGAGACGCGGATTTCGGCGGGCGGGCGCGCAATATCAGCGCCTCGTATTCCTGCTCAGGCAATTCCGACAGGTAGCAGACGATGCCGTCGAGCAAGTATTGCTCGGGTGATGTCGAAATCATGGCGCCGCCCTTTCCGCCGGAAGCCCGTAGCCCCTCCAGCCACGGAGAGGAACTACGGGCCCTGCCGAACTACTAACCGCCACCAACCTCAGCATGGTGGCGATATCGACGCTATTCCGGGCAGTATTCGGCAGGCAAAGAATTCCGCCTATGTAGGCGATTTCCGGTATTGCCGGGGTGGCATATTGCGGGCGTATTCCTCGACGGCCGCACGGGGAAAGTAGAGGGCGCGGCCTGTGAGCCGGACACCGCCGAGGGAATCGCAGAGTTCCCGCACGCGCCGCGGGGACATGTGGAGGATTGCCGCGGCGTCCGCGGTGCTGATCACCTCGTCTGCGGGCCGGGACAGGTTCCTCTCGAGGAGGTTGTGCAGCTCGACCAACGCCGGGTCGACAACCTGCTGCGCGAGGCGCCGGCGCGCGACGAGGAGCCCGAGCGCGTGTGCTGCTCGGGCTGCGTCGGCGTCGGGGATGATCACCCGGCCGTCTCCTCGGGATTGGCGAGCCGGTAGAGCTTCTTCCGGTTCTCGTCGACGCGGTGAGTCACAACGCCTTCGAGCACCAACGCGTCGAGTGCCGGGCCGATGGCGAATCGCGTCTCCTTACTCGTCCTGCGGCGCATCTCGCGAGGCGACCACTCCTCGCCGTCCTCCAGGATCTCGAGCGCCTTGATGCGAGCGCGGGCGGTGGCGGAATCCCGATCAGACACTTCAGACACCGCTTTCTGCGGAGTGTTGTTCGGGGGCGGTGGCGCATCGTTTCGGAAAGAAGTGTCTGAAGTGTCTGATGTGTATGAACCACGTAATTCCCCCTGGTCAAGGGTCATATTTGAATCAGACACCGCCGCCCCGGTATCAGACACCCCCGCTCCGCGAATGTCTGAAACAGCGGCAGTGGTGGCGGTTCCATCAGACACTTCAGACACACCAATCGGGACGTAGATGCCGCGCCCTCGCTTGTCGATGAGGCCCTTGCTGTACAGCCGCTGAAGGTAGGTACTGGCATCGTTGGAGCTGCATTGGAACTGCTGCGCCAAGTCGGACGGGCGAGTACCGAGCGGGCGCGACTGCACGAACGTGAGGTAGTCGCTGCTGCGATCGCCGAGCTTCCCGGTCTGCTGGCGCTTGTCCACGGTCGCGGCGGCGTCGAGAAGGTCCATGCCGTCGAGCGACCACCGGCCGTCTTCGACCACCAACGCATATTCGTTTTCCGGGATATCCCGACCGGTGACCGACAGAACCGCCTCATTCGATTTCCGCTTACGGCTCAGAATCAGAATGAAATCGGCGGATCCGGCGATGCCCTGGGTTCCCGATACCGAGTCGACAAAATCTGCCGATTCCGCTTTCCGCGTGTGGTGAACGATCAGCAGGCATGCGCCGCGAATCCCGTCCGTCAGATTCTTCAGTTGGGTTCCGAGCGCATAGTCTGCGGCGTAGGAATCATCTCCTCGCTGTTTCGGCGGTCGCGCTTTGCCGAGTGTGTCTAGAAGAATCAGCGGTGCCGAATTACGGTGCAGCGATAGATACTCGGCAATAGTCGGGATGATGAGGTTTTGCTCGACCTTGGTCAGGTACGAAATTTCGGCCGGTAGCGGGCCTTCCATGATCGTCCGAAAACGGGATTGCAGGCGCCGGTCGCCATCCTCCAGGGCCAAGTACAGCACTGGGCGTTGCTTGCAGGCGATCCGGCCCAGCGTCATCCCGCCAGCAGCCACGCTCAGACCCACGCCCGCGACCAACCACGACTTGCCGACCTTCGGCGGCCCGCACAGCAAGCCCATGCCTTCGGGAAGTACGCCGTCGACGTGCCACGCCAGAGGCTCGAATTCCTGAGCGTCGAGCCACCGCCCGTCACGCATTCCGCGGAGCAGCGACTGTGACGCCCCGGAGGACGTGGTCGATTCGGCCACGCCCCCCTGGTTCTCGTCATCCTGCCGACTCACGCGCACCGCCTTTCCGCGGAACGCAACGTCCGCTCTATCTCCATCTCGGTCAGTCCCACCGACAGTGCCGCCGCCCTCAACAAGTCCAGCTCGGCCCGATCGGTGCCCTGCTCGAACATCCGCATGGCCGCCCAGAACAGGACGGCATTGCGGTTGCCGGGGACGGACTCGGCGACCTTCCGCACCAAGCCCTCAACACGCCCCGCGGTCGCGGTAAACCGTTGCATGCGTTGAACTTCCGGGTACTCGACGCGCGTCCGCAAGTGCACCGGAAGCCGTGCAACCGCGGCGTCGCAGCTCCACCGGTAGACGTTGCCGTTCCGGTGAACCGATGGCGGGGCGATCAAGTACCCGCGGCTGGTCTTGAGGTCGATACCCGCCGCGCCCTCGAGCTTGCCGCGCGGGTGACCGGTGAACCGATGCCGCATCCAGACGTGCCACCCGCCGGAACCGGTTCGCGCCGTCCACGTCTCCGGTATCGCCCCGAGATCGGCGATATCGCCGCCATTCTGGACGTCGACGTCCAAAACGAGAACGCCGTCCGGCGGCCGCAATCCGATGTTGCCGGTAGGGCAACGCCGCCACCATTCGCGGATGAGGTCGGTGTCGAGGGTCGCACTGTCCTTGCCGTGCGCGACCAAGTTCCGGTTGGGTGCCTTGTCCCCCGGCCGTACGGGCAACACGGGGATACCGCGTGCCGCGTACGCCAGGGCATGATCGAGCATGCCGCCGTGGGTCATTCGGTCACCTCTGCGCGAGCGGCGCACCGTGGGCCACG
Organism: uncultured Nocardia sp.; assembly: GCA_966435935.1. Lineage (GTDB taxonomy): Bacteria > Actinomycetota > Actinomycetes > Mycobacteriales > Mycobacteriaceae > Nocardia. The sequence goes on from CBJNFW010000008.1 coordinate 53,840, forward strand.
GTGACGGCGAACGGACTCGGGTGCGGTAACCCAGCGGTGGCACTGGTCGCACTGGACGGCGAGCCGGAAGGTGTGGCCGCGCAACGCTGCCCGCAACAGTGCGTCGGCGGGGTCTACGAGACGTTCGTCGTAGTCCTCGCCCGAGGGCGCGTTCACTGCGAACGCGCCCTGGTCGTCTCTAGCTCGGCTCTTGCTCAAATCACCTCCCTGGGTTCATCGCCCAGCACTTCGATAACGGCCTGCTGCGTCTTCTCCCAGCGCTTCGCCGCCCGGCGCAAGAGCAAGGCGTGATCGCGCCACAGGTCCGCAATCTCCTGCGGCTCAACGGCTTCCGCGAGTTTCTTGGTGAGGTCCGCAAGCAACCACTCGCTGATTTCGCTGAGCTGTCGCTTCATCTCTGCGCGCGCCTCGAGGGCGGCCTGGAGTTCGGCCGGGTGCCCGGCATACCGACCCTGTGCGGTGCTCATCACCGTGCACCCCTCGACGTGTCGAGGCTGTCGACCAACGAGACGAGTTTCCCGGCGTCGATGAGGATCGGCTCCGACTTCGGCTCGAACCACTCCGCGGCCCGCTGGCCGAGCGCACGCGCGAGCATGACAACCTCGCCCACCGTGAACGCCCGTCTGCCGCTGAGCGCCGCCTCCAGCGATGCGACCGGGACACGGACCGTCGCGGCGAGATCGGCGTGCGTGCGGCCGGAGCGCTCGATCTCGGCGTTCGCGCGGGTGAGTACCTGCTTCTCCTCGGCGGTCACCATTCGGTCACCTCGAGCAGCGAAATAGGGGTGACGCCGAACAAGGCGCTGAGGAGTTCGACCTGGTCCAGGTTCCAGGGCACGCGGCCCTCGTAGCGGTCCAACACCTCCGGCAGGTCCAGGCGGACAACGTCGGCGATGAGGAGCAACGGCACCTCGGTGCGGTCCCGCTCGGCGCGGATCTTGCGGGCGACGCGGGTCGCGTAGGTGTCCTGGGCGCAACCGTGGCCATCCGAGCAGATCATGATCTGCGCGCCGTTGGGTTCTCGCTGGCCGCTCGGCTGCCACGGTCCGGTGGTATTGCCGCAGTGTGCGCAGGACGGGAGACCTGCGGCGGGGCTGTTTGGTACCTTCATGACAGGCGCTTCTTTCCATGGGTTTGGTTGGGGCTGCTGATGGCCTGGTAGAGCGGCTGGTCTCCGCTCGCCGGGCCGTTTTCGTTTGGGGGAGGCATCAGGCGGCACCCACGGTGTTCTTCTTCTCGTAGGCCTCGATCGCCTCCCACGAGTAGAGGATCTTTCGGCCGTTGCGCAGGTAGGCGGGGCCTTCCCCGCGGTAGCGCTGCTGGGCCAGGGATGCCGCTGTGGTGTGCCAACGCTCGGCCAGTTCCTCGGCTGTCGCGTACACGGAGGCGCTGGTGTTCCGTTCGACTACCGTCTTCATACTTCATCCTTCATCTACATAGTTTGCAGATCAGTTGCGAATAATGCTCGCGGACCTCATAGAATCACCCCGGCTAATTTCTGTCAAGCAGAATCACTAGACATTGCTTACGAGTCACAAAGTATGCAACTATCCGTCTATGCCTGGAAAAGAGCCCGAGTACGGCCCGACCGCCCAGACCGTCGCCAAGAACATCCAGCGACTCCGCACAGTCCAGAGCTTGAACTACAAGCAGTTGTCAGAGCGCCTGAAATCCGTTGCAGGATGGGATATCTCGCCAACATCTATCCGAAGGATGGAGGACGGACAGCGACGCGTCACAGTCGATGATCTGGTTGCCCTGGCGCTCACCTTCAACTGCTCACCACTCGCGCTACTGCTACCGCCAGCAGCCGCGGAGCACTACGTGACCATCACTGGCGCCGCGGAGCGACCGGGATGGGAAGTGTGGGAATGGGGGCGTGGACAGCAGTCGTTGCTGCTCAACACGATGCTCACTGCCTTATATCCCGATCTCGGCCGGACGGATCGACTTCGCGTCGCCAAGGACACATTCCACCTCTACTCCGATCCAGCACTACAGGGGATCGCAGGACAGCCGAACATCACCTTCGCTGGCACCGACAGCACGAGCGAGGATGAGGCAGACGATGGCGACGATTGAGCTGTACCAGTCCTCAATCTGCAAGCGGGAGTGCGGATCTCGCCCGAAACAGGAGAAGGACAAGAAACCGGCCCCCTGGTGCCGCAAGGACGGCCATTCACCGTACCGCGTCCGCTACCGCAAGCCGGATGGGAAACAGACCGACAAGCGCGGGTTCATCCGCAAGCGAGACGCTGAAATCTTCTCTGCCACAGTAGAAGTCGACAAGGCGATGGGGGCGTACGTGCCGCCTTCGGCGGGCCGGGTGACGGTGGACGAACTCGGTCCCGGCTGGCTGACGCGCCAGACAGCGCACATGAAGCCATCCGCGCGGCACTCCATCGAATCGGCATGGAAGGTTCACGTACAGCCACACTGGGGTGGCCGGCGCCTCAGTGCGATCAAACACACCGAGGTGCAGAGCTGGGTTGCCGAACTGGCCTCCCGACGTAGCCCGTCCCTCGTGCGTGACGCACATTCGGTGCTGGCGCGGATCCTGGAAGACGCGGTCAAGGATCGGCAGATAGCCGTGAATCCCGCCAAGGGGGTGAAGCTACCGCCGAAGACACGCAAGCCGAACAAGTACCTCACTGCGGCACAGGTGGCGACGCTGGCACAGGAGTCCGGCCGCTACGGCTCGCTGATCCTGCTCCTGTCGTTCGTCGGGCTGCGCTGGGGCGAGGCCGCCGGAATACGCGTACGGGACATCGACTTCCTACGCCGCACGGTGACGTTGCACGAGAACGCCGTCCGCGTCGGCGGGGAGACGTTCGTCGGGACATTGAAGTCCCACAAGCATCGGACGGTGCCGATACCGAAGACGGTCGCGCTCGAGCTGTCGAAGACCTGCAAGGGCAAAGAGTTGGACGAACTGCTGTGGCCGTCGTCCAAGGGCGATCACCTCGGACCACCGTCTTCTCACGATTCCTGGCTGTCTGGCGCGGTGGCGCGCTGTCAGAAGGTCGACAAGACCTTCCCGCGGGTCACTGCGCACGATCTACGGCACACTGCGGCGTCCCTAGCGGTCGCGTCCGGCGCGAACGTGAAGGCGATACAGCGGATGCTCGGGCACGCATCGGCGGCGATGACTCTCGACGTGTACGCCGATTTGTTCGACGACGATCTCGATGCAGTGGCCCGGAAGCTGGAGAAAGTTGTGGGCAAAGTGTGGGCACAAGGGTCTTCCATACCGCCCACCAAGCCGCCGAAACGCTCTCTACCAGCCAGTTCTAGCGCATAGCGCTTGTGCCCCCGGTCGGGCTCGAACCGACACTGTGCGGATTTTAAGTCCGCTGCCTCTGCCAATTGGGCTACGGGGGCGACCCGGTTAGCGTACCGAAGTCGTACGTCCGTCTCGGAATTCTGCCTAGGTTGAGTGGTACGGAGTCAGTGAACTCCTTCCATCAGGCGGCTGATGCCGGGGGCCGGGAAGTGGACGACGATGCCGACCACGATGGTGACCAGGCCGATAATGCCGAAGTAGGCGACCTCGTGGTGCGGGCTGTAGTAGTCGGACAACACGCCGGACATGGATGTGCCGATGCCGACGGAGAAGAAGTACAGGGCCATCATCTGGGCGCGGAAGGCCTCGGGCGCGAGTTGCGTGGTCACGGCCAGGCCGATCGGGGAAAGCATCAGTTCCGAGACGGCGAAGACGCCGAGGATGAAGAAGACCAGCAGCGCGGGCACCGTTCTGCCCTCGAATCCGGCCAGCAGGACGAACAGCCCGAACGCCACGCCCATCCCCATCACGCCGTAGGCGAATTTGCGTGGCGTGGTCGGAGCCCGGTTCCCCAGTCGGGTCCACATCAGTGCGAACAGAGGCGACAGGGCGATCACCCAGACCGGCTCCTCCGACCCGATCCAGTTCGACGGCGCGGTCCAGCCGAAGACCGACCAGTTCATCCGCTCGTCGGAGTACACCGCGAGCACGGTGAAGATCTGCTGGAACAACGACCAGAAGACCGCGTTGGCGATGAACAGCGGAATGAACGCACGCACCCGAACCCGCTCGAGCGGCGTGACTTTCGGGCTCGTCAGCATCAGATAGAAGTAGACGGCCGACGCGACGGCGATGACACCGGTGATCCACCAAGCGACGGCGGACAACTTCACCAGTCCAGTGAGCCCGGCGATCGCGACCACCACCACGACCGCCACGACGAATCCGATCACGATCGGAATCTGGTTGCGCGGCAAGGGGTTCGGGACGATACGTCCGTGTGTGCCCAGATTGCGCCGGAAGACCACGTACTGGATCAGCCCCAGGGCCATGCCGATCGCCGCCGCGCCGAAACCGTAGTGGAAGCCCAGATCGGTCTGCAGGACGCCGGTGATCAGCGGGCCGATGAACGCCCCCAGATTGACGCCGAGATAGAACAGCGTGAACCCGCCGTCACAGCGCGGGTCGCCCTTCTCGTACAGGGTGCCCAGCAACGAGGACGCATTCGCCTTGAGCGCACCGCTGCCGAGGGCGACCAGCGTCAGGCCCGCGCCCACCCCGGCCAACCCGGGCAATACCGCCAGCGCGATATGCCCCGCCATGACGACCACGCCGCCGTAGAAGACCGTGCGCTCCATGCCCAGCACCCGGTCGGCCAGCCAGCCGCCCAGCACAGTGGACATGTAAACCACGCCGCCGTATGCGCCGACGATGCCGGTCGCGGTGGTCTTCTCCAGCGCCAGCCCACCCTCGGTCAGGGAGTAGTACAGGTAATACCCCAGGATCGTGACCATGCCGTAGAACGAGAACCGTTCCCACAGCTCGACCCCGAACAGATTCACCAAGCCGATCGGATGTCCGAACACGGTGCGTTCGGATGCCCGTCCGGGCTGGTGGCCCACCTCCGTCATGCATTCGACCTTTCCATGACACGCAATTTTCCAGCAACCAGGGTGACGGTTGCGGCGCAGGTTGCGAACCGGTCGGGTCCGCCGCCGAAGGAAGAGTAGTCAGTTCGCCGGGTCTGTGACGATATTTCCGAGCAAGATGATCAGACTATGAGCATTCTGCTCGCACAAGGTCAAACTTCAAGGAGGCCGACTGAACATTATGCTTTCTCGAACGATCCATATGTGAACGCTCACAGATGAGCGTAATGGCCGATCGAGGACAATTCCGACCGCCTTGTCGACCAGTCTCGGGCCCAGCCGGGAAACGCACAGCCATGCATGCAGCACCGATCGGGACAACTTCTACCGCCTCCCCCTCGGCAACCGGAAACCGTTCCCCCACTACAGGACTCAGGACAGGGATAATGCGATTCCGTCGAGGATGTCGTGTTCACTGACGATGAGTTCGCCGATTCCCGCCCGGCGAGCCAGGTCGTCGGCCAGCACCTCGGCGATCACCGCACCGCCGCCGATCACATCGACCCGGCCGGGATGCATCGGGCCCAGCGCCGCGCGCTCGTCGTGATTCATACCGACCAGCCGATGGCACACCGTGCGTAGTTCGTCGAGGCTCAGCCTGGTGAGATGCACCTTCTCCGAATCGTATTCGGGCAGATCGAGCGCTACCGCGGCGATCGTGGTCATGGTTCCGGCGACGCCGACCCAGGTGCGCGCACGCTCCACCGGCACGACGCCGAACGCCTGAGCCAGCCGCTGCTCGGCGAAGAACCGCGCGGCGGCGACCTCCTCCGGGGTCGGCGGGTTGCCGTGCAGGTGGCGTTCGGTCAGGCGGACACAGCCGATATCGGCCGAGTAGGCGGCATGCACCCCCGTCGCGTCGCCGAGGACGACCTCAGTGGACCCGCCGCCCAGGTCGACGACCACGAAAGGACCTTCGGCACTGGATAATTCACCGACCGCACCGGCGAAGGACAGCCGGGCCTCCTCGTCCCCGGTGATCACCTCGGCCTGCGCGCCCGGTACCACACGTCCCAGTTCCGCGGCGGTCATGGCGAAGAAGTCGTCGCGATTGCCGGCATCGCGGGTGGCGGAGGTGGCGACCATGCGGACCGTCGAGACCCCGGCCTCGCGCATGAGGTCCACATAATCGTGCAGGGCGACGCGGGTGCGTTCGATCGCGTCCGGATTCAGCTCCCCGGTGGCGTCCACCCCCTGCCCCAGCCGCACGATGCGCATCTCCCGGTGCACGTCGGTCAGCTTCGGCCGGTCCGGCGGCGACCCGGCCGCGACGTCCGCGATCAGCAGACGGATCGAATTGGTGCCGCAGTCGACCGCGGCCACCCGATCATTCGCCGCCATCCGAGCCTCCTGTGGAATCCGCTTGGTACTGATCGTATTTCGGCCAGTCGGCCGGGATCGCGGTGCCGCGCAGACGCCCCTCCGCGGCCAGGGCGACCGCCTCGTCGCCGAACGGGTTCACCCCCGGCCCCTTGGCCAGGGCGTGCGCGATCAGCACGTGCAGGCATTTGACCCGCTCGGGCATGCCGCCGCCACTGAAATCGGTATCCAGCGATTCGATGGCGTCGCGCTCGGCCAGATAACTCTCGTGGGCGCGACGGTAGGCGGCGGCCAGCGCCGGATCGGTGGCGATCCGCTCGGTCATCCCGCGCATCAGCCCCTCGGCCTCCTGACGGCTCGCCTCCGCGGTCAGGCGCGGATCGGTCAGGTAGTACAGGGTCGGGAACGGGGTGCCGTCCGGGAGCCGCGGCGCGGTCTTCACCACCGCGGGCTGCCCGTCCGGGGTGCGGTAGGCGATGGCGAGTACGCCGCGCGGCGAACGGCCCAGCTGCCGGGCGACGATCTCCAGATCGTCGGCGCTGGGTGGGGTGTCGGTCACCGGGGCTGTCCTTCCGGGGTCGAGGGTGGCGGCGTGCCGGTCTGCGGCGCGGCCGCCGGAGCCGGTTGCGGGTTGTTCATACTGCGCCACAGCTCGGTGTACCAGGGGTCGGGTTTGCGGGGTGCGGCGGTCGGGGCGGGCACCGCGGGTTGTTCGATGCCGGGGACCTGCACGATGTACGCCGTGTCTCCAGGCATCACCAGCCGCAGCCGCTCGCGCGCCTCGGATTTGATGTACGCCGGATCCTGTTGCTGGGCACGGCGATCGCGCAGGCGGGCGACGTTCTCCTCGAGCTCGCGGCGCTGCTGAGCCAGCTGGGTCGCCTCGGCGCGCTGACTCAGGTAGGTGCGCATCGGCACCGCCAGGGTCAGCGCCAGCGCGCAGAGCACCGCCGCCAGCAACACCGCACGTCCGGTGGAGAGACCTAGGAACCGGCGCTCGCGCTTGTCCTTCGCGTTCCGGGCACCGGTGCGGCGCGAGGACTTCTGCGCGCCCGGGCCGGATTCGGACCGCGAACCCGTCGTCCGCCGCTGCGCGGCGCGTTTTCCCGCGGCCGTGCGGGCCGGCGGAGTGGAGACGGTCCGTTCCGGGCGGGTGTGGGCCGACCGCGACGAGCGGCGGTCACCACGTCCGCCCGGACTGGTGCCGCGCGCCCGCCGTTCGGTCATCTCTCACACCTCCGCCGCCACAACGACTCCGACGGTACTATCCCTCGACGGCAAAGCGCGGGAACGCAACGTCCCCGGCGTAGCGGGCCGAATCGCCCAGCGCGTCCTCGATACGCAGCAGCTGGTTGTACTTGGCGACACGCTCGCTGCGAGCCGGGGCGCCGGTCTTGATCTGACCGCTGCCGACCGCGACGGCCAGATCCGCGATGGTGGTGTCCTCCGTCTCGCCCGAGCGGTGGCTCATCATCGTCTTGTAGCCGTTGCGGTGGGCCAGGTCGACCGCGTCCAGGGTCTCGGTCAGCGTTCCGATCTGATTCACCTTGACCAGCAACGCATTCGCCGCGCCCTTGGCGATACCGTCCTCGAGCCGTTCCGGGTTGGTGACGAACAGGTCGTCGCCGACCAGCTGGATCTTGTCGCCGATCTCGTCGGTCAGCGAGACCCAGCCCGCCCAGTCGTCCTCGGACAGCGGATCCTCGATGGAGACCAGCGGGTAGGCCGAGAGCAGCTCGTTGTAGAAGGCGGTCATCTCCGCGGCGGTGCGCACCGAGCCCTCGAAGGTGTAGCCGGTGCCGGCGGTGTAGAACTCGGTAGCCGCGACGTCCAGGGCCAGCGCGACCTCGCTGCCGACCTTGTAACCGGCCTTGCCGATCGCGGCGGCGATCAGATCCAGCGCCTCGCGGGTGCCACCGGGCAGATCGGGCGCGAAACCGCCCTCGTCGCCCAGACCGGTGGACAGGCCCTTGGCCTTCAGCTCGGCCTTGAGCGCGTGGTAGACCTCCGCACCCCAGCGCAGCGCCTCCCGGAAGGTGGGCGCGCCGATCGGGGCGATCATGAATTCCTGCACGTCGACGCTGGTGTCGGCGTGGGCGCCACCGTTGAGGATGTTCATCATCGGCACCGGCAGCACATGCGCATTGGGGCCGCCGAGGTAACGGAACAGCTCCAGACCCGAGGATTCCGCCGCGCCACGGGCCACCGCGAGCGACACGCCCAGCAGCGCGTTCGCGCCCAGGCGGGACTTGTCCGGGGTGCCGTCCAGATCCAGCAGAACCTGGTCGACGGTGCGCTGCTCGACCGCGTCCAGGCCGATCACGGCCGGGGCGATCTCGTCGAGCACTCCCTCGACGGCCTTGTGCACCCCCTTGCCGCCGTACCGATCACCCCCGTCACGCAGTTCGACGGCCTCGTGCTCGCCGGTGGACGCGCCCGAGGGCACGGCCGCGCGGGTGAGCGTGCCGTCGTCGAGAGCGATCTCGACCTCGACGGTGGGGTTTCCGCGCGAATCCAGGATCTCGCGAGCTCCGACCTGTTCGATGATGGCCACGAAAACGACACTCCTTCGGCAGCAACGACGGCCCTGCTCACCGCCGTTCATGAGCAGGTCGCACGGTGACCCCGTGCGACAGCGAGCGTAACCCAGGCGATGCACGTCCACCCGAGCCACATGCCCACCAGCACCCCTTACCTGCATAAGCACCCACAGCAGCCCATACAGCGTATGCGGATCCACGCAACCGGTGCGGCCTCCCACCCGCACCCGAAACATGAGGTAATCCCCCACCCCAAGCCCCACTCAGCGGCGAAGCGTCCTCCCCCACCAGCCAGGCCGT
>CBJNFW010000009.1:0-61746 GCA_966435935.1 uncultured Nocardia sp.
CACCCGCTCGCTGATCGCGTACGACCACTGAACTGGTTCGGACTTACTCGTCTAGGCAGCATCTGCATCCCCGGTTCGCCAATGCGTGCACGAAAAGCCGCCAATCACTGCACGAAGCCGCCCGGCGCGGGCCGATATGCGGGTCGGTCCCGCACCATGGAACCGCGCGGCGTGGTCCGGACCACACGAGTGGGAGCCCCCGCCCCTGATGGACAGGCGTGCCGGGTGCGCATCTTTCGCGTCGTCGCCGCTCGCACCCGTCGGCGGCCGGGGCTGCCCACGGTCGCACCACATCCGGCCGCACGTCGCCGACACAGCTACACACAAGGAGATTTCCATGGTGGACGTTCCCACTCTCACTACCGAACTGTTCCTCGATGGCGCCTGGTCGCCCGGTGGCGCAGGAACCTTCACCACGGTGAATCCGGCCACCGGAGAACCGGTGACGCAGATCGCCGCCGCGAACGAAGCCGATGTGGACCGGGCGGTCGCGGCCGCCACCACCGCGCTGCGCGGCGACTGGGCGGCGGTTCCGCCCTCGCAGAAGGGCGTGCTGCTCAACCGCCTCGCCGATATGGTCGAACGCGACGCGCAGACCCTGGCCACGCTCGAGGCTCTCGACATGGGCGTGCCGGTGGGAGTGGCCGCGGCCCTGTTCGTCCCCAATCTGGTGGCCTCGCTGCGCTACTACGCGGGCTGGGCGGACAAGATCAACGGTGAACTGATCACCAACGACGGTTACTTCGGCGCACCGACGCACGCCTACACCCGTCGCGAACCGGTCGGGGTGATCGCGGCGATCGTGCCCTGGAACGCGCCGCTGATGATCCTGGGATGGAAGCTGGCGCCGGCCCTGGCCACCGGCAACACGGTGATCGTCAAACCCGCCGAGGACGCGTCGCTGTCGATCCTGCATTTGAGCAGGCTCATCGCCGAAGCCGGATTCCCGGCCGGGACAGTACAGGTGCTGCCGGGCATCGGCGCGGTGACCGGCGAGGCGCTGGCGGTGCACCCGGGAGTGCAGAAAGTGAGTTTCACCGGTTCCACGGAGGTCGGTCGGCGCATCCTGCGCAACTCGGCGGTGAACTTCAAGCGCACCACCCTCGAACTCGGTGGCAAGTCACCGCAGATCATGTTCGCGGACGTTGACCTCGAGTCCGCGGTCAAGGGCGCCGCGATGGGTGTGTTCTTCAATCAGGGCGAGGTATGCGCGGCCGGGACACGAATCCTGGTGCACCGCACCATCATCGACGACGTCCTGGAAGGTTTGCGTGGTGCGGCGCAGGCTCAGGTCGTCGGGGATCCATTCGCGCCCGAGACCACGATGGGCCCGCTGGTGAATCAGGCGCAGCGCGATCGCGTCCTGGGCTACGTCGAGCGCGGTCGCAGCGAGGGGGCGACACTGGTCACCGGCGGCGCCCCGGTGGACCGCAAGGGGTTCTTCGTCACGCCCACCGTGTTCCGCGGAAACAATGACCTGACGATCGCCCGGGAGGAGATCTTCGGACCGGTCGCCACCGTGATCCCGTTCGACGACGACGCCGAAGCCGTCGCGCTGGCCAACGACAACGCCTACGCCCTGGCGGCCACCGTGTGGACCAAGGACCTCACTCGTGCCCACACGGTGTCCGCAGCGCTGCAGGCCGGCGCGATCGGGGTCAACGGATGGTCCCCGCTGGCACCTCAATTCCCTTGGGGCGGAAGCAAAGCCAGCGGAATCGGCCGCGAGCTCGGCTACGAGGGGATTCTCGCCAACACCGAGGCCAAGACCGTCACTGTGGTGCTGTAGGAAGCAATGCCGTGTTCGTGGCACAGGACGTTCGCATGACGGTATCGGCGGACAGTGAGGGCACACCGGTCGTCCACATCGTGGACGACGACCAGGACCTGCGGAACTCGCTGGTGTTCCTGCTCGACAGCATCGGTATCGAGGCATACGTCTATCCCGACGCGGCCTCGTTCCTGGCCGAGCTCGATCCCGAGGAGCCTGCCGTCGTGATCGTTGATGTCCGGATGCCCGGGCTGAGCGGATTCCAGCTCCAGGAACGCCTGCTGGAGCTGGACTATCCCGCGCCGGTCATCTTCTGCTCCGCGCACGGCGACATCCCGATGTCGGTGCGAGCGATCACCGCCGGAGCGGTGGACTTCCTGGAGAAACCCTATGAGCCGCAACGGATGCTGGACGTCGTGCAACAGCAGTTGGTCGCGGCCCGGGAGCGGTTCGCCCGGCACATTGCCCGCCGGGCGACCGCGCGCCGGGTCGCGACGCTGACCCAACGCGAGCGCGAGGTGCTGCGCCTGGTCGTGGACGGACTCTCCAGCCAGGTGATCGCGCACCGGCTGGGTGCCAGCGTCAAGACCATCGACGTGCACCGGGCGCGGATCAAAGCCAAGACCGAGGCGGACAGCCTCGGCACGCTCGTGCGCGATGTGCTGTCGCATCACATCGAGATCTGAGGCACGGCACGCAACAGTACTCACTGTACGCGGCGGCACTGAAGAAATCCCCTACGCGCGCAGAGGCAATACCGATTTCGCTGCTCGGCGCGCGCTCGTACCATCTGGGGATTCGGAGAACGAGGACCCGTGAGGACGGATTTCGGCCCGTCGCCCACACCTCGCAGTGCAGGAGCGCCGTCATGCAGACCCTTGTCACCACCCAGGGCACCGAACCTGCCCGACGTTTCGACCACTGGGTAGGAGAGGTCGCGCGAACGATGTTCGTCGCGGTGGACGCGCGCCCGGGACCATCGGATGTGTTCCACGGCCGGGCTGTCGGCGCCAACCTCGACGAGTTGCAGTTGTGCTGGGTTAGCGCCGACCCTATGCAGGTCCGCAGGATCGGTCGGCAGACCGACGGCGACCAGGACGCCTACTACAAGTTCGGCCTGCAGATCGACGGGACCGCCGTCGTGGAGCAGGACGGGCAGCGATGCCGGATCGGTCCGCGCGATCTCGTGCTCTGCGACACCTCGCGGCCCTATACGTTCTCCTACGACTCCCCCTTCCGCACTCTGCTGGCGCTCGTGCCGCGCGTCCTGATACCGCTGGGGCCCGATTCGCTGCGACCGGTCACCGCCCGCCGGATCGAGGGCCACCACGGGCTCGCGGGCATCGTCGTGTCGTTCCTGCACTCGCTGACCGGCAATATCGATCAGGTCGGCTCCGCGTCGACACCGCGGCTGAAGGACAGCGCGCTGTCGCTACTGACCGCGCTGCTGGCCGAACAGGTCACCGAACACCACCCCGAATGGTCCGGGCCCGCGATCATGCTGCGGGTGCGCGACCACATCGATCGGCATCTGGCCGAGCCCGATCTGGGCCCGGACAGTCTTTGTGCGGCACTGGGCTTGTCGAGGCGCTATCTGTTCAAACTCTTTGCCGCGGAAGGCGACACCGTCGCCGGGTACATCCGGGCGCAGCGCTTGCGCGGCTGCGCCCGGGACCTGATCGACCCCACGATGCAACACCAGCCGGTGGGCCTCATCGCCGCGCGCTGGGGTCTGGCCGACGTGAGCCACTTCGCCCGGTTGTTCAAATCCGCCTACGGGCGCACGCCACGCGAATTCCGAAGGCAGGCAATGGACCTCACGCCATAGCGGCGCGTATCCGCGGAACGACCTGCTCGCACAATATTCGCAGGCCACGTTGCTCCGTCGTGCCGAACGGAGTATCGAATTCGACGCGGTATGCCCCGGCTCGCAGGATTTCGATCGCGTGATCCGCCACCTCGGCCGGGGTTCCCGCGAAGGCGAACTTGCTCAGCAGATCCGCCGGGATCAGCTGCCCCGCCCCGCGGTGATCACCGTCCCGGCACAGCTTTCGAATACGTTGCGCGAGTTCAGCATCCAGCTCGACGGTCGGATCCAAACCGGCGACTACATCGAAATAGGGCGCGGCCGCGGTCCGAGCCGCTGTCCGCGCGGCGGCTCCGTCCTCGTCGACCACCGCGATGGCATTGAGGCAGATCGCCACCGGGGTCCGGGGCTCCTGATTCGCCGCCAGCGCCTGTAAGCGCGGCACCATGTGCGGGTTGGCGCTGCCGCCCGCCTGCAACTCGTCGGCGATGAGACCCGCGAGCGCCGCAAGACGAGGACTCCAGGAACCGATCAGCAGCGGCACCCGCGTCCGTTGCACGTCGTAATGCCGTCGGGTCCCGGGCGCGAGGCGATACACCGAGCCCTCGTAGCCGGTGTCGTCACCGGCCAGGACGGCGCGCACGATCGCGACGGTGTCCGTGATCGCCGACAGGGCGCGCCGCGGATCGATTCCCAGTTGATCCATCCACGCGCCGCGGACCAGACCATAGAACGCCCGGCCGTTGGACGCGGCGTCGAGAGTGGCTATCTGCCCGGCGATTTCGACCGGGTGCTGGGTCCACGGGTTGTAGGCGGCCACACCCAACCGGATCCGGCGGGTGACCATGGCCATATCCAGCAGCGCCAGAGCAGGCGGATGAAACATCAGGTCCCCGAAGACGGTGATCGCGTCCATGCCCGCGGCTTCCGCGGTCCGGGCGATGTCGCGATACTGCTGCGGCGCCAGTCCGCCCGCGAGGCCGATACCGATTTCGTAGTGCCCGCCGTTCTCGCTCATCGCTCTCCCAGACCGCACGCACGCAGGGCGGGCAGGACCCGCTCGCCCAATAGCTCGATTCCTCGCTCGGGGGTGGCCCCGAACGGGGAATCGAACTCCACTCGTTTGGCCCCGGCGGCGTAGGCGGCGGCCGCGTGCTCGGCCACCTCCTCCGGCGTGCCGCAGAACGCGAAATGGTCCAGCAGCGAATCGGGTATCAACCGACCTGCCGCTTCGAAGTCGTTCTGCCGCAACAAGATGCCCATGGCATCCAACAGGTCCGGATCCACCTCCAGGGTCCGGTCGAGCCTGGCGATCGCGTGCATCGGCAAGGCCGCCTCGGTTCGGGCGAGGGCTCGTGCGGTCGCCCGGTCCTCGTCGACGACGGTGACCGCGGTGACCACGATTCCGACGTGTGCCGGATCGCGCCCCGCCTCGACGGCGCCCTGATCGGCCCAAGACCGCACGATCGGGATCATCGCCGGATTGGCGCACCCGCCGATCTGAATTTCGTCGGCGCGCGATCCCGCGAACCGGGCCAGGCGAGGGCTCCAAGTCCCGATCATCAGCGGCAGCCGCGGACGGTGAATCGGATAGTACGGACGGGTTCCGGCCTCGATGGAGTACACCGATCCCGCGTGACCGTTGTCGCCACCGGCGAGCACCGCATCGATGACGGCCAGCGTGTCCTGGACCGCGGGCAACGCCCGCGAGGTGTCCAAGCCGAGCTGATCGAGCCATGCCCCGCGCACCAGTCCCAGAAAGGCACGCCCCTGGGACACCATGTCCAGATAGGCTATCAGCCCCGCGATCTCGACCGGATGGTGCGTCCACGGCGTGTAGCAACCGACGCCCAGCCGCAGGCGCTCGGTGGTGTGGGCCATCGCGGCCAGCACCAGGGCGGGGGGTTGCATCATCAGGTCCCCGAATGCGGTAGCGAAGTGAAATCCGTACCGCTCCAGCCGTTCTGCCAACGGGCCGTATTCCGAGGGGTGCAGGGTGCCGCCGAATCCGACGCCGAATTCCGTGTGCGGCGTGGTCATGTCAGGTCCGCGGTCTTCATCGTTACTTCACCGATCCGCTCCACGGACATCGTCAGACCCTCCTCGGGATCGGGACAGCACACGAGCGAATCCTGTTCCAGCCAATCGGTGTCCGGAAGACGCCGCATCTTCGCGGGCAGTAGCGGCAGCACCGACTGGATGGCCCAGTAGCAGAAGGTCTGCCCCGGCGGGAGGCTGAGCCGGTCGCTGTCGCTGACCTCGAAGTAGTCACCCACCCGCATGCCGCAGACCGACCTTCCCTTGATCTCGCATACGGTGACCCGCAGGTTGTAGAGGGTCATCTCGTCCCCACTCACTGCCACTGTCCTTTCCTTGCTTCCATGGCCGTTACGGCTCGATGTCTTGCAGGTCTTCTTCGGCACTGCGCACGTCGGGCAGCCGATGCTTCTTCACCAGCCCGTGATAACCGCCCCAGCCGATGCACACGATCACCACGACCACCGCGGCCCACACGCCGTAGCGGGTCTCGTCGGTCGGCATCGGGACCACCGAGCCGACGATGCCCGCCGCGACGGTGAACAGGGCCAGCGCCACCGCGATCCATCCGGCGGCGCCCCAGCGGCGGCGAACCAACAGGTAGCCCGCGGCCAGGATCAACACCAGGTAGGCGGTCATCACCAGTAGCCCGCCGAAGGTCGCTCCGATCGAGAATCCGAGATAGGGGTCCATACCCGTCGCCGAACTCAGGACCGCGACGGCGACGATGCCCACCACGGAGACCGCGACGAAAGCGGCGATACCGACCACCGGTGTGCGCCAACGGCTCAACCGCGCGAACCCCGAGGGCAGCAGCCCGCCGCGCGAGAGCGCATACAGGCCGCGGGTGGAGGCCACCATGAAACCGATCGCGACGGCGATCATGTCGAAGACCAGTCCCAGCTGCGCCAGCGGCGCGATCCAGCTACCGACGTACCGGGCCCCGAGCGTGGACAGCCCGCGCGGGTCCGAGGCCCAGGTGCTCGCCACGTCCGGCAGGCCGAATCCGATGGTGCCGGCGTACTGCATGAGCAGGCAGAAGCCGCCGACGATCAGAATCGTCGCGATGATCGCGCGCGGAACCGACCTGCGGGCATCCTTGGCCTCCTCCCCCAGCGAGGCCGCGGACTCCACGCCGACGAACAGCAGCGCGCAGAACATGAAGGTGGGCAGGAAATCTCCCGCGGTGGATGCCGACGGATCGAACACCTGCGCCGTGTTGCCGTGCACACCGCCGTGCACGATCACCGCCACCGCGATGATCAGGTAGGGCAGCACCGACAGACCGAAGATCACCAGCTGGGCCCGCACGGACAGGTCGACCCCGCGCACGTTCAGCACCACCACGAACGCCAGGACCAGCAACCCGATCAGCCAGAACGGGACGTTGTAGTGCAGGTGAGCGGAGATCAGGTCCCGGCCGAGCACTCCGGCGCCGATCAGCATGGTCGGTCCGCCCAGAATCATGTACGCCGCGTAGTAGAAACCCGCCGTGGCGATTCCGGCTCCCGGCCCGATCGCCCGGCCGACGTACTCGTACACCACGCCCGCGTGGGTGTACCGGCGCGCGAACATGACCACGATCGCGCCGAGGCCCAGCACTCCGGCCAGGACGACCAGCAGATAGAGCGGACCGGCACTGCCGCCTTTCGCCGCGACGATCCCGCCCAGCAGTGCCGCCGAGGTGATGGATCCGACCGCGAGCGATTGGGCGACCAGATCGGTGGTTCCGAGCTTGCCGCGTGCCAGCTCCGAAGGAGCGGTCGCCGACGCGGCCGTGACGGGGGTTGCATGCCGGGCTTCCGCCCGGTTCACAGAGGTCATCGCACATCCCTGTTTCGTTCTACGTCTGTAGACGGAAATACTTGCCGACACCTGTTGCCGATCAGATAAGTACTCGTAAGGAGGAAGTTTCAAGGAGAGCATCGAGGATTGCGGCCTTTTGGTAAACAAACGTAGTATCAAGACCTGATTCGACTGGATCCATACGCTGTTGCCGACCAATACGCCGGGAGGGTCTCGATGCCGAAACTCGTCGATCACGACGAACGCCGCAGGGCCATCGTCGCGGCCGCCTGGCGTCTGATTGCCGCCCGCGGGATCGATGGGATCAATATGCGCGACCTCGCCGCGGAGGCCGGGTACGCGAACGGCGCACTGAGCCACTACTTTTCGGGCAAGGACGAGATCCTGCGCACGGCATTCGAATATGTGCTCGAGGCAACGAACGCACGGATCGACAGATCCGCGCACGGCCTGCGCGGACTGCAGGCCGTCCGCAAAATGTGTTACGAGATCATGCCGCTCACCGAAACCGCACGCCTCGAGGCCCGCATCGCGGTCTCGCTGTGGCAACGAGCCATGACCGACCGAACCCTCGAGCAGGTCAACAACAACGCGGTCGCCGAATGGCGTACCCGAATCGCCGACCACCTACAGGAAGCCGTCGATGATGGCGAGGCCGCCTCGTTCGATACGGCGATCTGCGCCGAACTGATCATGACGACACTGATCGGACTCCAGGTGACCGCAGTACTGGATCGCACCACCACACCCCGCAAAGCGCAGTTCGCTCTGCTCGAATCACTTCTGGCTCCAGCCCAATCCCCTCCAGCACCACAGCAGGCAACCGTCCGACTCGAGACCGGAACGGATCGTGACGGTTGACCACGTCGCCGACCAGGCGCGCCGAAAGCAATGTCACACCCGCTACGGGATGGCAGCGACTAGGAGACTGCTGAAAAACCCGCGTGTTGTCCCCGGACAGCCGAAGGCTGGCCGGGGATAATCGTGTGGTGCAAGGTGCGGGTGGAGCGAATCCGGAGTTGATGGACGCGGCGGCGTTGGTGGGGCATCTGGTGCCTGCGGGCAGCGTTTTCGCGTTGCTGGCCGAGCATCGGCGAGAGTTGTTCCCGGCGGAGATGTTCGAGGATTTGTTCCCGAGCCGGACCGGGCGGCCGAGCTTGCCGGCGGAGGTGGCGGCGTCGGTGCTGGTGTTGCAAGCCCTGCACGACCGGTCGGACCGGGAGGCGGTCGAAGCGCTGCGCTGTGATCTGCGGTGGAAGGTGGCGTGCGGGCTTGCGTTGACGTATTGGCGGCAGCGGCTGGCACGCTCGGAC
Organism: uncultured Nocardia sp.; assembly: GCA_966435935.1. Lineage (GTDB taxonomy): Bacteria > Actinomycetota > Actinomycetes > Mycobacteriales > Mycobacteriaceae > Nocardia. The sequence continues at coordinate 8,735 of CBJNFW010000009.1, forward strand.
CGGCCCGACCGGATCTTCGATGCCGTGCGCGCGGTGGTCGCCGAAACCGGTGTGTTGCAAGGGAAGACGAAACGGGCCCTGGATTCGGTGGTGCTCGACGATGCGGTCGCTACGCAGGACACGGTGACCCAGTTGATCGCAGCGGTGCGGCGGGTGCGCCGCGAGGTGCCCGGCGCCGCCGAGGTGATCGCGGCACGCTGTCATGCCCATGACTGGGACGACCCGGGCAAGCCATCGATTGCCTGGGACGACGCCGAGGCCCGCAACGCGTTGGTGTCGGCGTTGGTCGGCGATGCGGTCACGATCGTGAATGCGTTGGCGGGCAAAGACTTCGGCGATATCGGTGACAGTGTGGGTGACAAGGCCGCGCAGGCGCTGGCGTTGCTGGGGTTGATCGCTGGGCAGGATGTCGAGCCCGCCGAGGGCTCCGACGGCACAGACGGCCGCTGGCGCATCGCCCGCAAGGTCGCCCCGGACCGGGTGATCTCGGTGATCGATCCCGAGGCCCGGCACGTTCACAAGACCGTGCACTCCCGCCAGGACGGCTACAAAGCCCATGTCGCCGTCGAACCCGGCACCGGCATCTTCACCGCCGGGCGGGTCGCGAAAGCCGGCGAGCAAGACAACCACGAAGCCGTCATCGCCACCGGGCTGATCGATGCCGACGTCGACCTCGAATCGGTGCGAGAAGTGTTGGGCGACAGCGCTTATGGCACCGGTGACCTGCGTGCCGAACTCGCCGGCCGCGGCCATACCACCGTCATCAAACCCCCGCCGGTGCGTCCGGCGATCCCCGACGGTTATACGGTCGACGATTTCACCGTCGACGAGACCGCGGGCATCGTGACCTGCCCGAACGGGGTCACCCGGCACATCACACCCGCTCGCGCCGTCGTTTTCGGCAAAGCCTGCACCGGCTGCCCGCTGCGCGGCCGCTGCACCACCAGCATCAAGGGCCGCACCCTGCATCTGCACCCCCACGATGCCCTCCTGCGGGCCGCTCGCCACGACTGGCGCACCGACCAGCAGCTACGCGACACCTACCGGCAGCACCGGCCCATGGTCGAACGCTCGATCGCCTGGCTGGTCGGACCGAAAGGCCGCTGCCGCAAACTCCGCTACCGCGGCATCGACGCCAACAACCAGTGGCTGCACACCCGCATGGCCGGACTGAACCTGCGGCGGCTGCTCACCCTCGGCTTGACCCGGACCACGGGAGCCTGGGCCCTCGCCTGACCAGCGGCACCGCCGCACACCCGAGAGCCGAACCTCACCCACCCCTCTGGTCCCTCCACCACGCGGCGTCACCCCAAACACGCCTTATTCAGCAGTCTCCTAGGCGTCGGTCATGGCCCGAGGAACAGTTGGGTCGGCCACGGGCGCGGTGCCCGGGTTGCCCTCGGGTCCGTCTCTAAAAAATATCCCTGGTAGGTGTGAAATCCGCTCTCGCGCATGATGGTCAACAGCTCGTCGACGTCATCGCCGATCCGGCGCATCCGGTCGGGAGTGACCTCGACAACGATCTCCGCGTCGGGACACAACCGGTCCAGCCGCGCGGCCAGGCCCCGCGCCACTCGGCCTTCGGCCCCTTCGACGTCCACCTTCACGATTCGCACCACGGCGATCTCGGCGGGAGTGAGCAGTTCGGTCAACGGTTGCGCATCCACGGTGAATACCGATTCGGCGGGCCCGTCGTAGGGCATCATGCTGGCGGCCCCTAGGTGCTGGTGCTGGCCAAGGTGAACGTCAACGCCTCATCCCGGTCGGACACGGAGGTGTTCACCGCGCACACGTTGACGCACCCGTTGAGATCGGTGAGCCGTGGACATTACGCGGCACGCCTGCGAGGCGAGACCGGCAGCGAGTTAGGACCCTCGCACAGGGAGGGGATCTGGCAAATTTCTTCAGGCTCCCCCGCAGATCAACGACCCGCTAGTCCGTACGCAACTGCGGTCGAACGCCACAACATCAGAGTTTCGATGCGCCCAGACCCCGTGGGGCAAATTCAGCTGATAGGTCGGGCTGATTCCGGTTATGGTGATCGCGGCGGGCTGAGCGTGTCCCCTTCGCGCTCAGACCCGTCTCGCACAGTACCGCAGGTGATTTCGCCGATTACTCGACAACCACCACAGCGAAACCTGCTGCCGCACATGCTGTTCGGACCCCCGTCATTCGCCCGAGCATCGTGGCTCGACAGTAGCGCTGTGAAGTTGCGAACTGCAGCACGATCATCATCGGCGCGGTGAGCCACGTAAACCGTTGTCGTGGAATATGTTTCGGGTGGCACGATTCGGAATATTCGCGGCGTGGTGCGCGTCGTGCTACGTGGCGTGAGAGTGATGCCCGGCCCCTCTCCCACCAGGCGGGGATGGTGGTCCAGTTGTTGCCCTGGTGCACGATGCAGGGTCAGTGACCAGCTTCCACCAGGTCTCATTCGGGAGTAGCGTCGATCTTGTGGTGAGCCGACCACGTTCCCACGCCTCCACTGCCACAGTCGGGGGAAGTGGAGTCGTTCGTCGGCTTCCTCTCGGCCACGCCTCTGTCCCCCTCGCGTCGTGGTGTGAGTGGTCGGCTTGTTTCGAGCGTGGGAGGTGGGCAGCCAGCCGCCGAGCATGAGGTGAGTGGAAGATTCCAATCGCAGGAGCGAGGTTATGGATCGCATAGTCAGGCGTTTGACGGTGATTGTGGCGGCGATCGGGGCGGTGTCGCTGTCGGGAATCGGATTTGCCGCCGCAGGTCCGACATTGTCACCCGATGATCGAGAGGAAGGCACGATAGCGGTAGGGAGCAACCCCACGCAGGAGGGGTGGAACTGCGCCCTGGTCGGTTCGGCCGCAGCAGCAGGACCGCGCGTGGACTGGGCGGGCGTGGGCGAGAGTCGGGGCGGGTTCGCGCCCGCGAGCACGGTGATCGCGGTATGTCTGGGCAGTGGTCAGGCACCGGTTCTGGCCACGGCAACGGGGGTCAGCTCTCTGGACGACGCGGATTGACGGACGGGTCCCTCGCGCCCGGTCCGTCCTTAATCGAGAGGACGGTGTTATGAATGCCTGTGCTCGGTATGCGCCAGCGACGGCGGTGATGATCGCCACCGCGGGCGTGCTCGTGGGTGGTTGTAGCGACGATGACAGCGGCAGGGACACAGTATCGCCGTCGGCGAGCCCGTTGTCTGTGTCGGTGTGGCCCACGCTTCCCGATGACGATGAATTCGATGACCAGCAGTGGCGAACCACGATTGCGACTCCGGGTGGCCCGATCGAAGTGTCCGGCGAGATCTTCGACAAGTATGTGCAGTCGGGTGGCGCCAGCGGCCCGTTGGGATTGCCGCAGGGGCCCGAACATGACGCACCCCACGACGGGGATTATCAGGAATTCTCCGGCGGCGCGATCTATTGGAGCGCCGCTACCGGCGCCCATATCGTGGCGGGCGCGATTCGCACCGCGTGGTACGAGCACGGCGGGGCGGTCGGAAGGTTCGGATATCCGACCTCTGACGAAGTATCGGTCGAGGGTGGCAAGCGCAGCGAGTTCACCGGTGGCACCATCACGTGGTCCGGCGGGCGGATCACCCTCGCCGAAAAGTAGCCACGCCACTACACCACAGCGGACCACACCACAGTCCACTTGCTACCGTCACCCAGCTCAGACTCTCTCCGGTCGGCCGACACCTTGGCGGCGTGGGGCCGAAATTTTGCGCTCCGGAGTATCGGAAGACATGCCGCTGCAACCCTTTTCCGCTGTTCAGCGACCTACCGATTCTGCCGACAGGTCCGGTGTATCGGGCCGGAGTTGCACCGCCTCCGAGTACCGCGCTGCGGATAGGGTGGCGGTCATCACCGATGCTGAGCTATCCAAGTTGCGAGCCAGGGCTGCTGACGGTGACTCTGACGCTGTCGATGAACTGGTGGAGCGGGCCGGCGAGCGTGGCGATTTCGAGGAATTGCGGCGCCAGGCCGCTGCTGGTAGTCGGGATGCAGCCGATGAATTGGTGCAGTTGGCCGGGGAGCGTGGCGACCTCGAGGAGTTGCGGCTCGGGCGGGCGTGTGTTCACTGCGGGGTCGGGGTGAGTCGTCGGCGCAGGAAGTAGACGAGCGCGCGAACGGTGAGGACTGCGGTGCCGGACGCGACCGAGGTGACCGGGAGAGCGAAGGCCAGGATCACGCATCCGGCGGTACCGAGGACGGGACCGTAACGCCGGGAAAGGACAACCGATCACGTCATGACTCGTCGAACATGGACCCAGGGGCTTCTGATCGCCACCGTTGTGGTGAGCGGGTTCGGGGAAGCGCTCATCGACCGGTCGCTCGTCGCGACCACGGCGTGGACAGCTCTCGGTGCCGGGGCCTGGCGTGACTACAGCCGCCACGCCGACCTGGGCAACGGCGAGATCCTGTATCCGATCTACGGATTCGGGCTGCTCACCCTGGCACTCGCAACCGCGATCAGCCACCGGTTCGATCCTCGTGCTCCCCGCACGGCCAGCCCGCCGATCTACCTTACCGCCCTGTTCGCAGTCGGCGTGCTCGCCACCTCAGCGAAAGCCGCGCCCATCATACTCAGCATCACCGACCTCGGCGAGGACACCACCGCGCTGCAGCATGCATTCGACCAGTTCACCCTCTGGGGCGTATACGTCCGGGGCGCACTCGCCGTCCTGGCGTTCCTGGCAAGCGTGTGGGCGCTGGCGATATACCCGCGCACGACATCAGACCAGCGAGAATGACCGACGAGACCAGCACGGTCCCCGCGTACGACCAGAAGTGGTCGACCAGCCGGAGCCTGTCCGTCTGACGCGGTTCGCGCGGTCTGTCAACGGTCCTGGTGATTCGACGGTGCTCTGCGCGAGTGAGTTTCGTACGCTCGATACCGGAACGTATCGGAGACCGATATCGGGAGGCGAGTACCGATGACGGGAACGGATCGACCAGCGTGGCCACACATCCTCGGGGCGGACGGACCACCTGCGGTGATCTGCATGCGACTGTTGGTCGGAGTGGTGTTCCTCAGCGAGGGAATCCAGAAGTTCCTCTACCCGCATCAGCTCGGGCCCGGCCGGTTCACCACGATCGGAATCCCTGCCGCGACCTTCTTCACCAACCTCGACGGCGTCGTCGAAATACTCTGCGGCACTGCGGTTATCGTGGGCCTGCTGCCCCGGCTCGCGGCGATCCCGCTACTGATCGACATTCTCGGAGCTATCGGTCTGACCAAGGTACGCGAACTGCAACCCGGAGGATTCCTCGGAATACACGGATTCTGGGGGATGGCCCACGACGCACGCACGGATTGGTCGGTGCTGCTGGGCCTGATCTTCCTGTCGTGGGCCGGGCCCGGCCGCTGGTCACTCGACGCGGTGATCACCCACCGTGCTCACCTCACGCGCAGCAAGGCCACGAACCCGTAATCCAGCCAATCACCCCTCAACGGAGCTGGGAGACAACGCACCCTGGCAGCCATCTCACAAACCCGCCCGCTAGACCGCCAAGCCTGTTGCTCAACAACGGTCCGTCCGACATGATCATGACCAGCCAAAATTCGAACCCAATGGGATTGCCGGGCAACAGTTCTGACCTGCAATAGAACCGACCGTATCGGTGCGGCGGCCGATCGAGATCCTGAATCACCAACAGCGACAACCGGGTTCGACGACCGCGCAGACGCGGCGGCCGATCGCAACGAAGCCGACGACAGCGTGATTGTGATGCGCGGATTGGGGGTTATAGCGTCCCGGTCCCTCCTTGTGGCTGGACGAGTGCGGAGGAGACGGGATTGCGGGTGTGGCGCGTTTTCACGCCAGGCGCAGGTACGGTCCTGGACGGGGGCGCGGTGGTCCAGCGAAGCGCCCGGCCGGATGTTCCGGCCGAGCGCTTGGCGTATCGGAGCCATGCCTGGCAGTCGCCCGATTTCGGGCGGCTATGGCGTGGCAGCTGGTCAGGGTGTTGTTTTCGCTGAATTCTGCTGCACGCCTTGATGGTTGGTTACCGCAGCATCACATCGCACGTGGATGCGAAGAACTCGCCGGTCTTGCCGCCGTTGTCACCGTCTGGAGTGTCCGGTCCGCCGTGGCCGCCCCAGATCTGCACGATCGCCGCTCGCCCGGTCCGACGCGGGAAGGACGCGAACTCCCACTGGCTGGAGTCCTCTTCGCGGTGCGAGCCCTGGATCTCGACCAGGAAGGGGATCGGCTCGAGATCCTGCCAGCTCAAGCCGTTGCGGGGATCCCAGCCCGCACGAGTGATGAACCATCGGTGGGACCAGGACTCGTTCGTGTGATACGCGGTGTAGTCGTAGGTGAACGTCTGAGTGGGGGCGGAGGTGTCGATCTCTGTCAGGGGCCAGTCTCCCAGCGTGGTGTCGGGCGAGAGATCCAGACCGCGGAAGGCCGGATTTCCGGTGGAGGGCACCGTGCCGTTGTGGAAGAACTTGCGGTATTCCAGATACTTCCTGGTGTCGTTCCACGGATAGTCGGCGAGCATGCGTTCGGCTCCCGGCAGCACCTCCTGCCAGGTGGTGCTGGTGTTCAGACGGCGCGCCTCGGTACAGATCGGCGCGGGGTCCATGTCCCGGATGGCAGCGGCGGCGCGGCTGCGGGGGTGGTTGACCGTGCCGTGGCGCGGCGAGGCATCCAGGCCCCCGGAACCTGCTTCGGGCGTTGCGGGAGCCGACCACTGACGGGCGCGCTCCACACCGATCGTCACCTCGTTGGAGAACGCGGTGAACTGGCCGTCGACCTTGGCGCGAATCTTCACACGGTATTCGTCGTCGGGTTCCTCACCCAGATCCACCCAGTGACTGTTGGACGGTGCCCAGTCCCAGGCAGGCCAGTACAGGAAGACCGTTTGGCGTACCTCGCCGTTGATCCAGACTTCGTAGACATGCGGATAGGGCGCGTCGCCGTTGTTCCAGTCCGCCGGAGGCGGCCAGGTCCCCTGGTCGGGCGCGTTCTCGCCGATCCGCCATCGCAGGCTCAGACCGTACATCGTGTGCTTGCCGTCATCGCGGAAGGCGCCTTCTCCGCGAAGATCTGCCGGGGTAGTGCCATGGGAGCCGCTCATTGTGTCTCCTCCAGTCAATGGAATCCCCCCTTGCAGGCCGCCCCTCAGACCGAGGAGCAGAGCCTTTGCTGAACAGTAGCTATATGCGATTGCCGCCACCAAGGATCGCACGAAACTAGGTGCACTACAGCGAAAAATACGAGAACATTTCAGCCAAGACAGACGTTGCTATCCAATTGCCCTTGGGTGGCACTCCTTGAATGAGGAGACCCTGCCCGAGCGGATTGTCGAAGCGTGCCGATCCCCGGCTGTCGAGCGAGGACGTTCCCGATCGACAAGTCACGATTCGCCAGCTGATCCAACTCGTGCATGAATACCCCATCGGGGTACACGCACATCGGCACCGCCAGCCAGAGTCGAGGCACTGCCCTCAGCCGAATCGGCCAAACGACTGCGAGTTCTGCGTACCACCCGAGCAGGGACGGAGGATTCGACGGGCCCGCTTCGGCGCCTGAGTGCCCACCGTACAGGCAGGTGTGACTCGCCTGCGGTTGTCCTATCCGGCGCGGTGCTTGTGCGGCTGCCGTTAGGTGCGCCTGGAGTTGGCCGGAGCCGCGCTTCCCCGCCAGGCTGTGCCGACCGGCGGTTCCGGGACGCTCGGCGGCAGGGCAACCGCCGAGCAGCAACATGAACCGATCCAGATCCGAACGCAGTTCCTCAGCCGAATACACCTGCGAGCCAATGAGTCCGGCCACAGGTTGCGCGACAGCCGGGCCAGCATCGGCCAGCCAGTCATGGCTTGACGAGGTCCGTATGGAGCCGGGGAAGCTGCGCGAGGATGGTCTGTGCTTGGGGCAGGATCCGGGGCAGTGCGTCGTGGCGAATATCGGCACCGATGATAAGGTCGACGATGTTCATGTAGTAGGCGAATGTCGTCGAGATGCTTCGCGAGGGACTTCTCCGAATCCCAGAATGCCTCGATGACCGCGTACAACCCCGTGATGCGGATACCGAACTGCGAGACACCACCCTCGAACACGAACTGCGGCAACTGAAACAGTGGTACCACAGTTGGAGGAACGGCTCCACGCCGTACGTGAGAACAACCGCTTCCTCGACCATCGCATCGCTAGTCTGGAGGCACAGCTCACCGAGGCGGTAATGGCAAGGCGGTGAAGCTGTTAGCCTTTTCCCGGCCAGTCAAGATCTGCGGGGATGGCGGGGTGTTCGGGCATGACGGTCCATGGTCCCAATCAGCGTCGTCGGCCTGTCGCAAGGCAGCCGAGGCTTCGCGCGAATACACGGCAGCGACCGGGTCCGAGGCGGGTGGTGCCGCGCCGGCGGCCCGCTGCGCCGCGGCCGCGTCGCATCGCTGGCAGTACGCCCGGGAGTTTGACGGTTCCGCGTCCACCGGTGTGGTGGCGACGCATCGGCGGCGTTATGCGGCAGGCCCGGTTGGAATTGTTCAGCCCGGGATGGCTCGGTCGATTCATCCCGCTGATCACGGCGCTGACGGCGATCGCGGCCCTGGTGTATTCGGGGAAGTCGTTGCAGGCCACAGAGTCCAGCACACAGAAGCAATACAGCCTGGCCCAGCAGGGCCAGGTCGCGGACCGATTCAACAAGGCAGTCGAGCATCTGGGGGAAACGAACAGCCTCGCTGTCCGGCTCGGTGGCATCTACTCGCTGGAGCAGATCGCACGAGACTCGCCGCCCGAGCAACCCACCGTGATCGATGTGCTGGCGGCATACGTACGATCCCACGCCCGGATCCCCGCCGACGGCAACTGCGGTTCCCCGCCCGCACCCATCGACATCCAAGCTGCGGTAACCGTGCTCGGTCGGCACACTCTCGACCGCAGCGAGCAACACCCCGTCGACCTGTCCCGGGTCTGCCTCACCGGCATCGACTTTCGTGGACTGCACCTCCACAAAGCGAACCTGCGTACCTCGGTGTTGAGCGACTCGACACTCGCCGACGTCGATCTGAGCGAAGCCGATCTGTCCGTTGCGAATCTCAGCAGCAGTTCCGCAGCGCTAATGCTAGCGTTTGCGCTTCCAACGTTCACCGTTGGCTACGGGGTGAACCTGGCCGGAGCGGATCTAGGCGGCGCCAACTTGTTCGCCGCGCCACTGGCGGGTGCCGATCTGCACGGCGCCTCTCTCGACTCAGCAGATCTCAGCTTGGCGAGCCTGTCCGGGGCGAAACATGGCCTCGCCATGCTACGCGGCACGAAATTCACAGGTGCTCAGCTCGACCGAGCCGACCTCAGCCACGCCACCTACGACGACCAGACGACCTGGCCCGCCGCATTTCTGCCACCACCATCTGCCACGAAATGTCAAGCGATGCAACCATGTTGAGCGTGCAGCTGACGAAATGATGTGCCGATGTCGGCAGCCAGCTGGAGTTGGCTCAGGCACAAAGTTGGTGGCGCTCCGGGGATTTGGAGTCTGAGTGTCGGTAATCGATGTTCAGGCGGCGGACGCTGTCGCCGTAGGCTCCCCACTCGTAGCCGCCATCGCCCGGCTCGAGGGTATCGAGAGGGAGGCCGTCCGGCAGGATCCGGTGCCGGTCGACTTCGAGCCGTTCGTACGCCGATCGTTTCAACCCCGGGCACCATCAGTACTGCCTGGACGACAACAGAACCGCCGCGAATGCGCTGTCCGGGCGGCGTCTCTCGCACCACCGCCGCACCATCGCGCCGTCGCCCTACCCGGCCCGGCCTGTGCCGCACACTGATGGTGTGGAAACAAGCGACCCTATCGCCGAAGCGACCCGGTGGATAACCAGCGATCTGCTCTCGGCGCAACGGATCCTGTCGAAGGCTCAACTCCCGGACCGGGTACCGGCTCATGTCGAGGTCATTACCGACATCCTGGACAGCGACACCTACACGCGGGAGTGGCGTACCACCGTCGCGGCGGCGGTGCTGGCCGCCCGCGCAGCCGCCGGGTGAGCCTGCGCCGCGAGCCGAATTTTGGGCGTGGCTGTCACCACCTCCACACATCTCGGTGAGTAATCGTGGGGCACGGCGGTTGTGGGATTGACCGCGAGAGACATTGCGCCGCGGGCGATCGTGACCACGGGTGGCTCGTGCCCGACCAAGGGACTGGGTCCGTATGCGAGTGCGGCCGAGGAACATACGGCCGTGAAGTTCGTGACCGAGCGCACAGTAGGAGAACTGGCGCGGGCGAGTTCGACGAATCCGACCGCGGAGTTGCGCCGTTACACAGGCGGCTCGGGCGCCACCGAGTCGGCCCCAGCTGCTGGTAGGCATCGAAAGAACGAGTACATCCGACCTGGAGCTACACCAGCGATCTGACGGCGCTACCGCACCGTCAGCTGAGCCGCAAGTCGCTATAGGAGTTTCAACATTGCGGGATATTGCACGCAGGTGAGGATTCGCCGAGGATCTGGTCCCGGTAGTAGGCGACCAGCCGCAGATACGCCGGCTCGGGAGCTTCCAGATGTGTGGTCTCGCTGGAGTTCTCGGATCCTTCCACCGCACCAGTATCTAGATGATCGGGGCTCCAGGGGCATATTTGGTCTTGGCGCTGGAGAAGACGGTGACTGATTGCTGGTCACGCCTCATACAAGCTCCACCGTCCGCCGGGGTGCGCGCAAAGTGCTGCACTGCACCGGATCCTGGTGCCGCTACCACCGTCCGGACGTCGGACCGACAGCACCGACGAATGGCCCGAACAGGAATGCTGTGCCTGTCGAAGGGGGTGTACTTGGCGTCTGTGCCAGGGTCAGTCGGTTGATCCAGACTGTTGTGTGGCAGGCGCTCGGCGAGTTTCGCCGACCAACAGATACAGGTGATCGGCCAGTTCTTCGGCTTCAGCGGGAGTGAGATTCAGCAGAATCTCGTCTTCGTTCTGCAATTCGACGACGTAAGACTCCGGCTCACCATCGAGGGTGTCGGATCGAGTCAGAGAGGTCTTGAGTCGTCTGTTGCCCCAGATGCTCAGTGTCCGTATCGGTTCGAGCCCTTCGTGCATGTGACCGAGGTCGGGATCGTCGGTCTCGGTCGGCACGTAGTGAGTGGAACACCATGCGGGACAGCGCCGTACGGCGGTGGGGCGAGCATCGCTCATGCCGCGAGCATAGGCGCACAGCCAGCGAGCGGACCACGGAATCGGCGGACGAGTGCTTGCATGGCGGAGTGATCGACTTCCTGACGTCCAACGCGGGCATCTACACCACGGCGACGGCGGGCCTGCTCTTCCAGCTCGTAGGTGTGGTCCTCGTCGTGCGAGATCTGATGCAGCGGCACGGCATCGCCCGCCGGTTCACGAACAATATGAACGCCATCGAGAATGCTCATTGCGACTTGCAGGAGATACCACGCCCGTCCGGGCCTGGCCGCCAGGAATGTTCTGATCGGATCATGAGGTTCGCCGGTGACGCCGTGCGGTGAGGATGGTGACCACGAACGCGTCCACAGAGGCGAGCAGAGCCGCCGAGGGCTGTGGGCTGTGGGTCACCAGGCGCACCACTGCGGCGCCACGGCCTCGAGGACCGGGCCCTGTGGGCGATGCTGTACGCCAGCGCTGCACGCGCCGAAGAGGTCCTGCAGCTCGATATCGACGACCTGGACGGAAATGGTGAGACCTCGGCGAAATGCCTGACACCGAAGTGCCACGCAGGGATCGTTCCGGGCCGCGCTGCATTTCCTTGACGGCCTGACCGGCGTCACGGACCTCTATGTCTACACCTTTTAGGCGCACCACCTCGAAGGCCCGTTCCCGAAACGATGGCGCCTCACCGCCGATTTCGGTCCCTGCGACTTCGGCCGGCCTCCAGGCGATGTCGGCTACGCAGGAAGACGCGTCCATCTCATGGGCCGCTCGCTCAAAGTCGACGTTGATGTCGATCCCGTCGACGCGGTGCGCACCTACCTCGCACGACCTCGAACCACTACCGCGGCGGGACTCGCCGAGAAGGCCGTGATCGCGATCGACCCGCCCGAACTTCGCGGTGCACAGGTATGGCCGCTCGGCGGCCCATCACCGCGGGCATAACGACAGCGCGGATGTCCGGCGCACTCCGGCCTGGCAAGGTGGCGTCGGCTTCGGGTCGCCGGTGCACCTGTCGCAACGAACCGGCAACGCCGATGATCTTGTTGTTCGCCGTCCATCACGGAGCAGCCCGGGGCCCGCGTCGCCGAGACCCCAGCGATTAGCTAAGGCTATCTTTCCAGGTCAAAGGCCGGTCGGGATCGTCAACAGACCGCACGGGGCAGTGTGGCGTAGATCATCGTTTGAAGCTTGAAGTTACTGTCCGGCGGGCTTTCTAAACCGGAGGACAGCCCTGTAAACTCGTCGCTCGGTACACAGCAAACCCCAGGCCAGATGCCTGCGGGGGCTCTGGTCCTGGGGTTTGGTGTCTACTTGCGACGGTAGGACGCTCACAGTACCAGGGGGACGTGCTACCCGTCAGTGCGGGGAAGGCGCATCGTGACCTGAGTTACACCTGCTGATGCCACGTCCCCTGCGACCGCGGTCGCAGGGGACCTAGTGGAAGGTGACTCCATTTTGAGCGGAGTTGGAATGATCGCGCACACCGGCTCGACCTGCCCAGAGAGCGGCGTGTGGCAGGTCGTCGGCACCCCGTCGACCACCGCATCCATTGCCGAGGGCAACGTCATGCCGCGTACGGCGGCAAGGGCGTCGACTGGAAGCTGATCCAGCTGGCCTGAGCGAGGCTTACCCGGGCAGGCCGTTGTTCGCGCGGTCTACCCTGAGCGAAATGGATGACTTGCGGGAATTCTGACACTCGGGCTTGCGATTTAGCCAATTCCAGAACTCCGCTATTCTAAATCTTCCGCAGACCTGCCCTAATGGCCTTATTGCTTAAGTTGAGGTATTTCTAAATGTCCAGCCCTGATGGCAGTGTCGAATATAAATCACTAACCTTCCCGTTGCTGTCTGATGAGCCTTCGACGATGGATCTGCTCTCCTTTAATGCGATTGCATCAACAGTCGTAGAAGCCATTTTCGACGACGCGCTTGATCCGGTCGCGCTCGGCATTTCTGGCTCATGGGGCAGCGGCAAGACAACCGTCCTGGAACTGGTGAAGTCGCAGATAGCTGTACGGGCTGAGGATAGCGAGGGCGGCCAAGTGCTTGTGGTGCCTGTCGACCCATGGAGATTCGACCCGCTGGTGGGCCCGAAAGAAAGCCTCATCTCTGCGGTGCTGGCCGCTCTCGAGGGCGAGATCGAACCCGAGAGTGACCCCAAGGGCACAGCGCTCGCCACGGTCAAGAAGCTCGCTAGGAAAGTGAACTGGTCCAAAGCGATCCAGATGGCAGCCAGCACGGCTATCACGCTGCAGCTGCCAAGCCTTGAGGATTTGCCGAAGTTGATCAATGACGGCGGCGATGAAGGTGATGATTCCGAGGATGAGCCGCGGGGGATGGATCAGTTCAGGGAGGAGTTTGAGGAACTTCTCGATTGCCCTGGCTTGAGACACATTTCGAGGGTCGTCGTGTTGGTTGACGATCTGGACCGCTGCTTGCCGACCACGGTCGTACAGACACTGGAAGCCGTTCGTCTCTTCTTGTCGGCCAAGCGCATGTCGTTCGTCATTGCGGCAGACGAGAAGCGAGTGGCCGAGGCTATTCACCATCATCTGAAGCTCGATGCGCAGGTAGCTGAGGACGAGGAAAGTATCGCGGAGCTGTATCTGCACAAGATCGTGCAGACGACAGTGCCTCTTCCCGCGCTCAGCCGAGTCGATACACAGGCATATCTGTTCCTGCTGCTGTGCCGCGCAAGTGTCGACGAGGCCCAGTTCGACAATCTGGTGTCGCGGTGCACTTACTTGCGGCATACCGAGGGCAGCCTCGATGACCTCGAAATTCCGGCCGGTGTGGACCTGGACGAGCCACTGGCGATCGCCGCGAGGCTGACGCCGATCCTCTACGAAAAGCACAAGGGTAATCCGCGGCGCATCAAGCGGTTCCTGAATGACCTCAATGTGCGGCACTCAGTCGCATCGCGTCGCGGCATCGCTTTGGAACCAGCAGCCACGGCCAAACTGATGGTCTTGGAGAAGTTGCTCAAGGTGGAGTTCGAACAGGTACTTGAGTGGCTCTCGGAGAACAAACTGCGCGACCGGCTCGACGCCGTCCACGCGGCTGCGAACCAAGGAGCGTCGGCGTCCGTGCTCGACGAAGCCGCAGACGTTGCCGGGGATGGTGACGATGTATCAGACGACCCTGCCTTCAGCGATGAACTGATCCGGTGGGCGAAACTTCCGCCAATGCTTGATGCGTCGAAGGTTTCGGCCTATCTGTATCTGGCCGCCTCCTTCACCCACAAGCCGATCGTCGACGTGGGGCTTCCGCAGCGGTTGCGTGATATGGCGGCAAACCTGATGTCCAGCAGCAAAGTCGATCAGCGGTCGGTGACGGACGATGACCTGCGTGCCTTGGATGGTGCAGACGCGCGTCAACTGGTCGACTACCTGGCGCGATCGACCCGAGACCAGCCTTCGATCCAGAAGTTCACTGTCCAGTCCATCCTTCGGATCGCCGATTGCCACCAGTCATTAACAGACGCCGTGGTTTCGGGCCTGAAGCGTGTTCCTGTGAAGGAGTTGATGCCAGCGACAGTCTTGCTGTTCCTGAGCCGGGACAAGACCGCCTATCGGCCGCTCTTCGAGGACTGGTTGCAAGGCGACACTCCCGTTAGGGTTCGCACCGCCATCGAACAGGTAATGGGGAGGCAGTGACTGGATGGGTACCAGCGGCTCATTTGGTGGCAGCGGCGGCAAAGACGCACGGGACCTTCGTGATTCAATAGCGGAATGGCTAGACGATGACGCATCGGCTAACCAAGACACCGCAGGGCATGACGGTGAGGCGGCGGCGGAGCAAAAACTCGATCCCCGCAAGATCGACCGTCTGCGGCCAATGATTCGTATCCTGGCGAACTCCCGAGGTGGAGGCGGAGGCGGGTCCGGCGGCGGGTCCGGCGGTGGAAGCTCGGCTGGTGGCGTCACCCGGTCGGTTCAGCGAACCTCTCGGGTAGCCGGACGAGCGGGTAGTCTCGCTTCGGCCTACGCCGCCGGCGATCGCGCGACACTAGCTGCCGCCGGTCTGAATTACGACGAACTGGCTGCGCTCAACGATCCTCTCGAAGTCGGATCACTTATAGCAAAGACCGCTCTGGAGAGTCAGAGCGACGGAACGATCGAATCCGGCGAAGAACGGGTCATCGTCGCTGAACTCATCGCATGGATCATCGAGAGTCCACCTGATTCCGCGCCCCGACCCGATGACGTTGCGCGCAAATCAATCGAACTGATTATTTCCGAGTGTTCCCTATCTGAGGTGTCGGATACCCTGCGCTCCGGTCCGATGAGCGCCAGCGAGCGCAGGCAGGTCGAAGACGAGATCCGTGATGCCGCTGGCGTTCTCGCCGGCCAGGCGAGTCTGTCGGCCACCGGGGCAACCGAAGCTGAGATCACGCGAGCCATCCGGGACGGCATCGACATGCTGGTGAAGATTTATGGAGGGTCGGCATGACCTCGATTCTCTTCGAGGTATCCGAAGCTCGCGCGACCAATGCGGGCGGGTTCGATGAGGTTTTCTTGTGGAATGAAACAGCTACCTCAACATTCCAAGGTCCCCTCAAGCCCTCATTGCCCCAACTCGGACAAGTGCAGCCGCTCAACTCCGATTTCGTGCGGATCGCCTTGGCGGTACTGGCAGCCGACCGGTCCGTGCTCCGCGCCCGCGGCGGGTCGGACTGGAACCGGCGGCAGTTCGACCTTACCGTTGTGGTGGACCATCCCGAAGCCTGGACAGGCCAAGCGGTTCGCCTGGCAGAGGTTGTCGGATTCCTCACTGGCGACACATGGGCATTCATTTTCGACCAGAGTGCCCCGCTGGCGTCACATGCACCCGCCTCTGTGCTAGACAAAACACGTCGTGTCGTTCTTCTCAGTGGGGGCGCTGACTCGGCGACCGGCGCATTAATGTCCCGACACAAGTTGTCTGAGGGCGAGGGGCACATCTTGATGTCACAGTTCAGCCAAAATGCTATCGCCAAGGTCCAGGAAACCCTCGCCAGGCAGGTAGAGCAGCTGGTTCCCGGTAGGGGACAGACCCATCACCGGGTACAGCTCACCCGCAGCAGGAAGCGCCTCGACGGCACCAAGTTCAGGGACGAGCGATCTACACGGTCCCGATCGATCCTGTTCCTTGCACTGGGTCTCGCAGCGGCATCGGTCACGAACACACCGCTGTGGATACCAGAGAATGGGTTCGCGTCGCTCAACCCGCCGTTGGGTCCTGAACGCCGCGGCAGCCTTTCCACAAAAACGACCCATCCGAAATTCCTAAGCGACCTGCGGCAATTATTAGCCGGCGTCGGCGCCCACGGCGACATCGTCAACCCCTACGAGCGGATGACCAAGGGAGAAATGTTCCGCAGCCTTGCCGACACCTTTGGTGAAGATGCCACCTCGGCCTATCTGAGTCAGACCAATTCGTGCTCTCACGCCGACGGTAGATTTGCAGGAATACGCCCCGGCAGTTCGTGTGGTGTCTGCTTCGGCTGTCTCGTACGACGAGCTTCGTTCCATGCGGCGGGACTGGCGGACCACACCACCACTTACCTGTGTAACGACGTAACTGGAAAGTACAACGACTATCTGAAGGGCAAGTCGATCGAAGTCGCGATGCAGGATTTTGTATCAGCGGGCATCAGCAATGCCACGATCATGTCCATGGACCTGCCGGACGGCTACTCGGCCAGAGCGGCCCATGACCTCTGTATTCGAGGGGTGGCCGAGCTCGCGGAGTTCATGAAATGAGCCGACAGCTTCCTCCGTTGGACATGCATGCTCACGTCGATACCTCTGTGCCGCGACGCAATATGGAAGCGTTGGGTGCTGTCGTCTTTGCCGCCACCAGGTCGCAACAGGAGTTTGTTCGAACCCTCGACCGACGCGACCAGATAGTGGTCTGGGGTCTCGGATGCCACCCTGGCGTGCCCGAAGCGCAAGCCTCCTTCGACCCAAGCTCATTCCGAGATCAGCTCGCGACGACACCGTTTGTCAGCGAGATCGGTTTGGACGCAAGATCAAAGGTCCCTGCGACTGAACAACATCGGACCTTCGAAGCGGTTCTTGGGATTTGTAGTGACACCCCCCGAATCCTCTCGGTTCACAGCGTAGGGAGAACACGAGAAGTTCTGGACCTGGTGGAAGAGACGGACGTCGACGGTGTTGTCCTGCACTGGTGGCTCGGCTCAGCGCAGGAAACCCACCGTGCTGTCGAACTGGGATGCTATTTCTCGGTGAACCACTCCATGCTCGGTAAACCGCAGTTGGACACCATTCCCCGCGACCGCCTCCTGTTCGAGACAGACCACCCTTCCGGTGACCGACGTTCTCCCGGCGTCCGCCGCCCGGGTAACACGTCTCCTATCGAGGAGCATCTCGCACGGCATCGGGGAATGGACATCGCTTCTATGCGGGCGATCCAGTGGGAGAACCTGGCTTACATGGTAGATCGACTTGGACTGACGCAGTTGTTCCCTTCAGCAGTACAACGCATGCTCACCCACGCTCGGCGCTAGAAAACCCAAAGTCTGTGCACCTTCAAGGTGTCGCATGTGCAACTCATTGCAATCATAATTTGGGGTTACTCCTATCCCTCACTCGCATCCGCACCCCGACCTCCACCAACTTCCGCCGCACCGCATTCGGCGACACCCCGTACCGGGTACCCAGCTGCACCAGTGTCCATCCCGCCTCATACAACTTCGCCGCCACCGGTGACCGGCACATCTGCCTCGTTCAATCCCTGCAATCGCATCACCCCTCCCTACTCAGCGAGCCGCGTCAGCACACTGCCTTGGCTTAGTCCATACCGCTGTCGCAGCTCCGTCGTGGGGGCGCCCGCTCGGTATGCAGTCGCTACCTGGACCATCCGCCGCAACCGTTCTCCCTGGTACACGGGTTTCGAGTAAACACCCTCAGTAGCTCCATTCATGGGGGGTAGCTCAGTTGGTAGAGCGTCGCACTGACAACAGGACCTGTGTTGTCCAGACAGAAGGGCCTCACCAACCGGTGAGGCCCTTCTGCATTGGATGCTGGTGCCGACCGGCCATCCTGACCGCATGGCGTCACCGGCAGGACCGGTGACGCTGAGCGGTCCGATTCGCTAATCGACCTCAGCAGGCAGCGGAGACTGGACCGCGTCGGGTGCCGGAACGAAGGCCCCCGACCGCAGCGGGTCCTGTTCCTGCGGGCGGGGTGCCTCGACGAAGGCCACGACCATCCCGGCCGACAACACCAGGCAGAACCCAGGCACGGCGCTCACGAGCACCGCGACCGCCGGAATGCAGCCCGTCACCATTGCGGCGAGGATGAACCCCATCAGGGCCACCACGTCGAACAGCCGCTGCACCGAGACCAGATACCAGTCCTGAGTGCCCCCTCGCCGGACCCGCACCCGGCAGTAGAGCGCCTGCACGGTGGTGGCGGCCACAGCGATCGGCTACACCGGGGCCTCCCACCCCGACTGGCCCGCGGCCCTGGCCCAGTCGAATCCGAACGTCGCGAACGCGGCGTACACGCTGATACCGGTCAAGACGAACATCACTGTCATGGGCAGGCCTGCAGTGAACTTGGCGGTCCTGCGAGACGGCCACCCACGACGACCGCACGATCGCCAAGGCTACGAGGGCAGCGTCAAATCGACGCTGCGCATTGATGTTTCACCACCGGAGCACAGCACCGTGTCGCCGTTACGTGGCCGCTTTATCGCTGCGGAAGACTTGCCAGCTGCCGGTCGATCCGTTCGATGTCGTTCTCGGCCTGCATTTTCCGTTGTCGGATCCCGTCGACCACCTGGGCCGGGGCTTTGGCGAGGAAGCCCTCGTTGCCGAGTTTGTTGCTGGTGTTGTCGAGTTCTTTCTGTGCCGCAGCGCGATCCTTGTCCAGTCTGCGACGTTCGGCTTGGGCGTCGATGGCTTGGGACAGGTCCAGGTTGATGTGTGTCTGGCCGATCGACAACGCCGTGGTGCTGTGGAACTCGTCTCCGGCCGGTTGCAGACGCAGTAGTTGACGGATGGCTGGTTCGTGGGCGGCCAGTATCGGTGACAGGTCCAGGCGTGCGGGCACGGGCTGGGCGGGTCGCAGGCCTTGCTCGGAACGGAATCGGCGGACTTCAGTGACGAATTGCTGCAGCTCGGCGATTTCTGTTTCGGCCGCTGAGTCCCGGTACTCGGTGTCGTGGGGCCATGCAGCAATGGTGATCGATTCACCGCCGGTGAGGGTTGTCCACAGCTTTTCGGTGACGAACGGGATGATCGGGTGCAGGAGCCGCAGCAGCACGTCCAGGGTGTGCCCGAGCACTCGCCGCGATGCCGCGGCGGCTTGGTCGCCTTGGGTGAAGGTGGTTTTGGTGAGTTCGAGGTACCAGTCGAATACCTCGTCCCAGGCGAAGTGGTACAGCAGTTCGGACAGCTTGGCGAACTGGTAGTCCTCGAACAGAGCATCCGCGTCGGCGATGACGGTGTTCAACCGCGAGAGGATCCATCGGTCCGCGGTGGCCAGGGTATGTGGTGCAGGCAGTTCCCCGGCGACAGTGGCACCGTTGAGGAGTGCGAAGCGTGTGGCGTTCCAGATCTTCGTGGTGAAGTTGCGTGCTCCGGCGACGGATTCTTCGGCAATCGGCGCGTCGGTGCCGGGGTTCGCGACGCGGGCCAGGGCAAACCGCAGGGCATCGGTGCCGTAGGTGTCCATCCAGTCGATCGGGTCCACGACGTTGCCGAAGGATTTGGACATCTTCTTGCCGTGCTTGTCGCGGACCATGCCGTGCAACGCGATGGTCGAGAACGGTGCGGTCGCACCGTCACTGAGGTAGAGCCCGAACATCATCATCCGCGCGATCCAGAAGAACAACAGGTCGTACCCGGTGAACAGCACACTGTTGGGGTAGAACTTCGCGAGGGCTTCGGTGTTCTCAGGCCATCCCAGAGTCGAGAACGGCCACAGCCCGGAGGAGAACCAGGTGTCGAGGACATCGGGGTCTTGGGTCCATTCCGGTCCCTCGGGTGGGGTGTCGTCAGGGCCGACGCAGATGGTTTGCCCGTTCGGCCCGTACCAGACCGGGATGCGGTGCCCCCACCACAGCTGCCGGGAGATGCACCAGTCACGCAGGTTGTCCACCCACGCGAAATAGCGTTCTTGCAGGCTGGTCGGGTGGATCGTGACGCGGCCGTCGCGCACCGCGTCGCCGGCCATCGCCGCCAGTGGTGCGACTTTGACCCACCATTGCAGCGATTGACGCGGTTCGATGGTGGTCCCGCAGCGAGAGCAGTGCCCGACCGCGTGGACATACGGGCGCTTCTCGGTGACGATACGGCCGTCGGCGCGCAGGGCCGCGACGATCGCGGCGCGGGCTTCGAACCGATCCAATCCCTGGAAAGGGCCGTGAGTGGTGATGACGCCGCGTTCATCCAGGACGGTGATCGAGGGCAACTGGTGGCGTTGGCCGATCTCGAAGTCGTTGGGGTCGTGGGCGGGAGTGACTTTCACTGCGCCCGTGCCGAATTCGGGGTCGACATGAGCATCGGCGATGATCGCGATGGTGCGCCCGGTCAACGGCAGCTCGATCTGTATGCCGACGAGGTGGCGGTATCGGTCGTCGTCGGGGTGTACGGCCACGGCGGTGTCGCCGAGCATCGTTTCCGCCCTTGTGGTGGCGACCACGATCGCGGTCTCACCCTCGCCATAGCGTATCGAGACCAGCTCACCCTCGTCGTCTTGGTATTCGACCTCGATGTCCGACAGGGCGGTCAGACAGCGGGGGCACCAGTTGATGATCCGCTCGGCGCGGTAGATCAGGTCGTCGTCGTAGAGGCGTTTGAAGATCGTCTGCACCGCCCGGGACAGGCCGGCATCCATGGTGAACCGTTCCCGGTCCCAGTCCACTCCGTCGCCCAGGCGCCGCATCTGATCGGAGATCTGCCCGCCCGAGGAGTTCTTCCATTCCCAGACCCGGTCGACGAATGCGTCGCGGCCCAGATCGTGCCGCGAGAGGCCTTCTTTGGCGAGTTCGCGTTCGACGACGTTCTGGGTAGCGATACCAGCGTGGTCCATGCCGGGCTGCCACAGCACCTCGTAGCCTTGCATGCGTTTGCGCCGGGTCAGAGCGTCGATCTGGGTGTGCTCGAACGCATGCCCCATGTGCAGTCGCCCGGTGACGTTCGGCGGGGGGATGACGATTGTGTAGGGCGGTTTGTCGCTGGCGGGGTCGGCGTGGAAGTAACCGGCCTGTACCCAGCGTACGTACTGTCCTTCGAGGTCCGCCGCTACGTAGGTCGTCGGCAGCGTCGCAGGTTCAGTATCGGGGCGCTGGGGAGTTTCGGTCACAGCACGCCAGCATATGGGGTGTGCGTGGTGGCGTGGAGCCCAACCCGATGCTCCCGGATGTGGATGGTTCATGGAATTCCGAGCGGCTCATACGGGCTGGACAGAGTGAATTCGCGCTGTTCGGCGACCTTGATTGCTTGGTCGAGGTCGAACGCGGCCATATGCAGAAGCTCGCTGAGCCGATCGGGCTTGCTTGCGCAGACACGCTGGGCCAGCTCAGGTGCGGAGCGATGGTCATCCAGGATGGCCTGGAAGTAGTCGAGATTGCGTTCGATCACTGTCGTGGTCATCGCCAGCTCGCTGATTTCGCCGGTGGACAGGCGGTTCCAGCTGGTGTGGATGCGGTATTGGTGGTGCGGCCCGGGCACGCAACGAATTTCGTTGCCGATGCCGCGGCGGTGCCGGGTGGCGAGCAGGTCGACCGCGAAACTCCAGTCTTGCCATTTCCGGATGGCCGGATCGTAGCCACCGGCGATGAGCCCCTCACGGCGACGGTAGACGATCGGCATCGGCGCGTGGTGCTTGCCGACTATCAATCGTTCATCAGTTGGATAGGCCGAAATGGTCAGTCCATGGAAGTCGCCGAACATCCGAGACATGGTGTGCACGAACGCTACTCGTGGATTTTCTTCGAGTATCTGCACGGCCAGTTCGGGGTAGCTGCCCGCGGACAGCGCCGCGGGGTCGCTGCTGAGCCTGTCGTCGCAGTCCAACGGCATGACGTAGCGCCATCGCGCTGCGCGAAGCCCAATGGTTCGCGCGTTCTGGGCACCGGTATTGGTGGGCAAGCGCAGCACTCGCACGTCCTTGCGGGTGCAGCACCGGTCGATAGCGGCGCGCGTGTCGTTGTCGTCCGACCCGTCATCGACGACGAGGATTTCGTGTCGGATCGTGAGCGGTTGGGCAGCAAGGGATTCCACGGCCTCGGTAATGAAGGATCCGCAGTTGAAACAGGGGACGATGAAGCTGATTCCCAGCGGGGTCTCGGTATTCACGCGTTCTCCCTGGCCTGGTTGGTTCGCATGGCGATGGCGGTGATTCGGTTGGCGTGGAGGTACTTTCGCGGCATCGGCCCTCCTGGGGTGTAGCCGGTGTTAGTTTCCGAGTGAGCAGACCGAGTGATGCGCATCGTCCATCCGCGATAGATCTGCGCCAGTGCCGTGAGGAAGGCCTCGGTGGTGTAGGCGGCCTCACCGTCGATGAGCACACGGCGGCCTTCGCGGTCGGTTCGTTCGATGTCGGTGAAGACCTCGAGATAGTGAGCGGCCCCGGCCGGTGCATGACGCACACACAGGCTCAGCACCCGGTGCACCTGCTGTTGCTCGATGTAGTGCAGAACATCTTTGGCGACCACGACACCGAACGAGCCTTTGGTGCAGAAGTTTTCGATGTGCTGCTGCACGATCTCCACCCGCTCGGCCAACTCGGGCGAGACAGCCAGGCGGCGGCGCAGCAGGCCGGGTGGGACCTGATCCACCGCAGTGACGTGAAAACCCAAGCGCGCCAGGGTCGCTGTGTAGATTCCGCGACCGTATCCGAGTTCTAGCGCGGTGCGCGGTGCGCGGAGGTCCACGGAGTTGACGAACGCGGCGAACCGGTCAGCGACCGGCGCGTCGAGTCGCTCGGCTGTGCCGGCCCCCTCTCGGAGGGCCTTGCGGTAGAACTCCTCAACTGAGGATCGGTTACGAATGACGACCATGACGGCACCTGGGACCTTTCACATCAGAATTCGTCGACTTCCACGCTCTGGCCCGGCAGGCGTAGGGACAGTGCGAGCGCCTCGGTGACGCGCATGGTCGCGTAGTGGTCGGCCAGACGGCTTCGGGTCTCGGTGCCGCGCAACCACGCCTGCATCAAGGCGCGGTTGCTGTCGCTGTGGAACAGGCCCTGGAAGTTGTCGTGGGCCACGTACTGTTCGCCGGTCATGAGTGACGCGTTCGCTCGGGTCACTACTTCGGCGGTGGCGCCGATCTTGTCCGCGTCCGGCCCTTCGGGAACGTCGTAGCAGTGCACATGCACCGAGTACAGCGTGGACAGCTGTGCCTCCAGGTCCACGCTGGAGGTGCGGCCGTTTTTGTTGTAGACCCCGGCCGGGAACGCGGACCAACTGCGGATCGAGGGCGTGGTCTGCTCGAAGGCCAGCGTGCCCAGTGTGATGGTTGCGTTGCTGTCTGCATCGACCAGCCGGAATACCGAGGTGATATCTGTTTCGCCGTAGCGGGCACGTTGCCGGGCGAATGTGGGACATGGTGAATCACCACCGAGCATCGCAGTGGCCCGCTGTGAGACCCGCTGGCTCTGGTCGTCGGGGTAGGCGCCGAAGGAGGCGACCTGCAGACGCAGATGCCGGTCGGGCAGGACCAGCTTGTTCAACGCCAGGATCTGCACCGCCAGGTCGATGTAGTGGTAGGCGCCGTGCATGAGCATCCCGTACCCCCACCGGTACGGGTGATCCTCACGGGTGGCGTACTCGTGCTCGAGGTTCCACACTCCGCCCGCGGCCCGAAGGTGAAATGAAGTGACCGGTGTGCGCCAGTCGAGCATCTTCGAGCGCAGCGAGCCGATCACCTTGTCGTTGTAGATGCGGTGATACCGACTCAACGTCATCACCGAATGGCGTGCCTGGCTGCGCCCCGCGGTCGTGATCAGCTCCGCCATCGTCGCCGAGATCCGTGACGGCTCGAACCGATCACTCACCATCGGCGCGAGCACGGGCTTTTCCACCAGCGAATCGACACCATCGCTCACACAGCGCCGCAGATAGGGCTCGTGCGCGCTGACTTCGGTGGCGATGTAGGCCATCGACGGCACGCCTCGCACACGCGCGGTGGCCAGTGCCGACCGGACCGTCTCCGGCGACATCAACTCCTCGCGCGGCCCCGAGGGCACATACACGCATTTGCGGGGCTGCGGGTCGACACCAGCCAGCCGGGACTGCACCGCCTGGCGTTCGGACTCGAGGTCGATGATCGAGTACGACTCCAGATAGCCCTCTCGCACTGCTTCCCGGATCACCGGCAGATATTTGTTCGCCACGATCTCGTCGAACCCGATCACCAGTAATTGATGCACCGTCATGTTCTGCTCCCACCGCCCTGTCGCAGTCCCGCCCGCGTTGTCTGCCGCCAGCGGCAGCGGCTGTTCAGCCACGGCCACAGTCAGTGGTTGAGCCTCGGTCAACCTCGCTGAGCGCCTTGACTATTCGTGCCGCTGCCTGATCAACGATCGCAGCGGACAGCCCGCAAAAGCAGTCCCCGCGGGGGCCCTTTAGGGGTACGCTTCGAGCACTCCACTGGTACGGATAGGTGCCGAATGGTTGTGCAGCCCCACTGGTCCGGATTGGAAGTACGCGCGCTGCGTGACGCACTGCGCGAAACACGAAGCTCGTTCGCGGAATTCACCGGTCTCAAGCTCGACACGATCCGCAAATGGGAACGCCGCGGCAGCACTGTCACCTTGCGGCCAGAGCATGCAGCGATCATGGACACCGCGCTCGCACGGGCTACCCAACACCAACTCCAGCTGTTCGAAATCCACTGCGCTGAGCTGCGAGTCCACCCCAACGGCAACCGGGCCTCAGCGACGAGCCCTAAGCTCGATACCGACGAGACACCTCGGTCACCGCTTCGCCCAGTGCCCGAACTCACGGAGATCGACGACATGAAACGCCGCCAGTTACTGCGACTGCTGAGTACCTTCACCTCAGCGCTCGCCGCCTCCACCGCCACGCGAGTGGACTGGTCGCGTGTCGCCCACGCCGAGAAGACAGGCACCATCGATCCGGCCACGGTAGCCCAGTACGCGACGATCAACCGTTCGCTGTGGCAGCAGTACACCGAGACTATGACCAAGGCGAAGATGTTCCCCGCCGTCTACGAACACCTCGGCAGTCTCGCAAACGTCCTGCGGCAACGCCCGCCCGACACGGTTCGGCGCGCACTGGCGCCAGTTGCCGCTGATACCCTCCAGCTCGCCGGAGAGCTGCTGTTCGACGCTGACCTCTATGTCGATGCTGGCCAGTGTTACACCCTGGCCGCGCAGCTCGCCCGGGCGGCCGACGCCTGGGATTTGTGGGGCTGCGCGATCACTCGCCACGCGCTGATCGACCTGCACGACCAGCGTCCAGCCGATGCCGCCTCTCTCCTGCACACCGCGACCCCGATCGCACGCCTGGGCGATAGCGGCCTGTCGACCCGGTACTGGGTCGACACCGTACGCGCGCAAGCATTTTCCGCCCTGGGCGACTTCGAGGGCTGCGAACGCGCATTCGCCGCCGCGCAGACGGTGCACGAGCTGACCGGGACCGTCCACAACGGTGGCTGGTTACGCTTCGACGGAACTCGTCTCGATGAAGAACACGCCTCCTGCTACATCAGGCTCGGGCGGCCCGACCGCGCACAAGAACTACTCACGCCTCTGCTGGAGCGTCCGTTATCCACGCGACGCCGAGCCAGCGTGCTGGTGGACCTGGCCGCCGCCGGTGCCCAACAGCGCGATGCGGTCCAACTGGTCATGTACGGCAACGCCGCCATCGAACTCGCGCACCGCACCCGATCGGGCTACCTCGCCCGCCGACTAGAGCAGCTGCAACCGTACATCCCGGCGCACGGCATTGACGGGCACGTCCGGCGACTCCATGATCAAATCACCACGCTCTCAACCGCATTACCCTGACCAACCCACGCGAGGAGTACCGTGCACGACGACCGCGGACGAATCTTCCGCCAAGCCTGGATCGACGGCGTCAACAGCCACTACCCCGGCGAACCCAAAGCCAGCTACGTCACCCCCTGGGACGACACCCCTGAGTGGGAGAAGGCAAGCGCTACAGCCGTCTTCGACCAGGTGCGGTCCTTCATCGAGGCAGGCACACCCAGCACATCCACGCTGACTCGCGACCAGAAAAGCCGATTCGTCGCCGTGTGCTGGATCGTGCAGATCTACCGCCACATCCCGAACCCGAAGCCCGGCTATGTTGCCGACTGGGAACAGCTTCCGCAATGGCAGCAGGAAACCGACGCCGACATCTTCGAGGCAATCGAACGATCGCTACTCGCGTCACCGACGGACTGAGCCTGCACCCGTCAGGAGAACCTGATGGGTGCCGCTGTTCGAAGCGGTCGCGCCCCGCCTGTCGGCGGCCCTTCGAATCTCCTGGGCGCAGGATACATCCCGTGTTCGGCACCCAGCACCCCAAATCAATGCAACTCCCCGTCGTGGCGCGGACCACGGATAGAGTCACTGGTGGCCAGCATCCTACTCGGTGATCGCGCCCGCGGTCGGCGGGGTTCGCCAACCCCAGCACGACCGCCAACGCGGCCCAGGCCAGTACATCCACCATCGCCGCGCACGCCATGCTGCACTGTCCGATCGGTGTCCGGAACATTCTGCGGTCGTGCAGGATTCGTGCCAGAACCGGGAACGCTGTGACAGCCAGGGCGCAGCCAAGGAACAGCGCGAAATTGCGGCCGTCGCCGGTCCGGTGACGCAAGAGAACCACCACCGCCAGCCCGCATGCCAGGATGAACGGCACGACGTACGCAGCGGTGGACACCATCAGGATCGGACCGCGGCGTCCCGAGAACGCCGAACGATCCACTTCCAGCCCAGCCAGGAACATGAACCCTACGACGCCGATATTGGCCAGCAGGCTCAGATACGAGCGGGCTTCCTGCGGGAACAACACACCCGAGACAGTGGGACCTAACACCGTCGGGCCCGCCAGGAGTCCGGCCGCTATCTCCCCGACCACCGCGGGCTGCCCGAACTTCTCCGCCAGCCACCCCAACACCCTCGCCGCTACCAGAATGAGGGCAAGGTCGAGAAACACGACAACGACTTGACTGCTTTGCATGACGATCTCTCCCGATTCCAGCGGGTCCACGACCGAAACCATCAGGGGCAGAATCTGTTTCACTCATTGCCCTTTCCCTACCCGGCCACCGGCCGCAGTCTCGACTTCTCGGCGACGTGCCGAACGCCGCAATTCACCATTCGGCGGTGGCTACGGGGTTATGGCCCTGCTCTGCGGATCGTGGGGCTCGATGCGCCAGCGGTGGACAACTCGATACCCGGCACCAAGCCCTATGCCGGTGAAAAGGTGCGCTGTGGCGCTCACTGTGGGCGGGTGGCATCTATCGCGTTCACGAGCACGATGGAGGCAACGCCCGCACCGACCGCATACACCGCCACGCCAGCGCCTATGGCCCGCATCGTCCGGCCAGCAGCGGACCATCCGACCATCATGGACACAACGCCCGAGCCGAGAAACGAACACCACAGCCAAATCAACGCGTACATGCTCTGGGAAAGCATGGTGCCCAGCGAGCATGGTGACTCCATATGGCAATGGGTCGGCTCATCGAAAGACAGGTCAATCATCGCCGACCCGCAAACAGACAAGACAATGGACACCACACCTAGCAAAACCCATGTCGCAACGAACCATCCTCCCGACTGTGACTGTGCTCTGGCCGACTCGTCCTGGATCACTCGATGCGTCCCGCCTACGGTGTGGAAAGTCCGATCAGCGCACCGATGCCTGCGCCGATCGGGATTGTGACCAACGCGCCAACTCCGCCCAGGAAGAACCCGAGCACCGCACCGATTCCGGCACCGACCAGCGCGCCGACCCCGGCGTTGTGCTGCTTACGTGCGGTCGTATCGGCATCGTCGACCAAGTGCACTGCCGGTGCTGCCGATTGCGGAGTGAGAGTGAGGGTTCGGCCACCCTCACCGATCGAGGCCGCGATACCGACCAGGCCGGACTCAGTTCGCAGGCCCAGCGGGATCGTGGTGACGGTCGTCCCTGCAGCATTGATCAGAGCGACCGAGTCGGCACCGGCGACAGCTACAAACCGACCATTCGCGGCAGTGGCGACCGCGCTGCGACCATCTGGGCTGCCAACTGTGTAGGCAACGCCGTGCTCAGTCGCGTTGATCGCCGCGGGCGCCGTCGCGTGCGCAGTTGCCGCCGCGCCGACGACGCTCGCCAACACAGCGCCGGTGAAGGCGTAAACCTTCATTTCCATTTGTCCTCCTACTTTCTCCGCTCGGCAGCAAAGTCGCCGACCTCATCGCTGAGCAAAAGCGTTGCTACTCAAAAGAGTCCGGTGATTTGGCCTCGCGAGGCCGTATCGGCAATCCCCCGCCGGGGGCCAGCACGGTCAGTTGCGGGTCGGATCGATCGCCAGATTGATCTGTTGTGGTTGCGGGATCGGCAGCGCGGGATAGCTGCGCAGGCGTGGCTGGCGCGCGGTCCCCGCGTTCAGGCCGGTGATCAGGGCGTCATAGTCCCGCCCGAACGCCTGAAATTCTCGCAGCCCCGGGCACTCGTCGCCGTCTTCTTCTGGCCATTGCATGGTGACAAGAAGGTTCATGGTGATCCGGTTGATCAGCCGCCCGACCGTGAGCGGTCCGGGGTCGCTGTCCGCGACGATGGTCACAGCCTCAGTACGGTTGCCCAGCCACCAGGTGACCTCGTCATCGATTGCCTGCTCGATTCGGCACACCGTGGCCCCTGTTGCGAGCACCGTGAGCTGTTCGCGCCAGTCGGGGATGTGACGGAAGTCGACCCCGTCAAGGGTCTGCATCCAGAAAGTGAGCGCGACCTGGGTCGCGTGCTCGAGATTGCTTCGTGCCGCGCCGGCTCCGGCGTCCCAGACCTTGCATAGACGATTCATGCCGGGCAGGGGATGCATCAGCGCGCTCATGACGCACCTCCCCGGACGCGACAGACCGTATTGAGCGATGCCGGCATCGGGCGCGGCAGTTGTTGAAAACTCGAATTCATTTACTTCCCTCCATGTTTCATCTCGGAATCAGTTCTTGCGGCCGATCGCGCCCCACATCGAGACCTCCTTGTCGCGGCCCGCTGGATGTTTGATCCCCTCGTTTCGCCACCGGTGGATCACCTCCACGCCGGGCTCGAGCAGTTCCAGGCCATCGAAGAGCCGGGACACCTCCGCACGGCTGCGCGGGCACAGCGCAATTCCGCTGTTGAGGTAGACCTGCACCAGCCGCGCCATCGCGTCCGGATCTTGCGGGCCCTCGTCGAAATCCGTTGTCATGTGCGACATCGCGAGATACGAGCCAGGCGCGAGCGGCTCCATCAGTGCCTTGACGATCTCGTAGACGTCGCCGGGCACGAAGTGCAGCAGCGCCATCAGCGACACCGCCACCGGCTGAGTCAGATCCAGCAGCCCGCGCAGCTGCGGGGCGGCCAGGATCGCGGCCGGATCCGCGGCATCGGCCTCCACGTACGCGAGGCGGCCCTCCCAACTACTCACCATGAGCGCCCGCGCGTGCATCAGCACGAATGGATCGTTGTCGACGTACACCACCCGCGCATATGGCACGCCCTCCTGAGCGACCTGATGCAGATTGGGGCTGTCCCGGGTGGGGATGCCGGTGCCGATGTCCAGGAATTGCGACAGGCCCTGTCCGGCCAGAAAACGGGTGGCGCGCTGCATGAAGTCACGATTGGTGCGCGCGGTCACCGGAGCCGCCGGAAAAACCTTCAGCACCTGTTCCGCTGCGGCCCGGTCGGGATAATAGGTATCCTTGCCGCCGAGGAAATAATCGTATATTCGGGCGGGATTCGGTACGTCGCTATGCACTATCATGACCGCCTCAGAAGTCGGGCGATCTGCTGAACAACCCCCGGAATTGGTCGCTTTTCACCCGCATCCAGAGGGGCCTGGCCGGTATAGATATCGTAGTAGCGTGTCAGTTTCGGACCGAGAAGCTGGACCACTTGCGGCTGGTCGTACACATTCTCCACGAACGAGGTGGCGATCAGATCCGAGACCGCATTCTGTCCATCGCCCCAGGCTTGCTCCAGCCGTGCCAGCAGTGGGCCTAGTCGTACCGTCGGATCAACGCTTTCCTGTGCGGTGCGGCTGGTCCATCGGGCGATGTCGGCCATGAGCAGGCTGGGCAGCATCTCCTCGTAGTCACCGACGTGCTCGGCGATCAATGGACAAATCTCGGGTTCCAGTACGCCGAGCCCTTGAATGAGCGCCGCCAATCCCGGGGTGAGGCTGCGTGTCCAGTGTTCAGCAACTCCAGGATCTCGCCGTACATCCAAGCGGGATTCTCTATACCGGTACCCACGTCGATTAGCGCGACTAGATCCCTGGTGTCCATGGGCCGTTTGGCGATCACCGTGTCCCGTCCTGCTCTACGTTCAGTCGGTGCTTTATCGCGCCATGTTTCTTCAAGTCGTTTTTTGCGGCCCGCCATCTGCGCCAGGAGTACGCTGTCGCTCCGAAAAAAATCGGCAGCACAAGAAAAGTTGCATAGAACCCCATTCCGCGATCCGCTGGAACTGGGATGGCGACAATGATCGAGAACATCAGTGCGAGCATCGAAAGTGTATCGAGTAAGAAGGTCCTACGTTTCCAGAGTGTCGTGTGTCCGTCCAGTATTTCAGTGTCGGTACACATGTAAATCAGTTCTTTTCCCGATTCGCCCGTAACGATGTCAGTTACCTCTTCACTGTCGTGTCGCCCGAGTTGTTGCGTATTCGAATCTCACTGCAATATGACCCTGTTGTCGGCTGATTGTTATCCGAGTTTCGCGCCGCGTGAGATCCATCGGGGTCGTCGGCGCGTGGGCGTCACTGGTGCGGGGCTACCCCGGCGCGCATGGGGAATCCACTGCTGGTAGAGGGCGCGCAACGTGTGTGCATTGGTGGTTGACAGGTCGATTTCATAGTTGACGCCGTCGATCCCGAACATGACTGTCTCGGCTGCCGGTGTCCCCTCGCGGTCGTCGATGAGTTCGGTGGAAACCCTTTGCGCCATGAATATCTCCAAATTTGTCAGTGCAAGAAGGTGATTCGAGCAACAAAGCGCCTTGGTTCCGGCGCCACTGTGCTCGGTCGATGTGGGCTACGCCTGTTGTCGTTCGTGGGGATGCGGGCTGTACGGGTTGGCTGTGGTCATCCCTGCCCGGAAGATGTCGGCCAGCCGCGTAGAGCCCAGATCGGTGACGTGGAAAGTGCGCTGCAATACCGCGCCGGTGTGCGGATCGCCCCAGCGGCGCTCCAGCCACTTACGGTCCATCCAGTCGTCCAGGAGCGCGTGAAGCTGCCGCGACCGTACCTTGGTCACCGACGTCAACTCCGCGGCCCCGTACTCACGCCCCGGAACAGCAAGCAGCACAGCGGCAACCAGCGCCTTCTCCCGACGCTGGCGAGCGGCGCTTCCCCTCATCGGCCCACCAGCGATTTGTGGGCCACGCCCGCCAGGATGAGGTCCGCTTCGCGGGGGTCTGGCACAGCCGAGGGGCCATTGGGTCGCCATTGGGCCGGGGGCACCAGTCCCGGCTCGATCAGTTCGAGGCCGCGGAAATACGAGCGGATCTGCTGCGGGCTGCGGAAGTATCCGGAGCCCAGAGCGTGTCGATGGGCGCTTTCGAGGCAGCGCGCCACATCGCGGGCGTCGTGGTCGCAGGGCTGGCAGTAGTGCGCGATGGCCATATACGAACCGGGGGCGATCGCGGCGGCGTAGTGGCCGATGATGGCTGCCGGGTCGGCGTCATCGGGGATGTGGTGCACGACGTCGGTCATGATCACTCCGACCGGCCGGGTGAGGTCGATGAATTGCCCGGCCCGGTCCGGCCCCAGCAGCACAGTCGCGGTGCTCGGGTCCGCCTGCACGAAATGCACGCCGTCAGCGGGGTTTTCCAGCAGGGCCCGCCCGTAGGCCGCGCACACGGGGTCCGGGTCGGTGTAGATGACCCGCGCTGGTGGTTGGCCGGATGTTCGGGCCACGGTGTGCAGGTGCTCGTCGCACGGGTTGGGGAGGCCGGTACTGATGTCGAGGATCTGATCGATGCCCCGGGAGACGAGGTAACTGACCACTCGGCGGGCCCATGCCGTGCTCGCCTGTACCAGCTTCGGCCAGCCGGGGGCAATCTCGGCTACTCGGATGGTGAATTCCCGGTCGAGTACGTAGGCGTCTTTGCCCCGCTGGCAGTCGTTGCGGTAGCGCGCGATACTCACGCGCGTGTGATCCGGACCGGCCGGCGCGCTGATCCCGCGCGAGCGGGAATCTGGTGGTGTGGAGAGTGTTTGAGTCATGTCCTTGTGAATGTGGCTCCGGGCGTGCGGCATTGGCGCGCGGCGTACGGACTCGGTGGCGGACATGCGTTCGCGGGCCATCCGGGATCGGAGAGCCGCAACCACATCGGCGGCGAGATTGACGGACAAGCGGACGTTCATGCGACACCGTCCCGGCAGTCTGGGGTGTGATGCCAGCGCCTTGTAGTCGTTGTGCTGCGGGACGCCTTGACCTGTGTGATGCAGGCGTAGCTGGTGGCGATGGCGAGCATCGCCGCCGCGACGAGCGCCCACCAGCCCGTGCCGGGGCCGGTCGTCCGGGGCTCGAGGACATCGGCGATCGTGTCGATCACAATGGTCGCGGCCGACCCGAATGTTCCTGCGCCAGCGCCGATTCCGAGTGCATACCCTCGACCATGTGCCCGACCGGTGACCAGCAGAGCTGCGGCTGTCGCCGCGATCAGCGCACTGCACACCAGGCCCACGCCGAGCAGCTGCGGGGTGGGGCTGAATCCGGGACCAGCAGTCGCCCAGGATGTCTGCTGTATGCCCTCGGAGATGTCCAACGGCATCACCGACCCGGCCGCAGTCGCCACTGCGGTGGCGGCCAGCAACCCGGCCACGCGGCGGTCAGTACGTACCGCGGCACGCGGCACGCGCTGATCGATGGCCCGCACCCCCTGATAGGCGAGGGCCCCGGCGAGTACGGTGGCCGCCACCAGCGCCCAGTAGCCCGCCCCGAAACTGGACGCGTCCGGCCTACCGCCTCCGGACAGCCCACAGACCCGCGTCACGCCGATACCGGCGACCACGCTGGCCGCGCAGGTCCCGACAACCAGCGACCCCGCTGATCCACGAGTGCGCCAGAACAACACCGCAGCCAGCAACGCCGCCACACCGCCCAGAGCCAGCGGGACATTCGTCCACATCAGCATCAGCACGGAGGACCTCTGGCCGTCCTGCACGACGATCATGCGCCACGCCCACACCTCATAGCGCAAGTCGCTTCCGATCCGGCGATCATCCCACCGCAGCCCACAGGCAGCAGCGACCAGCACTGCCACCAGAGCCAGCGACACCCCTGGCCATACCGGGGGGCTCTCGTTCTGAACACGCTGGGGCGCAGCGCTTTTCATTGCTCGCCCTTGGTTGTGACACTGTCGAGGTCATGACGAGGCAGGACCGGCGCCGAGCGCTGCCGCTCAGGGGTGTCTGCGTTGTGGCAGACACCGATTTCCGGGGTCCGGGACATTGTTGTTCTCCTGGTTCGAGATCGGGGGTATCGCCGTCGTTGAGTAGCGCGCGACACCCACGCGCGTGCGATTCACACTGGTCTGGCGCGGTGATCCCGCGCGCGGGAATCCGTTGGTGTGGAATATGTTTGAGTCATGTCTTTGCGAAAGTAGCTCCGGGCGTGCGGCATTGGTAGCCACATCGTGGGATGGGGTGTCAGCTGGCCCGGCGGACCGAGACCGCAGAGAGGGTGTCGGTGTCCGGGGCGGTCATCGTCCGATACGGGTCGAGGTAGTCCTCCGCGAACAGCGGTGCCCCGCGCAGGGCGGGGATGTCGAAGGCGGCCACCTGTTCGGCCATGGAGTCAGCGAGCGCGCCGCGGTGTTCGAGCAGAGCGGTGTGGATCGCGGTGGCTCGCTCGTCGGTCATCAGGTGGTGAACCGAGTACCAGGTGCCGTGGTCGTAGCTGCGGCCCAGCGCGTAGGCCGCGGCCGCCGAGCGCAGGAGCCGTTCGGCGTGGGGGTGGGGTGCGGTGGCCGCCGCGATGTGTAGTGCGGTCGCGGCCAGGCGGTCCCCGGTCGCGGCCGTCAGTTCCGTGGCCGCGCTGTCCTCGCCCCAGACTGGGCCTGCCGCACCGTAATTGCCGCGGTGCATACCGTCGGCGATTGCGTGCTCACGCTCGATCAGCAACTCGATGTACCAGGGCAGAGCGCTCGGGGTGTCCGGCAGGTGCAGCTCGAGCAGGTCGTTGTAGTGTCGTCCGGCCGCGACCTGCATGATCTGGTCGTCGCCTTCAGCGGTGGAGATGCCGTCGGCGTTGGCGATCCAGTCCACGATGTAGTTCGAGCGCAGGATGCCCTGCGCGCCAGCGCGGCGACGGCACATCACCAGCACGTCATAGGCGGTGCCGGACAGCAGCGGTTTGGCCACCATCGGCCCCAGCGCCGTCCACAGCGGGGCATCGGTCGCGCGGAGTTCGCGTACGCGGTGGCCCAGGATGCTGGTGGCCCAGACCGCCGCCAGCGCGGTCACGATGTCGCGCTGGACCGGTCCGCGATCGATCATGACCGTCCGGCCTGGCTGGCGCTGACCGGCGTACCCGGTCAGTCCCGCCAGCGCGGCGCGAGCGGTGGCGATCGCACCACACGGCAGATCCACCCGGCCACCACCCAAAGGTTCACTCGTGCGCGCGAACCGCCGCGCCCACGGCACCGTGCACTCGAATTCGCCGGTGCTGGTGATTCGGGCCCAATCCGCGAGCAGCGCTTCGCGGGGAAGCACACACGTGGCCGGATCGAACTCGATCAGGCCGTGGTCCATCGCTGAGGCCGACCCGATCTTCTCCGGCAGCGCGGTCACCCGTACCCCGGGGGCGAGCTGCCCGGCGGCGTCGCGCACGGGCAGCAGAAACGGCAACACTCCTTCGTCGCGGCCGTCGAAGTACAGGCGCGCGGTGACCACGGCCCACTTCGCGGTCGGGCCCGCCACGTTCGGCATGAACTTCGCCGCGTCGATGACCGGGGTCGCGAGCCGGAACCCGCCGACCGCCGGATCCCAGGTGGCGATCGTGCGGCAATGGGGGCCGTTGGTTCCGGCCAGCTCGGTCAGCATCAGCACACCCACCGCAGCGCAGGTATCGAGGTCGGTGACGCAACCCCGCACGTACTCCGAATCGACCCCGGAGGCGAGGATGGTGCCCAACGCCAGGTTGAGGTGCCCGCTCAACAACGTCAGCACCGAGGGCGCGGCGACAGCGGACTCCTCGAACAGAATCCCGCGCAACGCGGGATCACCGGCGATATCGAGGGCGGATCCGCCCATTTCGCGGATGAGGGTGCGCAGCAGATCCGGTGTGCGCGAATGCTGCTCGGCGTACGTCAAACCGGCCGTCGGCACGTCCCGCGCGGCGAGCGCCGCCTCGCGGGCTCGTGTGCGCAGCGGGCCGTCCGAACCGGCCAGCACCGTGCGCAGTGCGTCGACGAGATCGGTGTTGAGTGGACCGTCCAGCGTGCCGTGGGTGGTCATGGCTGTCCCTTCGGGAGTACCGGTGATTCGCCCGGCCAAATATCGCCGGGCGTGATCGCCGAATGCTGTGAGCTGCAAACACGTTCGTGATGACGTGCCGAGGTGGAGCTGTGGGTGAAAGCGGTAACGGTGCGTGCGGGTGCACCGGCCCCGCAGAGGCGTGACCGATCCTTGGCGTCACGAATGCAGCGGTGGTTCCCTGCGGGGCACTGCTGTGTGCCTATCTCGCTGTAGCCAATACAGCGCTGGATCCAGAGTTGGTCATGCGCCGTTCTCGGACCGACGCCGATATCGGCGCGGTACCACCTCCTTTCACGAGATCCGATTACGGGAATCCGGTCTTTGCAGAGATGACTCACGATGCGACACAACAAGATTCGGTTGTGTCATTCGTTCTCTGCGAGCCGGACAGTGTGCCGCCGAGTGCGCGACCGCGACTCGGACGAAGAGTCAGCCGGGCCCCAGGCCGGTTGCGTGGAGGGTGCCGCCCCAGTCCGAACAGATGTGGTGGCCGCGCGGCAGGTAGTCGGCAGCCTGTGTTGCTGCTGATGACCGCTCCTTGGGTGCCGACGAATATTGCCGTGCTTTCCTGGCTGTAGAGACGGACCGTGTGGTTCCCGGGTTTATCTGCGAAGACTTCGGACCTGGTTGCACCGAACGGGGCGGCCAGCTGGCGGGCGCGGTCCAAGATTTGGGGCCAGACGGTGTCGGGGAGAGCGGGACTCGAGACGTAGTTCCGCAAGCGGACCTTGCTGCCCTTGGTCTGGTCGTAGGGGCGGTCGCAGGACTCGAGCGAGCGGTCGTCGACCCATTGCCAGGTCAGGCCCGGTACCAGCGAACTGGCATAGGCACCCAGTTCGACGACCGCAGCACGGAGTTGGGTCTCGGTGTCTTCCAGGGTCGGTAGTTCGGTCAGGCGGGTGGCGGCCTTCTGTGTGTCGGCCGGACCGGTTTTCTCGTAGGGGGCCTCGGACATTCCACATCCTGTCGTCGAGAAGATCGCCGTGGCTGCGACAACGGCCCAGAGCGAGCGGCTGAACAGCCCTTCGATGCCAGTCATGACTGTGCGACTCGGGCGGTCAGCCGAGCCACAGTCCGGTGGCGTGGAGGGTGCCGACCCCGTCCGAACAGACGTGGCGGCCGCGGGTGATCGCGCCCAGGACGGCGAACGCTTGCGGGGGTGTCCATGTTTCACAGACCGTGGCCAGGACCAGCCAGTCCGCGCCCCATCGCTCGTTGTGATGCGCGCGGCTGGCGCCGGCTCGCAGCATGACGGCCATGGGGCGGCCCGGGTGCGGCCACCATCTGTCGTCGAACCGGTCTGTCGGCGTGCTGATGACGTCCGCCAGGGTGAGGGCCTGTTCGAGGTCCAAGGCCCCGCGTGCGGTGGCAAGCTGCTGGTCGAAGAACCCAAGGCAGTAGTGCGGGTCCTGGTCGAGCGCCTTGAGTTGTTGAGTGCTCAGGTGCCCTGTGGTGCGGTGCTGGTCGATGAACTCGCGGTGGTACGTGTCCAGGAAGGTGTGCGGGACTGCTGCGCCGTGGGAGTCCAATGCTGCGGGAGCAGGAGCAGGATCAGTGGTCATCGGTGGTGTCCTCGTGTGAGCGGATGCGGGGGTCATCGCAGGCTGACCGGGAAGGCGGACAGGGCACGGTGGAACGGTCCCGGTCGCCAAGCCGGCCGCCCCAGCGGGCGGGCATCGGGGAAACGGTCGACGAACCGCGCGTTGCCTTCGGTCGCGATCAGACGCGCCGCGGCCTGCGCAGTCGTCGGGCACTGGTGTGGTCCAGCGGAATAGCCCAGGCCCCAACCGGCATGCAGGTAGTTACCGCCCTTGTTGACCGTGGGGTCGTTGTTGCAGGAGGCCATGCTGATAACCACGGGTTGGTGAGCGGGCAGCCAGATTCCGTCGATGGTCATCCCGGCGCGGGGAAAGGAAATGCAGTAGTTGGCCATCGGCGGATCGACGATTTCGGTCTCGGTGACCGCTTCGCCGATCGGGAGGAAACCGTCGTGTCGTGCAAGGTATTTGGGATCGGCGTATATCCGTCGCAGGGTGTTGGCCATCAGGTTCACCGTCGGTTCGATGCCCGCCCCGTAGAGGGTCACCAGCTGCTGGATCAGCTCTACCCCGTCCAGACCGGTGTGGTGTGCGATCAGGCGCGAGGTGACGTCGTTTCCCGGTGTGGTTGTCTTGGCGGCGATGTGCCCGCCGAGTGATCGGCCCAGTACCGTGTTGACCTGTTCGGTAAGTTCGGTCGATTCGAACATCCGCGCCATCGCCCACGCGACGTCGTTGCCGACTTCCTCGGTGCAGCCCAGCAACTGGTTCAGCACGGTGAATGTCAGAGGACGCGCGTAGTCGTCGATCACGTCTATCTGGTTGGCGTCCTGGATATCTCGTCGGCGCTCCAGGGTGTCCAGACGTGCTTCTGACTGCTCGATCACCTGCCCGCGCAGCAGGTGCAGATCGATGTCGTTGAGGCTATCGACGTTGGCGAGTCGATAGCGGCGATGCTCGGTTCCCGGGGTGTGCAGGGCGTTGGGCCGCCCCTCGACCACCGACCAGATCGGACCCCCCGGGGGCATGGGGTCCTGCCATCGCCGGGGGTCGGCGGGGAAGTGTTCGGCATCGTGCAGGATCCGTAGCGCGGTGGGGTAACGCACGACCAGCGTCGCCGGGACGCCAGGCGCGAGTTCGACAGGCACCATCGGCCCCTGGGCGCGCATCCATCCGTAGATCGGGTGCGGGTCATCGGCGAAGTCCTGGGTGTGGATCAGGACGCGCTCGCACACGTCCTCGATCGGGATCGAGTCCGCATCCGGCACGGCGGGCGGGGAGTTCGGCGGCACTGAGGTCTCCTACAGGCTTACGAGAGCGGGAGCGGTGATGACGGGTCGAAGACGACCGGAAGGGCAACCAGCGCACGGTGATACAGACTCGGCAGAAATTCGATCCGCGCGCCGTCGGCGAGTTCCATGTCCGGAAGCGATTCGAAGAGCAGGCCGAGGGCTTCCTCGCCGAGGAGCATCGCCATGGCGGCCCCTGCGTCGGGGCATTTGTGCGGTCCCCCGCCCCAGGCCAAATGGAAGCGGCTGCCGTAATTTTCGGCGCGGTCCTCGCCCATGATCGGATCGGCGGCGCAGCCTGCCAGGCTGATCAGCACCGGCTGGCCAGGATGCATGTGGACGCCGTCGCGGATCTGCAAACTCGGAGGCCACCGCGGGCGAAGAACCGGCCGCGGCGGGTCGACCGCCAGCCCGTGCTCGAGGGCGTCCCGGTAGGTCAGCGCCGCGAACATCACCGCCTCGCGGAACTGTTTGTCGGTCATTACCCGCAGCAGGGTGTTGGCGATCATGTCCACGGTCGGCAGGAATCCCGCGGTGACCAGCAGCATCAGCTGCTGCACCGCCTCGTGATCGTCCAGCTGCTCCGGGTGTCCGCACAGCCAAGAGGTCACATCCGGTCCGGGGGTTGTCCGGGCCGCTTCCACAGCGGACCAGGCAACCTCGGTGAGCGCGCTTGCGTCTCCGGTGGCGCGCAGTGTCCGAACCGCGGAATCGGCCTCGCCCCACCCTTCCGGCGTCAGGCCCAGTGTCCACGAAAATATTTGCACCACAAGGGGAATCGCGAAGTCTCCGACGAGATCAGCGGTCCCTTCCTGGCAGAATGCTGCGATCAGGTCGGCGGTGCATCGGCGGATCGTGGCGCGTAATGCGTGCTGGTCGATCTGTTCGAGGCATTCGCGCACCACACGGCGCAAGCGCGTGTGGTCCGCGCCCGTGGCCTGTGACAGATCCGGCCGATCCCGTCGCTCGGCCCGCTGGGGGATCTGTCCTGCTGCCAGGTCGGTCGGATAGTGCAGGGGATCGTCGAGGATCTCGCGGGCGTGCTTGAAACCGATCACCGCGGTCGCCTGTACTCCCGGCCGCATTTCGACCGGGACGACCAGCTTCTTGTCGTGGTGTGCTTGACGGTATGTGCGATGCGGATCGGCGAAGAACTCGGGGCCGTAGAGCCGCACCACCGAATCGTCCTCGGCAGGCTGGTAAGGGATCGGGCAAATGCCCGACCCCGGTATCGGCGGGGTCAAATGTGCCTCCGGGCAGGGAAAGTGACGTGCTCAGGGCACGACGAATCAAGCCGGTCCATCGACATGACCAGCTATGCGGGAAGGGCTCCGGACACCCGCGCTGTGGGCGGGCCGCCGGGTGGGTTAGAGGAAGGCGTGTTCGCCGCGGCTGGTCGGTGCCGCCTTCAGGCGGG
The DNA here is from genome assembly GCA_966435935.1 of uncultured Nocardia sp. GTDB lineage: Bacteria > Actinomycetota > Actinomycetes > Mycobacteriales > Mycobacteriaceae > Nocardia. The sequence continues at coordinate 48,717 of CBJNFW010000009.1, forward strand.
CAATGCAGTCGTCGTAGGCGTGCGTCGCGCTCACCACGTTGGGGATGTTCTCGCAGATGGTCCAGTACGCGACTCGCGCGGCCAGCACACCCGGCCGCGCCGGGCCGAGATCGAACGCTGCCGCGGCGATTCGGTCGAAATCAGCGCACAGACGCAGCTCGGGCGGGTTGGTATCCACGGGCCCTTCGGCCTGGTCCCAGTTGACCGCGGCCGGCGGAGCACTGAACCGCTGGGTGTTCTCGCGGCGCTCCCTGTACAGCAGCGCCATCCCGCACGCCACGTTCAGCGCCGGGTGCGCGTCGACCGGGCTGTAGTTTCCGCGCAGCGCGTTCGACACCGCCTCGATCAACGCCAGCGAGTTCGGCCAGTTCTGCGCAGTGCTGGTGTCGGTCATATCGTCCCCACCCGCGTGGGCACGGGCCGCGACTCGATCTCTGCCGCAGCGTTGATCGCGGAAGGCAAAGGGGCGTAATGGAATTCGTCGTGGAGACCGTCCTCTTCCCGGGATCGAGCCAGTCGGCGCACACAGGTGACGGGATGGCCTGCGTGCTGTGACCGCAGCAGATGCGCTTGCACGGTGGTGATCTCCGAATCGAACGGTAGTGCGCAGTCGCCCAACGCCATCCGGTCGCGTTCGCCAACGGGCATATACGACAGCACCTTCGTCATGCACATTCGATACCTCCCATGTCTCGGGCACCAGCTATCGCCGCGTTATACGGCGCGGCCCCGCACGAGGTGCGGTGCCGACCCGCACAGCTCGGTGCGCTGCGGTGAGTAGCGTTCGCGATGCGGCGAAATAACTGGTGCCAGAACCATTTTCGGCAGACCACGCAACACCACGCAAGAGGTTGCGTGTTCCCTATCGCTTGTCCAGTTCGCTGGAACACAGGTCAGCGCGAAAAAGCATTCCCGACCATGCGCGACCGTCGCCGACCGGTCCGCCCCGGCGGACCACACGGCACAGCGAGAGGATCGAGACGGAAGAGTGCGCGCCGCGGGGCGGAGAGTGCGTTGCCGCCGCGGCTCTTTCACCGCAAGAGCCCGGCGTTCACCGAAGCTTACTGTGCCGCAGAGGCCCAAGAGAACACACCGAGCAACGCCGCCGCGACCGAGTGGTCCGACCGGCAGGCATCACGCTGAGGGTGTTACATGCCGTGCCAGGGTTCGTTGGCCGTGCTCGGGTTGCGCAGCATGCCCAGGCGGCGGTGGAGTTCGCGGGCTGCGGCGCGATCATCCCCGGCGGCGCGGCGGATATAGCCGGTCAGCGTGTGCAGATCACGCATCGCGATCAGCACACTGAACACCGGCCCGCTACGGAACTCCTCGAGGTCGAGACCGTACTCGCGGAAGAACTGCGCCAAATCCTCGGCAGGGGCGCCGAATCGAAAGTGATCGTGGCAGCTGGGAATCAAATCCCACTCGCGCGGCCCGATACTCGCCTCGTCCCAATCCCCCAGCACAACCCGATCACCGTCCCACAAGCAGTTTCCCCCATACGGGTCACCATGAATGAACCCCACACCCAGCCCGAACTCGAGCCCTTCATACCGGTCGAGCAGTTCACTCGCCCGCTCGGACAGCCAGGTCAGATCATCGGGATCGAGAACCCGGGGCGCGGCCTGCGACCCGAGAATGGTCGTCAGCCCCGCCAACGGCGGGTACGGGTGCAGTTCCACCGGTACCGGATCCGCCAATGTGTGCAGCCGGCGCAGGATGGCGCCGAGGTCCCCCATGGGCGGTTCACCGCGGTCGTGTTGCGGATAGTAGCGCCACACCGTGACCGTGGCATCGTCGATATAGACGACCTGGTCCATCAGCGGTTCGGTCACCGGGATATCGTGCTCGGCCAGCCACCGCGTCAGCGTCACCCCCGCCTCGAAGCGCAAGCCCTCGTGCTGTTTGCGGCCGATCCGGACCACCGCGGCGTTGCGCGGCAGCAGCCACACGGCGTTGCTGTGGGCCCGCAGCAACTGCGCATCTCCCGCATCGAGGCCGACCTGTTCGCATGCGGCAGTGAGGATATCGCGCGCGGCCACATCGGTCATCGCAGCGTCACACTCGAGTGCGCGGTGTATCCGCGGATGGTCTCGCGCAGGTCGTGGGCGATAGGCGCTTGCGCATGGCGGTGCTCGCGCAGCGCACCAACAACGGTAGTCATCCCCTCCATGATGCACGTGATCCGCTGCTCGGTGGGAAGCTCCAGGACCGGGGACAGTATCTCCTGCGCGCCTTCGAATTCGTTGCGTGCGATCCGCGACAGGCTCACCTGCACCCGGGCCAGCGCCTCGTCCCCGTAGGAACGCTGTTCGGGTGGGCCAGCGATGTATTCGTCGATCGCGTCCAGCGACCACCGCTCGGCGTCCTGATAATCACCGATCGACCGGTACGCACAACCCAAGTAGTAGGCCATCTTCGGGCGCGGGAACGTGCAGGAACCGCCGAACACGGTCACTTCGTCGCGCACATCGCGCGCCTGCTCGGCCGCGGCCACCGTACGAGCCGCAGCCGAACGAGCAAGGCGCGCATCACCGAGACGGCCAGCACAGCGCGCCTGCAACGCAAAAAGCCTGACCCGGTAGTCACCCACCGGTGCCCACCCCGCCGCGTCCTCGATGATGCCCAGCGCGGTGTGCGGCTTGGGAGACCACTCCGCGATCAGCGCTTTCGTGCCGGCCACCCACGCCGCTGCCCCGATGTGCCCGGCTTCTTGGGCCAGCAGCTCGGCAGCAATAACATGCCGCATCGCCGCCTCGGAATCACCGGCCACATCATCGGTGAGTTCCCCGAGTAGCTGAACTGTGACCGCGCCCAGCAACGCCAATTCGCGTCGGCGCTGTAGCCGCCGCGCCTGCTCCAATTGCTGGGCGATCTTCGTGCGTACCCGCAGCAGATCGTTCAGCAGCGGCAGCGGAGGACGATGTACGTAATCCCGGGCGATTTTGCTCAGATCGCGGGCCAGCGCGTCTTGGCCGATCCCGGCCACCGGCTCCTCATTCACCCACCGCACCAGATCGGTCGACTCCTGCGCCGCTGTGGTCAGCAGCCGCTGCAATGCCGCGGCGGTTGCCGCGGCCAGCAGAGCCCCATCCGCCTGGAGAGCATCATCGAGGCGGGTGGCCATATCCGTGGTCGGTGCCCGATCACCCGTCTCGACGTAATACAGGCTCGTCGCCCCATACACCGTCAACGCGCCCAGGGCCCTGTACGAGAGACCACGCTGTTCTCGCAGGGTACGCATCCGGTCGCCGAATGCGTTGTCGCGGTTGCTCATCGGGACCGTCCGACAGCCGCGAGGCAACACACATCCTGCGGTGGCGCCGCCTGCTCGGGCCGCCACCGACCCGCGGGGACCAGCCCCGGCTCCAGGAGGTCACAGCCGGTCATCAGTGCGGCGATCTCGTCAGATGACCGTGGCCAGAACGTGATTCCTGCCTCCCGGTAGATCTCTTCCGCGCGGATCACGGCCTCCGCGTTGCCGACATCGGCAGTGACATGACTCAGCACCAGCAGTGTTCGGCCTGGCAGCTCCGCCAGCAGCGGATCGATGACCGCTTTGGGGTCTGCGACGACTTCCAGCACCGAGGACAGGATCAGCGCCACGGGCTCACCAAGGTTCATGCTCTCCCCGATCCGGCGCACAACCGTGTCGGTGTCGCACAGGTCCGCGCGCACCATGTCCGATCGATCACCGTGAAGGAACACGCGGCCGTGGACCGCTACATGCTCGTCGGCGTCGATATACAGGGTCCGCACACCCGGATCCGCACGCAGCGCGACCTCGTGCACATTCGGCCGGTACGGCAGACCACTGCCCAACTCCACAACCTGGCGCACTCCATGCCCCGCCACGAGATGTTCGATCGCACGCAGCGCGAACCGCCGGGCCTCCCGGACCGCTGTGCGGAAGTCCGGAGCATCGGACAGGAGCATCTCCCCGGCCCTACGGTCCGGCGGGTAGGTGTCTTTGCCGTGCTCGAGGAGAAAATCGTGAATCCGGGCACTGGTCGCCTGCCCCGGATCGAAATCCATCGCCACGGACTCTGTGCCGCAGCCATTCGCAGCCGACTTCCGCTCAGGTGCGGAAGTGGCGTGCCCAGGACCATCAACCACCCTGTGCCCCCTGCCTTTTCGCCTTCGCAGCGGCTGCGGCTGCCCGTGCAGCGGCTTCGGCCTGGGCCGTCGCCTTGGCGATCACCGCGTCCACCACATCACCGAATCTGGGCGGCGCCGCCGGGATCGGCGGATCCCACGCCGCGCAGACATCTGCGCCGATACTCGGGCTAGTCACCACCGCGCAGACTCGTCCAGCGCGTACCGACAGAGCGCCGTGTACGGTGACCGGTTCGTCAACGCTGTCGCCGAATTGTCGGCGGTAGTTCGAGCGGGCAGCACTGATCGAATCTCCGCCCATCGCGGTGTCGTCGGATAGGAGCACGGCGGTCATCGGCAATCCTCGGTGGTCGTCTCGCTGACGGTCCGGTCACAGACGCGGCAGCAGCAAATTTGGCTACATGGTAAAATTCCGAAAGGCATTGTCTAGCAATCAATTTCGTACATAGCGGACCAAGAAAACGGCAGTTCATGCCGTGGATCGGGTCAGGCTGGCGACAAGGTCTTTGTGGGCTTTGCGCAGACCAACTAGCTCGACCGACTCCGGCGGCGGGCTGTCGTTCGCGGCGTTGGCGTCGACCGCAATGCCCAACCTCGCCCTTCGCGAAATCGCTTGTCCCACTATTCCAATGACGACCATGCTCTCCGGAAGCGACGCCCCATAGCGGCGGGTCTGTCAGGTATCTACTTCCGCGGTCTGACACCGCTGTCCCGGGCTTCACTGGTCGAGGCCGATCCCGTAGGCGCGGGGCGCAACCTCGAGCACGATCTCGGTCCAGCCGGCTGCTAGCGCCGCCGCGTCGGTGAACGCGGTGTGCACCGCGCCGCTCACCGGCTCACCACTGCGCAGCGCCTGATGAGCCGTGGCAGCGGCAGCGGCCATCCGATCGACATAGGCGCCGATCGACCCCACCCGCGCGGGGCCGCGCACATGCTCCGCTGCCCATGCATCGATCGCCGCGATCAGCCTCGCCTGACGGCGAGCGACCACAGTCCCACGCCGTGGGCACGATTGCCGGTGCACACGAGCCAACTGGCACGCGCACACCGTGACCGGGTGCTCTGTGGTCGCTTTGCCTGTGCCGAATGCCGCACGGAACGCCGCGGTGAGTTCGTGCCAATCCGGCAAGTCGTCAGCGCCCCGGGCCAGGGCCGAGGTAGTCATGCCGCCCTCCAGACGGACGAGGACACCGCGTTCTCCATGCAGCTCAGCATTGGTGCGGGCCGCGGAATGCGGAACTGCACCGGTACCGAACTGCACCGAACTTTCACCGAACTTCGCCACCCAGTGATGGCCGTGCACCGGTTAGCCGGTGGGACACTGGCGGCATGATGTTGGAACTCAACGGCGCGCCGGTCACGACAGCCGACCTCGCTGCGCTGGCGCTGGTCAACTATGGGCATTTCACCTCGATGCGGGTCGACCAGGACGGCGCAGTCCGCGGCCTGCAACTGCACCTGGACCGGTTGACCCGCGACTGCCGCATCGTCTTCGCCGCCGACCTCGACCCCGACCGCGTACGCGCTTACGTGCGCCATGCCCTCGAGGACGTCGACAGTGCGGCCGTTGTCCGAGTGACCATCTACGATCCGGCGCTGGAAATGTCGAGGCCGGGCGCACCAGCGGAGCCGCATGTCCTGGTCTCGCTGCGGCCGGCACCGGCAACGTCGCACGCCGCCGCGTTGCGTCTGCAATCGGTCGTCTTTTCGCGGGATTTGCCCAAGGTCAAACACATCGGGCTGTTCGGCGCCGAGTTTCAGCGTGCCATCGCGCAGCGCGCCGGATTCGACGACGTTGTATTCACCGCGGGTGACGGGTCGATATCCGAAATCGCCACCAGCAACATCGCTTTCATCACCACCGAAGGCCGCCTGGTGTGGCCGCACTCCGAAGTCCTCGCCGGTACCACCATGCAGTTGCTCAACCAGGTCCGTGATGAGGAGGTGGTGAAGCGCGTCACCCTGGCCCAGCTTGGGACCTATGCCGGTGCCGTCGCAACCAACGCCGCAACTGGTGTACGGGCGGTGGCCAGCATCGACGACACCCAGTGGCCCGAGCACGAGGTGGTAGCGATCCTGCGCAAGCAGTACGAATCCATTCCGCCCCAGAAGATCTAGTGCACCCGTGCCCCAAGTGGCCGCTAGGCTGATACGCCACCGCATGGGGAAGGGGCACTGCTGTCGATGAAAAGCCTGGTTCGACGATGGACGGGCGCAGACGTGGTCGCGTTGCGTGAGGCCCGGCGTATGTCGTTGAGAGAGTTCGCTGCACACTTGGGTGTCAGCGAACGCCAGGTCTCCAAGTGGGAGGCCAAGGGATCCACCATCCAGCCGCAACCGGTCAATCAAGCCGCTCTCGATACCTCGATGGCACGATTGGCCCCCGATGAGATGGCGCGGTTCCTCACCGCCGTGCCCGCGGACGCGATCGCCGACGCACCCGATCCCGGCGAACTCATCCGACCCGACCGCATCCGCCATCCGGTCGACGGACGCTCGATGACCTGGATCCCGGAAGGCGTCTTCCTTTCCGGGCCAATGGATCAGCGGGTATGGCTGCCCGGCTACCACATCGATACCTACCCGGTCACCAATGCCGATTACCTGCTGTTCACCACTGCGACAGGCCATCCCACACCCCGGCACTGGACTGGCGGCCAGCCCCCGGCCGACATCGCCGATCACCCCGTCGTGTGGGTGAGCCATGACGACGCCACCGCCTACGCGCAGTGGGCCCACAAAGAATTGCCGTCCGCGCAACAGTGGGAGAAGGCCGCCCGCGGCACCACGGGCGCCACATGGCCGTGGGGCAACCAGATCACCCCTGCCAAATGCAACTGCAAGGTCTTCAGGGACGACGGCGAAGACGGCACCACAACTCCCGTCGATTGCTACAAGTCCTCCGTCAGCCCGCACGGCGTATATGACTTGTGCGGGAATGTGTGGGAGTGGTTGTCGACCGAATCGGCCCCAGGCCGATTCGAACTCAAAGGATCGTCCTTCACTTCTCTCCTGGAGGCTGCCGCCCCGGCAGCGTTCAACGACGCCAGGACCTCGATGTCCGACAATGACACCGGGTTTCGTTGCATTACAACAACTCTCCATGCGTAGTGAGCATTCGCGCCGCGTAGGACCGGCGGCTGGTGGGCCACTGAGCGGCCATCGCAGCTGCACCCGCACCTTCACGACAACCCCCGCCGGAACGAACTCCCCGCAGCGCACCATGTCGAAAGCACGCACGAGGGCAACCACCGCGAATGTGTCCGCACGGTCCTGGAAGCCGAGCAACTGGTTACCGAGGTCAGCGACGAAGACCACCCCGACACCGCCCACGAAGGATTCAAGACCTACTACACCAGCCGACTGCTGGCCAGTGACCTGGCACAAGGCTTGTTCGAGCTGGCGTTCACCCAAGGAACCGAAGTACCGCTGACTCTCGAGCGACTGCGCACCGCCGGCCAGATGTCCGACGAGCACGCACGCTCGCGCCTGCTCAGCCCCGCCAACCTGGCCGCTCTCCAACTGCGACGCGGTGACCTCGACGAAGGCGTCACACTCGGCACTACGGTCGTGGATCAAGCCCACGGGACAACCTCGATCCGTGTCGCCGACGACCTCAAGCGCATCTATCTGGTAACCGCGCTGCCACACATCAAGAACGCCCGGGGCATCCCCCAGCTCCGCACAGCAACCTACGATCTGCTGCGTACCCTGTAGTCCTGGACAAGCTTTCGCACCAGCTACGCGCGAGCGGCCACCCGCCCGCCCGCAGATCAGGAGAAGTTCGTGCTCGCAGCATTTTCGATCACCCCTGTCGGCGCTGGTGAATCCGTCGGCGCCGAAGTCGCCGAAGCGGTCCGCGTGATCCGCGACAGTGGACTGCCCCACCGGACCGCCGCAAGTTTCACCGAGCTGGAAGGTGATTGGCATGAGGTGATGGACGTCCTCAAGCGAGCCACCGATGCGGTCATGGCCACCTCGGGCCGGTGCAGCATCGTGATCAAAGCCGACGTACGCCCCGGCCGTACTGACACCCTGAACACCAAACTCGAATCGGTGGAACGGCACCTGGCGCACTAGACACACACGCCCCGGCGCGCTTTCGCCGTCCCAGCGCACCGGTCGCCGACATTCACGAACGCATCCGGGACCGAGCCTCAGTTTCCCTCTGCCGGTTTGGATTTCGTAGCCATCGTGAGTGATCGTCTGCTCAACGCGGTGGTTCGAAGTCGGCGCCTCGGGTTGATCGTTGCCGGAAATATGCATCGTTGCAGCGGAAACTGCATCCGTCTCTATGTGGTGGCGACTTCTGGGGGCCATAGGTTGATGTAACCGACTCGATGATCGACGCGGAAGTTGGCAGCTATTAGCAGTCGCGCGTCGGATAGGTCAGGTCGACGGCATCGCGTCGGGCGCTAACCTGGAGGTGTGTCCGATCGTTCCCGTGCCTTCGCCCCAGAGACGATGAAGACCGTTGCGCAAGCAGCCTGCCGTGAAGTGGGCCTGCCGTGGCATGATATTCGGTTTCTGCGGTTAGGGCAGAACATTCTTTTTCATGTGCCGAGTCCGCCGGTGGTTGTGCGGATTGCTCGCGACGTGAGCTTCTGTCCCGATGCCGCCAAGGAGGTCGCCGTCTCGGCGTGGCTTGCTGGCCATGACGTACTTGCGGCGCGCGTATTCGATACCGGATGTGAGCAACCAATATGCGTCGAAGGGCATCCTGTGACCTTCTGGCATTACATTCCGGGCCGTACAGCCACACGCGACGAAGTAGCAGTCACTGGGGATCTTCTGCGCAGGCTTCACCGGTTGCCATATCCCGAGAATCTGACGATTCCCCCTGGTCGGCCGCTCGATCGTGTGGAGGAGCGGATTCGACAATCGCAAATCTCTGACAGCGACAAGGAGTTTCTAACCGACCTGAGAAGGCAGCTGGAATCGGCACTCGACGATCTCAGTTTCGATCTTCCAGTCGGCGTGAACCACGGTGATGCCCATATAAAGAATGTGATCATGTCTCCGAATGGCGCGAGCACATTGATAGACTTCGAGGCGATGAATGTGGCCAATCATGAATGGGATCTGGCGAAGTCTGCCACGGAAACCGCAATGGGGATGTTACCGGAAAGTTCCTACGCACAGTTCGTCACCGCCTACGGTTACGACATCAGACGCTGGACCGGTTTCCCTACGGTGCGATCCGTTATGCAGTTACGAATGACTGCGTGGCTCGCGCAGAACGTCGACCATACACCCGCGATCGCAAACGAATACCACAAGCGAATTTCGACACTCCGATACGGATTCACCGAGAACTGGAACGGATTCTAACTCTTTTCGAGCCATCGACAGGCCGAAGAAGGCGAGGGTACCGAGTGGTGACCATGTCCATAAACTCTGCCATCGCGGGATGTGTCAGATCCGGGACCGCTCGGCAAAAGGCTTGAACGTATTGCAGGTACCGTCGTGATTGCAGCTCGCTGCCGCTTCGGAGAGCGCTTGTGGCAAGCTGCGCAGCTTCCTCTACCTCCCCGGATGCAAGGGTGGCATCCGCGGCAACGAGTTGTATGAACGCTCGCGTCCGGCGTGGGGTGGTTGGGCCCAGTGCTGTCTGTGTGAATTCACGGGTCCGTGCTGGGATACCCAGATCGCGAAAAGCGTGTGCAATATCACCAGAAAGCTCGGCTGCGTCGTAGTAGCCGATCCATTCCGGCTCGCTACCAGTGCTGCGCTCGAATATCCGTTCCGCGTGGCTGATCGCCAGTGCGGCTCCCCGTTCGTCGTGCAGGTTGGCCAGGGCCCGTGCCTCCATCATCAGACACATGGTTTCCACTGCCGCTGTGCCGCGACCGCGTAACGCAGCTTGCGCTGCCCTCGCCGCCGTAAGAGCCTGCGAATAGTTACCGAGAGAGTTGAACTCATGCGACAAATTCGCAAGCAGACGTGCACCCATCAGGTGGTCAGCGGCCTCGTCAGCGAGACGCAAACCGAGCGTGAAATAGCGCATTGCGACAGAGTGGTGCCCGCTATCGTATGCCGCCCACCCCAGCAGTTGCGTCACCTCCGCCGCTGCCGAATACACCGCACACCGCTGAGCCGCAGGCCGATCGATCCGGAGCTCGGGCACTACATCACCGCGGAAATAGTCAGTCAAGGCAGCTCTGACATGACCACCGCCCTGCTCGAAATCAACGCTCATCAGATTCGATGCCGCAGCACGAATCTGGTCAGCAACCGAATCACCGGCCACCAACGACGGAGAGGGAACTCGCAAGTCATCGAAAGACAAGGAATGCGCGAACAAATACCCGGAGATCACCTGGTCACTGTTGACCAAACCATCAGCCGAGGTGAAGATTGGCCTTTCGTCGTGATCCCAGCGGGTCAGCACTTCCAAGTCGTCGACCGCATGATCCAAGTCCCGCGCGTAGGTGCTGGTCCGTGCTGCGATATCGCCAGCGTCGGGCAATCCGAGCACAACGCTCAACAGGCCAGTGTAAAATCGACTCGGCGTAAAACGATTGTTCTCCCAACGCGACAACGCCGTCGACAGACTTCGATCACTCATTATCCCGACGCCTTGACGTTGCGCCTCCTGACTCAACGCCAAAATCAGCCGGGTATAGGACCACCCCAGCTTTCGCCGGGCAGCCCGGATCTCGTCGCCGTACGCCATTCAAGTCACCAACGCGCTTGCCATAGCGGTGGCCGACAACAGCCAATGTCGCACTCGGCGTTCGGCATTATGAAATGGCGGGCACGGATGGTTCGTCAACGGCCCTGCCCCTCTCCCTCAGCCCGCACGAGAACAGATATCCCTGAGTCGATCATATCAACGGATAGATGACGAGGGTGTGTCAGGACCGCTTCGATGCAAGTTGCTCGTGTCGCACTGACCTTGCCCGGGTGTACAACTCATCATTGAGTACGACCATCGAGCCGGTAGCGGATCTTGGGAGGGCCGACGGTGGGCCGCAGGAAATTCACTATCACCGCGCAGTCCGCCGCCGCCACGGCGATCGCCCCTTCCGACAGTTGGCAGCTGAACATGCTCGATCAGCTGCAGATCAATAGCTGCCGTGTGCCTGCGCTGGAGACCTCGACCCTGCTCGACCAGAGCCGCCAGAATCCACTGCGCAACTTGACGCAAAGGGCCGGTGGTTTTTACGTTGACCATCAGCGCGGCCCGGCCGCGTGGCCCGGGACATCCCCCCGGGTAATGGTGCGTTGGACGTTGATGGCAGACAACCTATTTGGCACTACTGCGCGACCGTCGACTGTTGCGCCCCGCAGCCGTGCAGGCCGGGCCTCGCTCGGAGCCGTCGAGACAGTGGTCACGGTCCGCAAGAGGAGCGTGCTCGTCGTTGTCCGATTGCTTTGCCGATCACTCTCCGGGCTGCCGCCCCGACCGCGGCTTGGTTCAGCAACGCCTGGAACACCTGTTCGTAGAGGACGAGCTCTCCCGGCTGGGTGATGGTCAGCTCTGCTGAGATCGTTTCGACGTGGGCGATCTTCCGATCGAAGATGGCGAAGTTCGTGGTTGGTACTTGGTAGTCGGACATGTGCGGGATGACGCTCACCACCACGTTCGGTAGTCGCATCGTGCTCAGTAGGTGGTCGAGCTGGCTGATCATGATGTTGTCCGAGCCGACGGTGGTGTACAGAACTTGTTCCGCCAGAACAAAATTGAAGCGATGGTTTCCTTGGTGGAGCACCTGCTGGCGTTCGATTCGGGCGGCGATACCTTCATCGACGGGCTCATCGTGACCATAGAAGGCGGTGACTTTGGTGAGCATGGCACGCATGTAGTCGGGGGTTTGGAGCAGGCCGGGAATGATCACCGGTTCAAACCAGCGCGTCAGCTGGGTACCCTCTTCCAAGGTGTGTAGTTGTTGCTGCTTGCGGCGGATCCCGGCGAGTCGTTTCCATTCGAGGTAAGCGGCTTCGAGGTTGCGCAGGGTAGCGATCAGGTCGGGTGAACCGTCCTGGATCCGGTGGAGACTCGGTTCAGGCCACCTCTGCCGAGATGGTCTGTTGATGGTAGAGGTGTTCGTATTCGATCGGTGGCTGGTACCCGATCGCCGAGTGCAGGCGCTGGGTGTTGTACCAGTGCACCCACGATGCGGTTTCGCGTTCGAGTTCTGCCCTGCCGGTGAAGGCCGGGTGCCGGTCGATCAGCTCGGTTTTATAGAGGCCGATCGCCGATTCCATGAGGGCGTTATCGAGGGCATCGCCAACGCTGCCAATCGATCCCGCGATGCCCGACTCGCGTAGCACCTCGGTGAAAGCCAGCGACGTATATTGACTTCCCGCGTCGGAATGATGCACCAAACCTGTTGCGGTGAAACGGAAATCGGTGCGTCGCCGGGTGAACAATGCTTGTTCGAGGACCGAGGTCACCAACGGAGTTGTCTTACTGCCCATGACGCGCCAACCGAGAATCCGCCGTGAATACACATCGACACAGAATGCGGTGTAGCAGAAGCCGGAAACCGTCCAGCAGTAGGTGAAATCGGCGACCCACCACTGATCGGGCCGCGACGGCGCCGACCACGCACGACCGATCAGATCCGGATGCCGCGCCACGGTGTTGCGGTCGCGTTCGGTCGTGACAGTGGTGCGGCGTCCACGCACGATGCCATCGATACCGGCCAGCCGCATCAAGCGTGCCACCCGGTCACGGCCGAGGTTGTGGCCTGCACGTCTGGCCGCGTGCCACAGCTTGCGCACTCCGTACACGCAACGGTTGGCGGCCCACAGGTCGAACACCATGTCGGCGGTGTAAGCATCGGTCAACGTAGCGCCGGTGATACCGCGCTTCTTCGCAGCGTAGTAGGTGGACGGGGCGATCTTGACCCCGTGCTCGGTGAGCACACGGCAGATCGGGTCGACCCCGAATCGGTCCCGATGAGCGTCG
>CBJNFW010000010.1:0-60447 GCA_966435935.1 uncultured Nocardia sp.
TGCACGCTCGTTCGATCGACAGTGAAAAGAGGGTTTGCCATTGTTGCGGCGCGGATAACGGTCAACGGAGAACTCCTGCCGATTTCTCCGGCCGCGCCGACGACGACTCTGCTGGAATTCCTGCGCGGATGCGGATTCACCGGCAGTAAGGAGGGCTGCGCCGAGGGTGAATGCGGTGCGTGCTCGGTTCTGCTCGCCCGTCCCGGCGTCGTCGGGCGCACCGAATGGACCGCGGTGAATTCCTGCCTGATTCCGGTCGCCGCGCTGGACGGGCAGGAGGTCGTCACCGCCGAGGGACTGGGCGGGCCCGCGGCTCTCCATCCGGTGCAGCGCGCGCTGGCGATCCGCGGTGGCTCCCAATGTGGTTACTGCACACCGGGTTTCGTATGTAGTATGGCCGCGGAATACTATCGCCCCGACCGCGCGGCGACCGATGGTCCGGCCGAGCCCGAGCACGGCCGGAACGGATTCGACCTGCACGCGCTGAGCGGAAACCTCTGCCGCTGCACCGGTTACCGCCCGATCCGCGATGCCGCCTTCGCGATCGGCACACCGGCCCCTGACGATCCGCTCGCCCGGCGCCTGGCGGCCGCGCCGCCCGAACCGGTCCCGACCGTGCTCGAGCGGGACGGTCGCACCTTCGTCCGGCCCGCGACGCTTCCCGCCGCGCTGACTCTGCTGCGCTCGCATCCCGACGCCGCCCTCGTCGCGGGGTGCACCGATTGGGGCGTGGAAGTGAATATCGGCGCCCGCCGCGCGGACCACGTGATCGCCATCGATCGGCTGCCCGAACTGCGGATTCTGCGGGTCGAACCCGATCACTTCGAAGTGGGCGCGGCCCTGACCCTCACCGAACTCGAACGACGGCTGGCAGGCGGCGTGCCGCTGCTGGCGGAGCTGTTCCCGCAGTTCGGTTCCCGGCTGATCCGCAACAGCGCGACCCTCGGCGGCAATCTCGGCACCGGTTCTCCGATCGGCGATGCCGCCCCCGCGCTGCTGGCCCTGGACGCGTCGGTCCTGCTGGCCGGCCCGGCGGGAGAACGCGAGGTGGAGTTGGCCGGCTACTTCACCGGGTACCGGCGCAGCGTCCGCCGCCCCGACGAGGTGATCCGCGCCGTGCGCATTCCCCGCCCGCTCGCCCCGCTGACCGGCTTCCACAAGGTCGCCAAGCGGCGTTTCGACGATATCTCCAGTGTCGCAGTCGCTTTCGCGATCGATGTGGACGGCGGCAGGGTGCGTTCGGCGCGGATCGGACTCGGTGGAGTGGCCGCGACCCCCGTCCGTGCCCATGCCGCCGAAGCCGCGCTGCGGGGCCGCCCGTGGTCGCCGGAGACCGTCGAGGCGGCCGCGCGAGTGCTCGAAGGCGAGGGCACACCCCTGGACGACCACCGCGCCAGCGCGGGGTATCGCCGCGCGATGCTCGGGCAGAGCCTGCGGGAGCTGTTCGCGCGAGGTGTCGAGGAGATGGCGGTATGACACGGGTATTCGCCTCGGCCGCAACCGCTTCGGCTCGTTCCCGGCACCTCGGCGGTGCCGGATGAGCGCGCTGTCGCAGCGACCCGAGAAGCCGTCGGTGGGCTTGCCGATGCCGCACGAAAGCGCGGCTCTGCACGTTACCGGGGCCGCGCTGTACACCGATGACCTGGTATATCGCGCCAAGGACGTGCTACACGCCTATCCGGTGCAGGTCATGTGCGCGCACGCGCGAATCCTCGCGCTGCGCACCGCGCCGGCGTTGGCGGTGCCCGGTGTGGTCCGGGTACTGACCGCCGAGGACGTGCCGGGTGTCAACGACGCCGGGACGAAGCAGGACGAACCGCTGTTCCCGAACGAGGTCATGTTCCACGGGCACGCGGTGTGCTGGGTGCTCGGGGAGACGCTCGAGGCGGCCCGGCTCGGCGCGGCGGCCGTCGAGGTCGAGTTCGAACCGCTCCCGGCGTTGATCACCATCGCCGATGCGATTCGGGCGGGCAGTTTCCAGGGGGCCCAGCCGCAGATACGCTGCGGCGATATCGAGGCCGGATTCGCGGAGTCGACGCGGATCTTCGACGGCGAACTGGAGTTCTCCGGGCAGGAGCACTTCTATCTGGAGACGCACGCGTCGCTGGCCGTGGTGGACGAGTCCGGGCAGATCTTCGTGCAGTGCAGCACCCAGCACCCCGCCGAGACGCAGGAGATCGTCGCGCACGTGCTCGGGTTGCGCAGCCACGAGGTGACGGTGCAGTGCCTGCGGATGGGCGGCGGTTTCGGCGGCAAGGAGATGCAGCCGCACGGTTTCGCGGCCGTCGCGGCGCTCGGCGCGACCCTCACCGGCCGTCCGGTTCGACTGCGGCTCAACCGGACTCAGGATCTGACCATGTCCGGTAAACGGCACGGCTTCCACGCCGCGTGGCGGGCCGGATTCGACGCCGACGGCCGGTTGCGCGCGCTGGACACGACCCTCACCGCGGACGGCGGCTGGAGCCTGGACCTGTCCGAACCGGTGCTGGCCCGGGCGCTGTGCCACGTCGACAACCTGTACTGGATTCCGAACGCCCGGATCAGCGGCCGAATCGCCAAGACACACAAGACTTCCAGCACCGCGTTCCGGGGGTTCGGCGGGCCGCAGGGCATGCTCGTGATGGAGGACCTGCTCGGTCGCTGCGCCCCGCTGCTGGGTCTGGACCCGGCCGAATTGCGTCGCCGCAACTTCTATTCCGCGGGGCAGTGCACACCGTACGGGCAGCCGGTGCGCACGCCGGAGCGGATCGAAACGGTCTGGCGGCGGGTGCACGAGAACGCCGATCTGAGTTCTCGCCGCCGGGAGATCGAGGCGTTCAACGCCGCACATCGGCATACCAAGCGGGGGATGGCGGTCACCGGGGTCAAATTCGGCATCTCCTTCAATCTGACCGCGTTCAATCAGGGCGGCGCGCTGGTGCTGATCTACAAGGACGGCTCGGTGCTGATCAATCACGGCGGCACCGAGATGGGGCAGGGCCTGCACACGAAGATGTTGCAGGTCGCCGCGACCACCCTGGGCGTTCCGATGAGCACGGTGCGACTGGCCCCCACCCGCACCGACAAGGTGCCGAATACCTCCGCGACCGCGGCCAGTTCCGGGGCGGACCTCAACGGCGCGGCGATCAAGAACGCGTGTGAGCAACTGCGCGAACGACTTTCGCAGGTGGCCGCGACCCGGCTCGGCTGCGGTGCGGCGGATGTGCGGATCGCGGACGGAGTGGCCCGGCCGCTGGGCGCGTCCGGCGAGGGCATCGCCTGGGCCGATCTGGTGCGGACCGCCTACCGGCAGCGGGTGCAACTGTCCGCGACCGGTTTCTACCGGACCGAGGGGCTGCACTGGGATGCGGCGAATATGCACGGGTCGCCCTTCAAATACTTCGCCTACGGCGCGGCGGCCACCGAGGTGGAGGTCAACGGATTCACCGGCGCATACCGCATCCGGCGGGTCGACATCGTGCACGATGTCGGCGACAGCCTGTCCCCGCTGATCGATATCGGTCAGATCGAGGGCGGTTTCGTCCAGGGCGCGGGGTGGCTGACCCTCGAGGACCTGCGCTGGGACACCGGTGACGGGCCCGGGCGCGGCCGGTTGCTGACACAGGCCGCGAGCACCTACAAGCTGCCGAGCTTCTCGGAGATGCCGGAGGTGTTCAATGTCGAGTTGCTGGCCGACGCCTCCGAGGAGGGCGCGGTCTACGGATCCAAGGCGGTGGGCGAGCCGCCGCTGATGCTGGCGTTCTCGGTGCGCGAGGCGTTGCGCGCGGCGGTCGGCGCATTCGGCCGGCTGGAGATGAGCATCGAACTGGCCGCACCCGCGACACCGGAGGCGGTGTACTGGGCGATCGAGCGCGCGCGTCACGGTCTGCACGCGGACGACGCTGCTACGCAGGATATTTCGCTCATCGACCCGGTTGCCGCCGGTATCGGTGCGGCCGGTGACGGGAACGGCGCGGGGCGAGCGGGACTTCCGGCGACGGACGAGAAGTACTACGGTACGGGAATTTTCGGGTATGAGTGAGCTGACCTGGGTGGATGCGGTGGCGCTGTTGCGGGCGCGCCGGGAGCCCGGTGCGCTGCTCACCGTCGCGGCCGTGCGCGGTCATGCACCGCGTCGCGCCGGTGCGAAACTGGTTGTGGGACAACAGCATACCTGGGGTTCGATCGGCGGGGGAAATATCGAGGCGGTCGCGGTCGAGCGGGCCCGCGAGCTGATCGGCGCTGCGGACCCGCGGCCGGAGCTGATGGATTTCGCGCTGAACGACAAGGTGACGAACTGTCACGGGGTGCAGTGTTGCGGGGGAACCGTTGTGCTGCTTCTGGAACCGCTGCCGGTGGTGCCCGCCGTCGCGATCTTCGGCGTCGGACACGTCGGGCTGGAGCTGGCGCGCATCCTGACTCGCCACGACCTCGACCTGCATCTGATCGACACTCGCCCCGGCATGCTCGGTGACGAGCGGCTGTCCGTCCTGCGCGACGCGCCGGCCCGCATCCACGTCCACGAGGTGCCGCTGCTGCCCGAGCAGGTGCTGGCCGAACTGCCGGCCGGGACCCATCTGCTGATCATGACCCACGACCACGCCGAGGACGCCGCGCTCTGCGACGCTGCCCTGCGCGGCGGTGATTTCGGTTCGATCGGCCTGATCGGCTCGTCGGCCAAGTGGGCCCGCTTCCGCCGCCGGCTCGAGTCCGAGGGCGGTCACACACCCGAAGCCATCGCCCGCATCCGTACCCCCATCGGCCTGCCGGAGATCACCGGCAAGGAACCGGCCACCATCGCCGTCAGCGTCGCCGCGGACCTGCTGCTGACCTTCGAACGCGAGCGCGCCGCCGGGGCACCCCCGGGCCGACCCGGAGAGCCCCGGATTCCCCTGCCGCATCCGGGGCCTCAGGTCTGATCGAACGGCTCGTCGCGCATCGGGTCGTACGGCGGTGCCGCTCGCGGCGCGGCCGCGGCGGCGTCGGCGACCACAGGTCGGCGACTGATCACGCAGGCGAGTACCGCGTATCCGATGATCATCGCCAAGGCCGTCCAACCGGGCGCCGCGGAGGAGCGCTCGTCGTATTCGCACACGACCGCGCGGTCGATACCGATCAGATCGCAGGCGCCGAAGCTGAGGCTGGCGCGCAGCGCGACGATCACGGAGGGGACCAGCAGGATCACGATCGCCAGCACCCGGCTCGCGCTGTGCCGCGGCGGGGAGGTCCCCAGGCAGTAGCCCGCGATCAGCACCAGCGCGACCTCGCAGATCGCGTCGGCGATGGAGTTGTGCACGTGGGTCATCAGTGCCGCGGTCAAGGCCAGGGCCGCCGCGCCGGCCAGGGCGAGCGGCAGCGAGGACCAGCGCACCCCGATCAGCACCCCGGCCCCGCACAGCACGATCAGGATCGGGACGGACCATTGTGGGATATCGGCGGGCACGATGGCGTTCCCGGACGCGGTCAAGGCCGCGGCGAGCAGGACGAACACCCCGTCCCGGCCCGGCAGCAGCAGCGCGGCGACGCCGGCGATGAGTACCGTGATCGTCGCGACCATCGCGATGGACCACACACTGTCGGCATGACGCGCGATCCACCCGGCGAGGAACATCCGCGAGGTGATCAAGATGACGCCGGTGACGATCGGCGCCATCGGCAATTCCACCGACAGCCGGTTCGCCGGGGGCTGACGCCGGTTCAGATAGGCGCTGATCGCGACCAGCACCATGACCACGCCGATCACCCACGTCGGCGGCGAATTACCCGGCACCCAGTTCGCCCGGACGTGGTGACCGGTCATCCCGGTGCGCAACGGGGCAGGCAGCGCCTCGGAGATCACGATGCCGGCGATGGCGCCGACCGTCCATCCGAACGCCGAGATCCGCCGGTGCAGCACCGCCGCCCCGAGACCGCCCAGCAGTACCCCACCCGCGAGCGCGTCCAGGAAGTTCAACGTGGTCAACGAGGCGCCGGGCCCGGCCGACTGCCCGAGGATGTGGTTGACGAACAGCACCGCGATCCCGAACAACGCGGTGCACCAGGCCACCAGTTCGTTCAACGCGGTCGCGGCGAAGGTCGACACGATCACCGCGACGATCGCCCCCGCGGCGATTGCCCGAGGTTGACTGTTGGCCAGGGCGTTCAGCTGCACCAGCCCGGTGTCGTTGACCCAGCGAAAATCGATCGGCAGCGTCAACGACAGCCCGGCAACGATGGTTGCCAGGAAGGAAGTGATCGCCTCGACGCTTCCGTGCGCATACCGCACTCGGTCAAAAGTACCCGCATCGCCCGAATGGGACAGCGGAAACGCTGGTAGCCGATAATTCGCTGAATGTCGGAAGGTAAGCCTTGCGGCGATGCGGTTCAGCCTGCCGAGCCGGTTCCGCCCGACCCGCTGGACGGTCCCGGCGCGGCGACGAGGCTGAAGTCGTTGCACCATCCGCCCACGCCCGCGCCGGTGGCCTGGCAGGCGATGTACACCGTCGGGCCGACCGCGGTGAAAGTCTGGCTGACGGTCGTCGGCGCGGTCACCGACCGGCTGACGTACGCCACGCCGGTTCGTGAATCCAGGGCCAGGGCGAGAACCGAACCGCCCGGATTCGCGCCGGCACGGACGGAATAGGTGTACCTCGCGCCGTTGCGCACCGGAACGTCCTGGCCGATATAGCCGCTGTCGTGCACGTTCGCGCCGCTGCTGCCGACGTTCGCGTGATAGACGTGGGTGGACCAGCCGTTGAGTCCGCTGTGGAAATTCGCGTTGGTCACCAGATTGTCGGCCGCGCCGGGATGCGGATCGAGGGGGACGGGTACGGCGTTCGCGAGGGCTGTCCCGCCGAGGCAAGCGGCCGCCGCGAATGCGGCGACGGTACGGGTGCGCCCGAGTCGCAGTGAGCTTGTCATCGCAATTCTCCTTGCTGAAGCCCGACTGAACTACATTCCCTGTTACCGATTGGCAATCTTGGATTCGTTTACGGTAGCACCACTTCGAGCGGGCGAAGAATCGTGAGAACACTGCTTATGTCGGTGTTGTCACGATGGTCGAGAGCGAGCCGTGCGGCAGTCCGCACCGTGTCTGGTAATCGAACAGCAAATTTCGTGGCTATCGTGCGGATATGGACTTGGTACTCGAATGGGATCGGCATCCGGGGACAGGTCTGCGCCTGGCGAACGAGCTGGCCGGTGCGGGGGCGCTGGCCGTCACCGAGGATCTCGGCCCCGCGCCCGGCCGGCTGGGAATTCTGGCCGCCCGGCGCGACGGCGAACTGCTCGGCTGGGCGGCCCTGACCGAGGACACGAATGCGCGGGTGGTGACCGAGCCGGTGTACGTCTCTCGGTACTTTCGCCGGATCCAGTTGGGGCACTACGACTTCGAACCCGCTACCGATGCCGAGGAGGCCGTCGTGGCGGCCCTGCTGGCCGGTGCGGCCGCGCATGCGCGGGCGATGGGATATCGGGTGCTGCGCTGGCCCGGTACCGATATCGGACCCGAGGGGCGTGCGGCCGTGGCGCTCGGCGCGGTCGCGGTCGGCGAATACGCCCGCGTGTGGACCGCCGAACCGCGCACCTGGCGGGCGCCGATGGCGCTGACCTTCGCCGAACCGGTGGACTGTGTGCTGCACGCCCTTGCCGAATCCACCGAACCGCCCGGTCAGGCGCTCGTCGTCGCACTGCTGACTCCGGGGTCGGTGGAGCCGGTGGCCAGCGTGAGCACCTCGGTCCTGGGCAGTGCGGCGTACATCGATGCGGGGAAGGGGATCAGATATGAGGATGTCGATCCCGGCGGCCTGGCCGCACTGATCGGCGCGGTCATCACCGAACTGCACGACCAGGTGCCGCAGGCGCTGGTGCTGCGCGTTTTCGAGCACGACGACCAGCGCATCCGCACGGCATTGGCCACGGCCGGGCTCACTCTGTCGGCCCGCTGCCGCAATTACGTACTCGCGCTGGGGCCCGCGCATTGACGTCGCGCCCCGCGGGCCGATGCCAGAGATATCAGGTCGTCGTGCGCAGGCCCGCGAGCACGACCGTGAGCAGCCGTTCGGCCGCCTCGGGAGTGTGTTCACAGGCGGCGCCGACGCCGTGACCCAGCCGGATCAGATCCTGCGGTTCGAGTTCGGGGCGGACCAGTCCCGCCTCCTGGGCGGGGCGCAGGACCGCGGCGGCGGCCTGGGTGGCGAGGGTGGAGCAGAGCATGAAGGTGTCCGAGTCGCGGTCCAGGGCGGCCTTGAGCGTGACCGCCAGACCGCGACGGTTCATCACGAAGTCGACCTGGGCCCGGACCCACAGGTCCAGCGTCTCCAACGGCGTGTGGTCCGAGTCGAGCAATTCCTGCGCGCGCCGGCTGAGCGCCTCGACACTCGAGCGGTAGACGGCCTCGATGAGCGCCGCGCGATTCGGGAAGTGCCGGTACAGGGTGCCGGGCCCGACGCCGGTGCGGCGGGCGATCTCGTCCAGTGGGGCCTCGGTGCCCAGTTCGGCGAACGTCTGGCGCGCGCATTCGAGAATGCGCTCGTAGTTGCGGCGCGCATCGGCGCGCATCGGCCGCGTCGCTGCGTCCATGGGTCCTCCCGTGCGGTGCACACTGCCGACTCCCATGATAAGAGGAGAAATTCTCCGATTGACTCCTCGGGCCCGGATTCCGGTGGCTGCCCAGCCGATCCGAAGCCACTGCACACCTGCCCCACAGGAAACAGCATTCGATTCACGCCGATCGAGAGTGCAGACGCGCCAAGGGGTTCGGCCTAGCGTCTGTGCTGTCGGCCGGAGCGGTCGTGCAGACCTGGCTCGCGAACGTCGCGGCAATCCGGCTCGCGGGGGACAGTGTTACCGCCAGGATTGATGGAGGACAAGGCGTTTCGATGAGGGTCCAGGCAATATTACGGCGGCGCGGCATGGCGCTGGCCGCAGTGCTCAGCACGGTGGCGCTGGTGGTCGGCGCCTGCGGTGGCGGCGACGGCGCCGGTGACGAGGTCCGCTCGGTGAACGGGCAGAGCTACGATCTGTCGCCGCCGCAGGCGGGCCGGGTGCACGCGGAGAAGGTGGATTCGATCGCCGCCCAGGTGCCCGCCGCGATCCGCGATCGCGGCACGCTGATCGTCACCGGATCAGCGGATGCCGGTGCGCCGCTGCGGTTCTACGCCACCGACGACCGCACCGTGATCGGCTCGGAACTCGACTTCGCATCGCTGGTGGCGGACATCCTCGGGCTGAAACTCGATCCGCGAACCGCGGATTGGGCGCAGAACTTCGTCGCCGTCGATTCCGGCGCGGTGGACGCGTTCATCTCCAACGTCACCGTGACCGAGGAACGCAAGGAGAAGTACGACTTCGCCACCTACCGCAAGGACACCCTCGCGCTCGAACTGCCCAAGGATGCGAATTGGACCTATCAGGACCGTAAATCGCTGGCGGGCAAGCGAATCGGCGTGGGCAGTGGCACCAATCAGGAACAGCTGCTGGTGCAGTGGGATCAGCGCAACGTGGCCGAGGGCCTGCCGAAGATCGACATCGCCTACTACCAGAAGACCACGGACTACTACCTGGCGCTGGCCTCGCACCGCCTCGACGGCTTCCTCGGCCCCGATCCGGATGCCGCGTACCACGTGGCCACCACGGGACAAACCAAGATCGTCTCGACGTTCTCCGGCGCGGGCGACGCGCTGCAGGCCGAGATCGCGGTGCTCACCAAGAAGGACAACGGTCTGATCGGCCCGGTGCACGAGGCGTTGCAGTACGCCATCGACCACGGTCTGTACCGCAAGGTGCTGGACCGCTGGGGCCTGGGCGGGGAAGCGGTGCAGCAGAGCCGGATCAATCCGCCCGGCCTGCCGAAGAAGACCCCGTGACCGGCCGGCCCGGCGCCTGGACGACGTTCACACCACAGCCTTCCCGGAGAACGACCATGAAACGCCTTCTCGCTTCCTTCTGCGCGCTCACCGCGACGCTCACGCTCGCCGCCTGCGGTTCGGCGACCCCGTCCGGCGGTGCCGCCGGACCGCCCCGGCCCGGCGGAACCCTGCGCTACGGACTCTCGCTCGCGCCGACCTGTTCGGATCCGGCCCAGTCCGGGACCAACCAAACCCTCTATGTCACACGGCAGATCGTGGATTCGCTGACCGATCAGGATCCCCGAACCGGCGCGACGACGCCCTGGCTCGCGCAGAGCTGGGAGGTGAGTCCGGACGCGAAGACGTTCACCTTCCATCTGCGCCCGGGGGTGACCTTCAGCGACGGCACCGCGCTGACCGCCACCTCGGTGCAGAAGAACTTCGACGCCATCGTGCACACGCTCACCGGAGCCAAAGCGCCACTGGGAGCGAGCTATCTGGCCGGGTACACCGGAACCGCCGTACTGGATCCGCTCACCGCGCGGGTCGGCTTCGATCGCCCCAACGCGCAGTTCCTGCAGGCGACCTCGACTCCGCAGCTGGGCATCCTCGCCGACGCCACGACCGCCGAACCCGCCGACCGGCGCTGCCAGGGCGACGATATCGGCAGCGGACCGTTCACCTATGCCGGGTACCGGCAGGGCGCGTCGGCGACCTTGGCAAAACGTGCCGGATATAACTGGGGCTCAACGGTTTTCGGTCATCACGGCGCCGCCTATCTGGATCGGATCGAATTCACCGTGATTCCGGAGTCCGGGGTTCGCACCGGCAGTCTGTCCTCGGGGCAGCTCGATGCGGTGAGTGACGCGCTGCCGCAGGACGCTTCCCAGATCGAGGCTTCGGGTGGACGTCTGCAGGTCACGCCCAATCCCGGCGTACCGTTCGGCCTCCAACCGAATCTGACCCGCGGCCCGCTGGGTGATCCCGCGGTGCGCGCCGCACTGCTGACCGCGATCAACCGCAAGGAGCTGGTCGATACCGTACTGGGTCCGCAGTTCAAGACCGCGACCAGTTCGCTGGCCTCGAAAACGCCCGGGTACGTGGATCTTTCGAAATATCTCGGCTACGCGCCCGATACCGCGAAGTCGGTGCTGGACAAGGCCGGCTGGGTGCCGGGCAGCGACGGCATCCGGGCCAAGAACGGGGCCCGGCTGTCCTTCGGCGTGCTGTTCAGCCATGCCTTCGCCGGGAACCAGGCGATCCTCGAGCTGATCCAGCAGCAGTTGCGCACCGTCGGAGTGGATCTGCGGCTCGAGCCCGCGTCCGACGCGGAGTACACCGCGCGCCAGAGCCGCAAGGACTTCGATTCGCTGTACTACAACACCACGCGCGCCGACGGCGACATCCTGCGCACCGTGTTCGGATTGGACGGCCAGAACTACAACCTGCGCGGCCCGATTCCGGATCTGGACCAGGCGTTGTCCGGTGAGCTGCAGACGACCGACCCGGCCGCGCGATCCGGGCTGATCGGCCGGGCGCAGCAGGGCGTGCTGGACAACGGGCTGTGGATCCCAACCATCGAACTCTCCCAGACGATCGGGGTGTCGGCCGTGGTCTCGGACCTGAAGTTCGAGGCGTCGGCGCGGTTGCAGTTCTTCGACACCTGGCTGCACCGGTGACCGGCGGCGCGCTCAGCTCCGCCGCCTGGCCAGCGGCGCGTGCCAGTGGTAGCGCAGGGCCAGCACCCGGAACACCACCGCACCGGCCGACGCCGCCGCACCGGTCCAGGCGTCGAGCGCGCCGAAATGCAGCAGCGTCGCGGCCACACTCGCCCCGAGCAGCGCGGGCAGCGCGTAGATCTCCTGGTCCGGGCGCAGCACGCTGGGCTGAACACCGGCCAGCACGTCGCGGATGAGCCCGCCGCCGACCGCGGTGAGCACGCCGAGCAGGGCCGAGGGCACCGTGGCCAGGCCGTGCTGATAGGCGATGACCGTGCCGGTGACACTGAAGACGCCCAGGCCGACGGCGTCGGCGAGATCCAGCGGCGTGGCGATCAGCCGGGGCGGCGGCCGCCACAGGAAGATGATCGCCGCGGCCAGGATCGGCAGGCCGATGTACCACGGATCGGTCAGCGCCACCGGCGGCACCGCCCCGATGACGACATCGCGCACCACCCCGCCGCCGAAGGCCGTGGCGCATGCCAGTACGCCGATGCCGACCATGTCGTAGTTCCTGCGCACCGCCAGCAGCGCACCGGAGACCCCGAAGGCGAATACGCCGAGCAGGTCCGCGGCCCGCTGCACATCCTCGGCCGTCGAGGTCAGCGCGATCATCGAATCCCCTCACGTCCGGTCAACTCCGGGCTATCGCAGAATAGTAGGGCGCGCGGGCGGTGCGGAGCCTCAGCGCCTGCGCCGGGTGCGCAGGCCCGGACGCGAGCGCGCGGACTTGTTGCGGTACATGGCCGTATCGACGGTGTGCATGAGATCGTCTATGGCGGTGGGTGGTTCGTCGACCAGTGCCGTCCCGATCGAAGCGCCCACCGAGACAGTCTGTCCCGCAACGACTATCGGTTCGGACAACGCGGTGAGCAGTCGTCGGGACAGGCTGTGCGGCCCGCCCTCGTCGCGGCACTTCTCGGTCAGCACGATGAATTCGTCGCCGCCGAGGCGGGCCGCGAGTCCGTCGGGTTCCGCGACGTCCCGCAATCGTTCGGCCACCGCCTGCAACACCCGATCGCCGACGGTGTGCCCGTACGCGTCGTTGATCTCCTTGAAACCGTCCAGATCCAGATAGCACAGGCCGATCGGCGGGGTGGCCTCGGCGAGCCGGTCGAAGAACAGCACCCGGTTGGCCAGGCCGGTCAGATTGTCGTGGTGCGCGTCGTACCACAGCCGATCCGACAGCGCCTTGCGCTCGGTGATGTCCACCGCGACGCCGATCAGAAAGCGTATCCGGCCGTCCTCCTCGCGGACCGCCGACATGGACAGGTCGATCGCGGTGCGATGCCCGTCCGGATGGGTGTATCCGGTCTCCATCCGGAAACGATCGATTCCGCCCTCGAGCAACTGCTGGAACTGCGCGTATGCGGGACCGATGTTGATCGGCCCGAGCACCTCGGCAACCGGCCGTCCGGCGATGGATTCTACTGGGGCGCCGAACATTTCGGCCATCGCGGCATTGACGTCCACCACCCGTCCGGTGCGCACGTCGATGGTGCCGATGCCCACCGACGCGCCCGCGAAGATGGCCGAGAAGCGCGCCTGTGACAACTGCCGCTGCGCCTGTGCCTCCCGCACCGCCGACAGCGCCGCGGCCAGGGTGGCCTCCTGCTCGGCCAGTGCCGCCCCGCGCAGGGCCGCGGTGAATCCGGCGGCGAACTCCCCGGCCACATCGATCGCACGCTCACGCACCCGCTCGGGATCGTGGCGCTCCCACTCCCGTCGCGGATCCGGGGTCTCGACGACGGCTCGTACCATATCCCGGCAGATCACCGATACGGTGCGGCTGACCGCCGACTCGTCCCGGTAATTGGCCGCGACCAGCGCGGTGGCGGCGATCCGTGCGGAGTCCAGGTCGCTGTCCCCGCGCAATGCGGCCAGCAACCGTTCGCTCAACCCCGCGAGCAGGGCTTCGATCTGGGTGCGGGTCAGCGTGGGGGCGACGACGCCGTCGAGCGCGTCCGCCCAGCGCACCGCCAGATCGTGTGCGTCCACCCGAGCACCCCTGTCCGAATCGCCCCCGGTCAGACCTTACGGCCCACGCCCGCCAGGCCGAGCGAGCGCCCCGGTGTCTCGTGTAGATCCCGGTCGGACTCCGGATGCCACAGCGGCAGTTCGACCACGCCCGGTTCGACCAGCTTCCAGCCGTCGAACATGGCCGTGATGCCGGCGCGGTCGCGGAATCGGATACCTGTGTGGGACTGGTTCGCCGACAGATCTCCGAGCCGGGCCGCGGCGCCGGGACGCTGCGCCGAACTCAGATGGGAGATCGCGACATAGCTGCCCGCCGGCACCGCCGCGCGCAGTTCGCCGACCAGTTCGCGCGGACCCTCGTGGTCCTGCACCAGATGCAGCACCGCGATCAGCAGCACCCCGACCGGTTCGGTGAAGTCGATCAGGCCGCTGTCCGCGGCGCGGGCCAGCAGCTCGGCCGGTTTGCGCAGGTCCGCTTCCAGAGCGTCGGCGCAGTCGTTGCCCACCAGGATGCTTCGCGAGTGCGCGACCGCGACCGGATCGATATCGATGTACAGCACGCGGTTGTGCGGATCGAGCGCCTGGGCCACCTCGTGCACATTGCCCGCGGTCGGAATGCCGGAGCCGATGTCCAGGAACTGGTGAATACCCGCGTCGGACAGGTACCGCACCGCTCGCCGCAGGAACGCCCGGTTGCTCAGGGCCAGCCGCGGCAGATCCGGCACCAGCTGCTTACCCATTTCGGCGGCCTTGCGATCGATCTCGAAATTGTGTGAGCCGCCCAGCAGCGCGTCGTACATCCGAGCCGGGCTCGCCTTGGTCATGTCGACGCCGTCGGGCGCCCATGTCGGCCTGTCCACTCGCAACCCCTTCATATTCGATATCCGAGCCGCCCACGCGCGACGGATCGTCTCGCATCCGATCACCCCGGTACGGACGCATCTGCATGCTAACCGTGCGAGCGAACCGGAACCGGCATCTCGGACAGTGGCGCTCAGACCAGATTGATCGAGTCCAGGACACGGGTGCCGATCTCGGTATCACCGGTCACCGCGACGGCGCAGGCGCGCCATGGCACCCGCCGGGTGCTCCACTGCGGGAACTCGACCGACATGGCCGCGACGTGGGCCGCGGCTCCGGCGGCGCGTCCCGGCCGCACCCGCAACCGGCCGCCGCGCGGTTCGAACCGCCAGGTGCCCCCGCCCGGACCGGTGAGGGTCAGCGCCACCGGAACCTCGAGCCAGCTCAGCGCCTCCCGGTGCGAACGCTCCAGCAGCGCGGTCAGCCAGCGCAGGATCGCGGTCATCCGGCGCGCGTCGGTGGCCGGAGTCGGCCGGTCCAGCGCGGGAGCGATGTCGTGACGGATGTGGGTGTGCCATTCGAACAGGATCATCGCGGGCGCGAGTTCGAGTGGGTACCAGCCCAATTCGCCGAGCGGGATGCGAATCGAACCGACCACGGGCATGGTGAGCGCGGTGAGTGCGGCACAGCCGCGCCGGCTCCAGGTTTCGAATTCGCCGGGCAGCTGACCGGTTGTGTGCGAACGCTTTTCGTCGACGAGCCGCTCGTTCAGGCGTTCCACGTCGCGGGTGGTCATATAGGCGACGGCGGTCGGGGTGAGGATCGCGCGCAACACGGTGGTCATGTGGATGAGCGCGTCGGCGACCGACCAGCCCGCCGCGGCACTCGGCGCGGCCAGCTCCGCGGGACTCAGATCGCGGCAGAAGTCGAGCACGGCGCGCCGCTCATCGCGTAACGCGGGAAGGTAGGGCGAACTCATCGCGCCGTCCCGCCGGCCGGACTCCTCATGGAGTCCGGACATTACCCGGTTACGGCCCGGCTGTCCGCGCCGGCGAGGAATACCCGAAGATTGCTGTGTCGCATGAGATCGGTGTGTTCCGGTGTGGCAACCGGTAACGTGAGTTGTCTCCTGCCCCTACGATTCTCCTGGTTGGTCGAGTTAACGTAATCGGGTCGAAGGTGGCGGTGCGGTTGCGGCAGCGCGGTTTTGCCAAACGATTGCTGCTCTCCGGGGCAGTATCGGGTCGGGTCCGGCGATGTGGACTTGTCGGTGCTATGGGGCATGCTCTTGGCACGCAGACGTCAACGAACCCGCCCGGAGTGCACCATGTCATCGCGTCGAACGAAGCCGCAGCCGTTGTCCGACACAGAAATTCGGCAGATCGCCGCGGACCTCGCCGCGGGGCGCCCACCGATGGTCTGGTTCACCGCGGAAGCGGTCGGAGTGCCCGAGGGCCGCTCGGGCAAGGTGCTCGCGCTCGGCGATCCCGCCGAGGGCGATTTTCTGCAGGTTCGGCCCACCGGTTCCAAGGATGTGCTGTCGTTCTCGCCCACCGAAGTGACGCTGACCAAACCGGCCCGGCGCACCGCGCCCGCGGCCGCCGCGAAACCCAGGAAGGACACCCCAGTGAGCATGCCGTCGTCCGTGACCCCGTCGCCGCTCCCGCCGAGCCCGGCTCCGGAGAGTGCCGCTCCGTCGCGTCCGGCCCCCGCGCAGCCGGCGCCGGCCGAGGCCAAGCACGCTGCGCGGGGGCCCGCCGCCGAGTCCGACGCCGGGGCCGAGAGCGGCAAGGGCGGCGCCGCAAAACAGCCCGCCCGGCCCGCCAAGGCGGCCCCGGCCCGCAAGGCGAAGACGCCGGAGGTCACCGTCACCCTGTCCGGCACCGCCGACGGGGAGTGGACGGTCGACGTGGTCAACGGTAAGAAGCGCACCGTGCGCGGCCTGAGCGTCGTGGGTTCGTCGGTGGCCCAGGCCGCCAAACTGCTGCACCCCGAAGTCGCCGAGGTGGTCGATTCCGTTCTGGAGTCGGTGCGAAACTCCCAGCGCGCCAAGGTCGAACAGCTCCAGTCCGAACTCGAGCAGGCGCGCCGCGTGCTGGACGAACTGTCGGGATAGCGGTACGCCGACGAGAGGGGCGGCCGCCGGAACGCGGGCGGGGGAGCCGGGACGCGGCCCGGAGGACCGCGCCTCCGGCCTCCCGCGTTGTGGTTACCGGTCGCTCCGGCCCGGCTTGTCCCGGTCGTCGATTCCCTCGGTGTCGACGCGCTCCTTGCGGACGGTGTCGGACACGGTCTGGTGATCCTCGACTTCGTCGACGGCGAGACGGACCCGCTCCACCGGGACGGATTCCTTCTGCGCCGTCACCCGGTCCTCGTGCAGGGTGACCTCCTGGTCCTGATCGCCCATGTCGCCGCGAGAGCGGACCTGTGAGGGGTCGGTGATCGGCTCGCGTTCGACGCGCACCTCTTCGTGGGTGGTGGGGACCTCGACCGTCTGGTTCTCGGTCACCACGTGCTTGTGCAGCCGTGCGGTTCCGCTCTCCTGCCGTTCCTTGCCGATCTCGAGCCGCTCCTCGGAACGGATCATGTCGGCATCGCGGCCGTGCGTCATCGGTTCGTCAGGACCCGGACGGACCTGCTGACGGCCGTATTGGCTCCAGCCCGCGTGCTGCGGGTTGACGCCGTAGTGGCGGAACAGTTCCTGCTCGGCCGCGGGCGAGATGCGTCCGTCGTCGTCCAGGTACGGCGCGGATTTGACGTGTGCCTTGTCCACCCCGACCTGCAGGGTGCCCTTGTCCGGCTCATGTTGCGCGCCGGCCAGCGGCACCATGGAGTCGCTGCTGAACATTCCCGTGCTCACCGCAGCCCAGGTCGGGTTCCCGGACGCGTTGTCCACGTAGATCTGCTTCACCTTGCCGATCTTGTCGCCGGCCGAGTCGTACACGGTATTGCCGATCACGGATTCCAACGTCTGTGCCATGGCTCCTCCTCGGGTCGCCATGCTGTGCCGACCACCGGTGCGGGCAGCCGACACCGCATTGTTCGTGAAACGGATTTCGATCTTTCGACGTCGTGCCGCTCGCACTCGGGTTTGTACGACCACGACACCCGTATCCCGACAGCGGCTCGGGTAAACTTCCCGCTACCGCTCGGCGATACCTGTAACCGGACGATTACCAGGCTCACTGTGAGATCGCGTCGAGCCCGTCATGATCATCAGCTACATTCTGGCAATACCCTGGGGTCCGGTGAGCAAACGGCCCGCGCTCTTTCGGATTCACCGACCGCGATGCCTCGGCCGGACACTACGTACCCAACGACTCGCTCAGGTCGCGAAGCGGCGGGCGGGCATCGCGTGGTGCACGGCCGTCCCGGCGCCAGACCCGGCGGGATTCGGGGTGGCCCTGACGGCGCATCTCGTCGTGGAAGACGTAACCCAGGGTGTATTCCTTGGCGTGATACATGGCCGAATCCGCTTCGCGCAGAAGGTCGTACACGGAGGCTTCCACGGTTGCGGGCGCGGGCGACAGCGGTTCGGGGATGCCCTCGTCGAGGGCGGGGACCTCATGGACGAGAGCGGGCGCGGGTTCCGGGCACGGGGCGATATGACCCCGGATGTCGTGGACCGAGCCCGGCGGCCGGGGTGAGCCCACGGCGATGCCGATGCTGGCCGTGATCGAGACCGCGCCGACGCTGAGTTCGAAGGGACTGCCGAACGCGGCGATCAGCCGTTCGGCGAGGGTGGCGGTGTCCGAGCGGTTCGAGCAGGTCAGTACGACGAACTCGTCGCCGCCGTAGCGCGCGGCCACATCGTCGTGCCGGATCACGCGGCGAATGCGGGCCGCGGCGTTGGCGATCAGCTCGTCGCCGATCGCGTGGCCATAGCTGTCGTTGACGGATTTGAAGCCGTCCAGATCGATGAACAGCAGGCACAGCGTGCGCCCCGCCCAGCGTTCCCGGTTGCGGGCGGGGGCGCGCAGCAGTGCCGAGCGATTCAGCAGGCCGGTGAGCATATCGTGATCGGCCTGGTACTGGGCGCGTCGTTCGCTGCGGGCACTGCGCCCGATGGCGCGTTCGCTGCGGGCCAGCACGCCGATCAGCAGTCCGGCCAGCAATGTCGAGATGACCACTCGGTCCACCACCCCGGGCCGGTGGCCCATGGTCGGCACCAGCGAGCCCACCACCAGCGCGACCGCGACGAAACTGGCCCGCTGACGCGACTGATCGGGCCGGATGCGCTGTTGCTGACCCAGGGTGATCATGGTCGGATGCAGCGCCGCCGACCCGACCAGCAGGTATGCGGCCAATAGCGGAATCAGCAGAATCTGGAACGGCGGGTGGATCGACCCGGCCGCCACCAGGTTGTAACCGAAATCGGCGATCAGGATCGCCAGCAGACTCGCATGCAGCAGGCGCAACGAGGTTTCCGAACGCATCGCGGTGACCACCGAATGGGTGACCACCGTCAGCAACAGCGCATCGATGACCGGGTAGCAGGCCGCGATCACCGCGCTCGCGCTGTACCCGCCGCTCAGAATCGGCGAGATCAGGAAGGTCCAGGAGGCCAGCAGGGCGCCCAGGCCGATCAATCCGGAGTCCAGCAGCAGATCGTTGCCGCCGCCGTGCACCCGGCGCGGCGCGAGCCACAGCAGTGCCGCGAGCAGCACCCCGGCATATCCGGACAGGGTGAACATATCGCCGAAGACGTACCGCTCGGTGGGTGAGAGATCGCGCAGCGCGATTCCGAAACCGAAGAGCACGGCCGATCCGGCCAGCAGATACCAGGGCATCGGCGCGGGCGGGCGATGTCGGTGCACGCCTACGCCGATCATCGTGACGGTCATCGCCACGACCACCGCCAGCGCGGCGGTGACGATAGCGTCCGTGGAAGTGAGTAGGGGTAGGGCAATCATGAACGCGGCGATCATCGGCACGAATGCCCGCCACAGTGGCCCGGCCAGATGCCGGAGGTCGACCGTGTGCTGTTCGCTGAGCATCATCAGTCCCCCTTGTCCGCTCCGTCCCCGATGAACCGTGCCGTGTAGTACGTCTGTGCATCCTCCACTGCGATGTCGACGGTGGCCCGCTCCCCGACCGCCGATCGCAGGGCGTCGGCGAAGGAGAAGTGAGAGTTGTTGTATGAGCAGATGTCCCAGCCGACGGCCGCACGCTCCGCCGCCAATATCCGGACGACTGATTCGATCATGACATGGAATGCGGCCCCTTGTCGCGCGCCGGGGGCGACCAATGTGAACCCCGCATAGTAGATCGCGTCCCGCTCGGCGTGTTGCGGAAAACGCGCCGCGAAATAATCCGGACTGATCCATGGGACGGTTTCCAGGTGATGGGTCAGCGTGGTCAGACCGATCGGTTCGCCGTCGGGTGCGCGGGCGACGTGCTTCTGGATTCGCGGATCCGTCATCTCCTGATGGAATTCGCCCGGATGCAGAACCTGACGTGCGATCGCCCGAGTGCGTAACGGGCCGAACGCCTCCTCGTAGAGCAGCTGGAAGCGTTCGATCTGCGGGTCCGGAATCGTGGTCTCCACGCTGACCCGGATGCCCTCGGCAGCCGAAATCGCTGTCCCCCTTCGTCTTTCCGGTTCCTCGGCTTCGGTCACGTTGGGTTCCATCCCGTTGTGTGGTACGTCGCTAGGGCCAGAGCGCAGGTCGGGCGCCCGTCCGAGGTGGCCGCGACCTTGCTGGTGCACACCGGCCCGAAG
This sequence comes from uncultured Nocardia sp., assembly GCA_966435935.1. Taxonomy (GTDB): domain Bacteria; phylum Actinomycetota; class Actinomycetes; order Mycobacteriales; family Mycobacteriaceae; genus Nocardia. The sequence goes on from CBJNFW010000010.1 coordinate 20,025, forward strand.
ACCCCCGCGCGCGCGGCGGTCATCTCGGTGAGGCTCAGGTGGATGAGTTGGTCCACCTCCCTGGCGGTTTCGGCCTCGTGTTCGACGAACAGGCCCGCGCCCGAGCTGTCGGCGCGCACGGACCAGCCGATGCCGGCCGCCGCGGTCGCGCCCTCGGTGTCGGCGAATTCCACCGCGTACACGCAGTACAGCCGGTCGCCCCAGGCGATGGGCCTGCGGACCCTGCGGGTCCGCTCGATCGTCGCGTGCGGCGGGATCACCGACGACAGCCGGATCAGATTCGCTTCTCCCACACCGAGTTCCCGCAGTGCGGCATCGAACGCCGAGATCCTGGTGGACCCCACTCCGACCGCCGCGCCGACCTCGATGGTCAGCGCGGCGGGGCGGGGCGGGGCGGTACTTCCGGTACCGAACGTGCCGCGGTGTCGGTGGGTGGTGAGCATTCTGTGATCCTTCCCCCGGGGATCTCAGTGTTGCATTTTGAAGGGTGATCTTGCGGCAAAAATCCATCGAAGTGAAAAACATCGTTTCATATCGGTCGGGTATCGGCCCCGGTCGCGCCGGTCGCCCGCCCGCGGGTCGGTGCATACCTCCATGTGAACGCTAACGGCCCGCTAAGATCCGGACACGACCAAGTGGTCGAAGGATGATTTACCGGACAGGAGGGCAGCATGCCACCCGCTGCAGCGCCACCAGGAATTGTCGAATCGGTGCTGGCAGGAGGGCCGGCACCGAAAATTTTGGCCGAGGGCGGCGGGCTGCGCCTGGACGCCTCGGCCGTCGACTACGTCCTGGTCGCGATCTATTTCGTCTTCGTGCTCGGCATCGGCTTGTTGGCCCGGCAGCGCGTGTCCTCCAGCATCGATTTCTTCCTGTCCGGGCGTTCGCTGCCCGCCTGGGTGACCGGTCTGGCGTTCATCTCGGCGAACCTGGGCGCGGTCGAGATCATGGGCATGTCCGCGAACGGCGCCCAGTACGGCATGCCGACCATGCACTACTACTGGATCGGCGCCATCCCGGCCATGCTGTTCCTGGGCGTGGTCATGATGCCCTTCTACTACGGCTCCAAGGTGCGCAGTGTGCCGGAGTTCATGCGGCGGCGGTTCGGCACCGGCGCCCACCTGGTCAACGCGCTCAGCTTCGCGATCGCCCAGGTGCTCATCGCGGGCGTGAACCTGTATCTGCTGGGCTCGATCGTGAACGTGCTGCTGGGCTGGCCGCTGTGGGTGTCGATCATCGTGGCCGCGGCGATCGTGCTGTCCTACATCACGCTCGGCGGTCTGTCGGCGGCGATCTACAACGAGGTGTTGCAGTTCTTCGTCATCGTGGCCGCGCTGCTGCCGCTGACCCTGGTCGGCCTGCACCGTGTCGGTGGCTGGAGCGGCTTGAAGCACCAGATCGCCACCAAGCTGCCCGACGCCTCACAGCAGATCCACTCCTGGCCCGGTAACGAACTCAGCGGCTTCTCCAACAGCGCGCTGTCGGTGATCGGCATCGTGTTCGGCCTGGGTTTCGTGCTCTCGTTCGGTTACTGGACGACCAACTTCGTCGAGGTGCAGCGCGCGCTGGCCACGCATTCGATCTCCGCGGCGCGGCGCACCCCGATCATCGGGTCGTTCCCGAAGATGTTCATCCCGTTGATCGTCGTCATTCCCGGCATGGTCAGCGCGCTTATCGTGCCGCAGATCGCCGAATACAAGGCGACCGGCAAGGGCGATGTCACCTACAACGACGCGCTGCTGTACCTGATGAAGGACGTTCTGCCCAACGGACTTCTGGGTGTGGCGCTGACCGGTCTGCTGGCCGCGTTCATGGCGGGCATGGCGGCGAACATCTCCGCGTTCAACACGGTGTTCAGCTTCGACCTGTGGCAGCAGTACGTGGTGAAGGACAAGCCGGACGGCTACTACCTGAAGATGGGCCGCTGGGCGACCGTGGGCGCCACGGTGGTCGCGGTCTTCACCGCGTTCATCGCCGGGAATTTCGCGAACATCATGGACTACCTGCAGACGTTGTTCTCGTTCTTCAACGCGCCGCTGTTCGCCACGTTCATCGTCGGCATGTTCTGGAAGCGGATGACCGCGACCGCCGGTTGGGTCGGCCTCGTATTCGGCACCCTGTCCGCGATCTTCATCTTCATCCTCAGCGAGACCGGGGTGATCAACCTGTCCGGACAGGGCTCGAGCTTCCTGGCCGCCGGCGTGGCATTCGTCGTGGACATCGTGCTCAGCGTCGTGGTCAGTCTGGTGACCACGCCCAAGCCCGAGTCCGAGCTGGTCGGACTGGTGTACTCGCAGACGCCCAAGGCCAGCCTGACCGATGCCGACGCCGCCACGCTGCCGTGGTATCAGCGTCCGGTACTGCTCGCCGGGATTTCCCTCGTCCTGGTCATCGCGCTGAACATCTTCTTCGGATAAGGAAGTGACGTAATGCTTTTCGATATCCGCACCATCGTCGGCGGGTTGCTCGGCATCTACGGCGTCATTCTGATCGTCGTCGGGGCCGTCAACCACAGCGCGGCGGATCTGCAGCGCAGTGGCGGCTGGAATACCAATCTGTGGTCGGGGATCGTGATGGCGGTCTTCGCCGTAGGGTTCCTGATCTGGGTTCGGTTGCGGCCCACGCAGGTGCCGCGGCGGACCGAATCCAGCGGTCCCGCAGAGTAACCGGGGCGCGTTCGCGGTAGTGAGACGACCGGCCGCGACGGTATGCGCCGTCGCGGCCGAGTCGTGTACGGGTGGGTCAGCCGAGCTTTCGCGGGTGGGAGCCGTCGGCTGTTCCTGGGGGGCCGGAGCGGCCGAAGCCGGGTTCGGTTCCGGTTGGTGGGTTTTCGTGCCGACCGGACAGCCTGTCGGAGGCTGGAGTCAACTTCGCGGCGCGGGTGCAGGCGGCGGTCAGACAGTGAGCACGATCTTGCCGTGTACGTGGCGGCCGGCCTGCTGCGCCACGGCATCGCGAATCTTCTCGATCGGGAAGGTCGCGGCAATCGGCACGGTGATCGTGCCGGCCAGGATCGCATCGCTGATCTGCGCCATCGCGCCCGGATCCGCATCGAATCCGCCGGTCGTGCGAACGCCGCCGGGAGGGTTGGGACCCGCGGCGATCGTGGAGATCCGCTCGGGCGGAACACCCAGTGCGAGTGCGGTTTCCGCAGTTTCGGTGTCGAACAGGTCGGTTGCCGCGCTGATGCCTTCGGGCGCCAGGGCGCGTACCCGATCCGCCAATCCCGGGCCGTAGGTCACGGGTTCGGCGCCGAATCCGCGCAGGAATTCGAACGTGCTTTCCGAGGCCGTCCCGAGCACTCTGGCGCCGGCCAGCTTCGCGAGCTGTACGGCGAACACGCCCACTCCGCCCGCCGCACCGCCGATCAGGACGGTGTCGCCGGATCGCAGGTCGATCGCCGTCAATGCCGCTGCGGCCGTCATGCCGGCAACGGGAAGTGTGGCCGCCACCTCGTCGCTGATGCCCGCCGGGGTATGCCAGATGCCCCCGGCGCGCGGGTCGATCACCACGAAATCTGCGGCGGCCCGGCCCATCGCGCCGCCGTAGATGCGGTCGCCCACCGCGAAACCCGTTGTTGCGCTACCGACCTCGTCCACCACACCCGCGAAGTCGTAACCGAAACCGGACGGCACGGTGATGCCGAACCGGGCCGCCGCCTCGGGCGTTGCGGCGAGCAACCAATCCATCGGATTCAGACCGGCGGCCGTGACGCGGACGCGGATCTCTCCCGGTCCGGCGTGGGGCTCGGGGACCTCCCGAAGCTCGAGTACCTCGGGACCCCCGAACGTCTCGTAGATGACGGCTCGGCTCACGATGACCTCCATGTAACTAGTAACGGGACATAGTGCCATCACCGTATCGCAGTGACGGGACCAAGTCTCGGTACCATGTGTCCATGGCACGCTGGAAGCCCGATACGTCACAGCGACTGGCGCTCGCCGCACTCGAACTGTTCGAGGAGCGCGGCTACGACAACACGACGGTGATCGAGATCGCGGAGCGCGCCGGAATCACCAAGAGCACCTTCTTCCGCCATTTCCCGGACAAGCGGGAAGTCCTGTTCGGCGGCGGCACGATGACCGGGCTACTCGTCGACGGGATCGCCGCGGCCCCGCCCGAGGCCGGTCCGCTCGAAGCGGTGGCGCATGCCCTGGACGTGATCGGGCGGGAGGCATTTCCCCCGGAGCGCCGCGAGTTCGCCGCCCGGCGTCAGGCGGTCATCGCCGCCCATCCGGAACTGCGGGAACGCGAAGCGCTCAAGGGCCTTGGCCTCACCGCATCGATGATCGAAGCGCTCCAACGCCGCGGCGTGCCCGGCCTGACCGCACGCGTCGCCGCCGAACTGTGCGGCGTGGCCTGGAAGATCGCCTTCGAGCGCTGGAGCGACCCGCTCAACCAGGACGAGTTCGGCGAACTCGCTCGGCGAACACTGGCCGAAGTGCAAGCCGTGGCGGAATCCCAGAGCCGGCCGCTGTCGAGGCGGTGAGCCGACCGCACCACCGAATCCCTGGCTTCCGTGATACTTCACGCGCCGATGGCTGAGCGCCACAGTGCCGACCGGCCCATGCGGTCGAGCAATTGGTCCTGTTTCGATGAGCCGGGGGTGCCGGTGGGCGCGGCGAAGAATTTGTGCGTGGTTGCGGGGTCGGCCGGTGTTTCGGCCAGGTCGGCGTAGATCTCCTCGAGGTGGTCGCTGATCCAGTTCACCAGTCGCGGGTGCAGCGTGGCGTCCGCTTGCAGCGCTTGGGCCAGATCCCAGGTGTGGATCGTGCTGTCGGCGGTGCGGACGGCGAGCGCTCGACGGCCGGAGATCTTCCCCAGCGGATAGTCCAGAATTCGTTCCAGCGCACCGGGTTCGGCGAATGCGCGGGCGCACCGCTCGGCCGATCGGACGAATGCGTCCAGCGGGTCCGTCCCGAGCGCGTCGACATCGCGCATGCGAAGGAAATCCGCCGCAGTCCCGCCCTCCGCCAGCATCACGTAATTCAGATTGCCTCGCGTCATGTGGTTCACCAGTTGGCGCACATCCCATTCCGAACAGGGCGTCGGCCGATCCCACTGCTCCCGCCGGACATCGCGCAGCACTCGCTCGAACTCCGCACTGGCAAGGACGAACTCATCGATCACCCGATCCAGCCTGGCAGTGCGGCGCACCGATCGCTGGCGACTTTCGGACACCCTCATCGCCCGTCCCGTCCGTCGCCGACCAACCGCCACAGCGTCAGGGCGATCCCCGCGCGCCCGGCGGGGTCGGTGAGGTCGAAACCCCTTGTCCTGCCCAAATTTTCCAGGCGGCGTGCCAGCTGCTGTGGTGTAGGTGCACCAGGTTCGGAGGTATGCGGTCGAGCAGTGCCGGCGCACCCAGATCGTCATGGTGCACAACAGGTCTGCGGTCGGTGGTGAAACGCAAGAGAGGCTGTTTCGCCATGACCGCGCCCATCGATCTGTTCACCTCCTTCCTGCATCTGCACGGTGATGCCGATGGCGACCTGGAAGGCGGCATGACGGTGCCGCGGCCCGGTGGTCGTCGGGCCGGGGTAGACGTCGTATCCGTCGCAGATGGTGAACTGCGAGGCGGTCACCTCACCGATCGTGCCAGGTGAGGTGACCACGGGATGTGCGAGCGGCGGTCGATACCGAGTCCGCCGGTTCATGGTGTGGCGCGACGACGCTGCACCAGGCCGATGGCGATATCGATGATCAGGAAGCCCAGCAGAGGAATGCCGAGCATCGGGGCGAACCAGCAGACGGCGGCGGCGATCACGGCCGCACCGGCGAGCACGGCCGGGTGGACGCCGCGCAGGGCCCCGCGTCGAGGTGGGGCGCCGAGGGCGAATCGGCTCGCGCGCAAGGGCCTGCGGCGCCACCACATCAGGTAGCCGCGCACGATGACGGTGATCAGCGCGATCATCGTCAGCAGGAGCAGCAGTTGATTGGCCAGGCCGAACATCATGCCCATGTGCAGGGCGATACCCCAGTTCGCGAGCTTGGCCATCAGCGGCCAATCCGCGTAACGGACCGTGCCGGTCACATCGCCGGTGACGCCGTCGACGGCGATCGCGTCTTGGGCGAGCGAGCCGGAGATGCGGCGTTCCTTCACCACGAACGCCGTGTGATCCGTTGTGGGCACGGTAATTTCGACCGCGCCGTCGAGTCCGCGGCCGCGCGCCACGGCGAATACCTTGTCCACCTGAGCAATTCGGCCGTTGGATGGCTGATCCGTACCGCCGGGTGTGCCCGAATGCATGTCCATGCCGGGCATACTCATCCCCGGCATGGACATGCCCGGCATGTTCGACGAGCCGTCCGGTCGTGTGCCCGACCCCGGCAGCGCGCTGCTCACCGAGGGCGTCGTCCAGCTCAACTGCGCCCGCAGCGCATCGACGTGCGCGCCCGCGTAGGTCGACCAGGTCATACCGGTCGCGGACAGGAACAGCGCCGGCAGCAGCACCCACATGCCCACCGCCCCATGCCAATTCATCGTTCGCGAACGCCCCTTGCGGCTGCGATCCGGCCACACCAGCCGCCGCAGGCCCCGGGATCGCGAGCCCGCCCGGCGCAGCCATACGACCAGCCCGGCGAGCGCGACCACCCACAACCAGGATGCCGCGGTCTCGCTGTACAGCCGACCCGGTTCTCCCAGATGCAGATTCCGATGCAGCTGATCGATCCACGTCCGCAGCGGCAAGGCTCCCGTGCTGCCGTAGACCACGCTCACGCCGACCGACTTCGCGGTCACCGGATCCACGAATACGGCACGTTGCTCGGATTCACCCAGCGACGGGTCGGTGAACAAAACCCGAGTCGAATCGCCCGGATGCTGTGCCGGATCGACCGCCGCCAGAGCGAGTTTCGGCTCCATCGCCACGGCAGTGGCCACCTGGTCGGCCAGCGGACGCGCCGGTCCGGACGAATCGACGTGCAACAGACCGTGATTCACAACCGACTCGATGGTCGGAGCAAGCGAATACAAGGCCCCCGTGAGCGCCGCGATCAGAATGAACGGCCCGACGAACATCCCCGCATAGAAGTGCAACCGCATCGCCAGTGCGGCCAGTGCCCCGAGTGAATTCGTCCGTGCCGCCGATTGTTTCATGGCTGTCGCGGTCGCTGACTCGTCGACCGGTTCGTCAAGTGATCCGTGGCGCGACCGTGGAACGTGGTCTGTTTCGCTGGTGGTCGAGGTCGGCCGGCCGGCAAGTTCATCGGCGCCTCGCTCGACCGTTGCCGTGATCCGGTCCGCTTCGCCGGATTCGGCGTCGGCGGTTCCGCTCGGCGAACCCGCTGGTGCGGCAGGAGATTCCGCGTCCGGCGTGACCGTCCGATCGATTCGCACGGCTGCGGCCGACGCCGCGGGCCGCTCGACCGGTGGTCCATCACCGTCGTCGGTCGAAGGGGCGACAGGCGTGGTCGGCTGACCATGCGCATCGTCCACATGCGGTGTGCTGTGCGGTAGTTCGCGGGCGAGCGCCGCCGCCCGTCGCGTGATCGGTTGTGCGGCAGGCTGTTCGGTGGCCGGTGCGGTCACCGGATTGTCGCCCGCGCCGGCCGGCGGTTCGGTGGCGGCGTCGGGAATCGGCGGATTGTTGATGCTCACGGCATTGCTCCTGGTTGGCTGTCACCCGTGCGAGCGTTGCCCGCCGGGGGAACCCTCGGTGGCCGAGGACGGCCGCCCCTCATTGCGGACGTCTTCGGCGTGGTGGGCGGTCCGGCAGGTACGCCCACCGCACACCATTCGCATCGGATCGACGAGACCGGTAGCGCTGGTCGCATCGACGTGACGCCTGGCCGCAATCACGCCGATCACATACGGACAGTTCCGGCGATTCAGGATCCCGGCCGATGCCTGTTCGACCGCGTCCCCCGGATGGCGGTACCGATGCACGGCCTCACGATCACGCCGGAGGGCATCCGGTGCGCTCGTGGCGAACCTCCCGAATCGGTAAGCGCCGCTTCGGCCGAGGTCGGCAGGGGTTGTCCTTGCCGGGCGATCCGACCGGTCCGGCAGTGTCCGGTCGGATTCACCCAGGCGGCAGTTGCCCATCGCCAGGCCGGTGATCGGCGCGATACCGATCCCGACGCCACGGGTTCCCGGTTCGAGCCGGATTGCCCCGGCGTCGTGTTCGGCGCAGCCACCGACGTTGCGCGGCAACGCGTTCGGCCCATATCGCCGTCCGACCCGCGCGGTACCGGTCTCCGCCGGCATACGAGAGCGCGTGCGTGAACGTCCGTGGCCCACCGAATCCGGTGTGCCCCACGGTCGATCCGATTGTGTGATGCGAGGATTCACCCGGCGGCGCGAGGATCGCGGGGACGATACGCTCTGCTACAGCATGCGAAACCTGTTCTCGCGCACGGGTGTACGGATGAATTGTGGTATCAGGCCGACAGGGGCGGGCCGCGGGGCCGGCCGGGATTCGCGGCGAGAATTCGGTGAATGACGTGGTCGCGGTGCGCGATCGGCACCGGCGACGAGGCCGGGCCCGCGGGGGCGCGAACCAGCATCGGCAGCGCCCGGGACAGCGCCGCGACGAGGATTCGGCAGGCGGCCTCCGCGCCCTGGATCACGACGGCCGCGGCGCATGCGGCCGCGATGTGCGCGGCCAGCATCGCCGGGCCCCACATCGAGCCCGGATGGGCCATGTCCAGCATGTTCAGCGACATCACCGCATGGCCCAGCAGCTGTCCGCCCATCAGGGCCATGACCAGGCCGGTTCGGGTGGTGCGCAGGGGCCGCAGGGTCGTCACCAGGGCGCCGACGACCGCACAGGCGGCGACGAGCAACAGCAGCGTTCTGGACTGCAACGGCATGGCCCCGGCGGCCCAGCCGTGCGCCTCGATGGCCAGCGCGCCGGAGACGGCTCCGGCCGATCCCCCGCGCAGCCGCGCGACCGTGCGCCGACGCCGTTGCGCCGTAGCCGAATCGCGGGCCGGGGACCGGCCGGGGTCGAAGAACACCCGAGGATGATACCGAGACGGCACCGCCGAACCATCGGTGAGGCAGTGCCGCACCGGCTACTCGGCGGGGACGTCCATTTCCGTCAGCGGTTTGCGCAGCAGCTTTCCGGTGGCGTTGCGCGGGAGTTCGTCCAGGAAGATCACCTCGCGCGGCACCTTGTACCGGGCCAGGTTCGCCTTGACGTAATCCTTGATCTCCTGCACATCGCGCTTGGAGTCCGGGCCGGGAACGACGAAGGCGCGCAAGCGTTTTCCGAATTCGCGATCGTCCACGCCGACCACCGCCGCCTCCAGCACGTCGGCCCGGTCGGCGAGTAGATGCTCGACCTCCTGCGGGAAGACGTTCTCACCGCCCGAGACGATCATGTCGTCGTCGCGGCCGTCGATGAACAGCAGGCCGCTCGCGTCGAAGTGGCCGACGTCACCGCTGGACATCATGCCGTCCACGGTCTCCTTGGTGCGGCCGTCGGTGTAGGCCTTGAACGAGTGCGGATTCTCGATGAAGATCGTGCCGGTCACATTCGGCTCGGTGATCCGCTTGCGGTTTTCGTCGTACAGCGCGACGCGGATGCCCACCGGCGACTTGCCCGCGGTATCGGGCGCGCGACGCAGCTCCTGCGGGGTGGCCACGGTGATCACCGCGCACTCGGTGGAGCCGTACACGTTGTAGAGGGAATCGCCGAAGTAGTCCAGGCTGCGGGTCACCACATCCGGCGGGATCGCCGATCCGGCCGCGAAAATGACGTTCAGCGAGGACATGTCGTACTTACCGAGCACATCGGCGGGCAGATCGAGCATGCGCTGCAACATCGTCGGCACCACGACCAGTTCCTCGGCCCGGTACTTCTCGATATTGGCCAGCGTCGCCTCGGGGTCGAAACGCCTCTGCTGGAACACGATTCGGTTGCCCAGCGCCAGGCCGATGGTGAACTGCGACAGGCCGGTGGCGTGGAAGATCGGCGCGGCCATCAGGATCGTGCCATCGCGCGGCACCGGAATCCGATCGACCAACTGCGCGGAGATGAACGGGCTCACCTTGTCTCGCGGCGCACCCTTCGGAGTGCCGGTGGTGCCGCTGGTCAGGATCACCATGCCGCCCGGCTTCGCGGGCAGCTTGACCGGATCGGTGGATTGGCCGGCCATCAGCGAATCGAGCGTCGGTACCGACGGATCGACGCCGTCCTTCTCGTCGGACCAGGTCAGAATGCGCGGAACGTCGTCCGGGATCGCGCTCATCAGCTCGACGAACTCGCTGTCGTGCAGGATCGCCTTGACCTTCTCCCGGGCGGCGACATCGGCGAACTGCGGTTTGGCGAATCCGGTGTTCATCAGCACCGCACGCACGCCGAGCTTGCCGGTGGCCAGCAGCGTCAGCACCAGGCCGCGGTGATCGCGGGCCAGCACCGCGATCACGTCGCCCTCGCCGATACCCTGTGCGGCCAGCGCGCGGGCCAGCGCGTTCGACTGCCGATCCAATTCGCCGAAGGTCAGCTCACCGCGCTCGTCGACGATGGCCGGGGAGTCCGGGCGGGTCTGCGCGGAATGGACGACCACACCCGCGAACGGGCCGTACTTGCCGATCGCCACGACCGAGCGCACGGCGTGATCGAGTCGCAGCGGGTTGAACAGTCCGCGTCTGCGCATCGTATTGGCCCCCAGAGCCAAATCCCCGACCTTGCGGAGGGTGCTGCTTGCCGACGGAAGGACAGCTGACATAGGTACAACCTTCCGCGATCCCGCCTGACCTGGGCCGGGCTGACCGCAACATCGAGATCCAGTGCGTGCTAACACTAGCAAGCAGACCTGCTCGTATGTGGTTAGTGTCTCTGTAACCGACGGTACCCCCAAAGAGCGAGGTCGGGCCTACTCCGTGATCCGATACTCGACCAGTTCACGACGCAGCAGTTTGCCGGTTGTGTTGCGGGGGAGTTCGTCGAGGAAGATCACATCGCGGGGCACCTTGTAGCGCGCGAGGTTGCCCTTCACGTACGCCTTGATCTCCTCGGCGTCGGGTGTGGCGCCCGGTTCGGGAACCACGAAGGCGCGCAGTCGTTTACCGAATTCCACATCGTCCACCCCGACCACCGCGGCGTCGAAGACGTCGGGACGTTCCAGCAGCAGGTTCTCCACCTCCTGCGGGAAGACGTTCTCACCGCCCGAGACGATCATGTCGTCGTCGCGGCCGTCCACGAACAGCAGGCCGTGCTCGTCGAAGTGTCCGACGTCGCCGGAGGACATGTAGCCGTCGATGATCTGCTTGTGCCGCCCGTCGGTATAGCCCTCGAAGGGCGAGCCGGAACGGATGAAGATGCGCCCGGTGACGTGTTTGTCGTGGATGCGGTGGCCGTCGTCGTCGAACAGCACCACCTCACAGGTGACCGGCGCGCGGCCCGCGGTTCCGGGTGCGATCGCCAGATCCTGCGGCTGGGCCACCGTCGCGACGGCGCATTCGGTGGAGCCGTAGAGGTTGTGCAGGACATGGCCGAACGCCTCGGTGGCGCGCACGGTCAGCTCGGGCGAGAGCGCCGAGCCCGCGAGCACGATCGATTTCAGCGAGGTCAGGTCGTACTTCGCGCGTATCTCCGGGCCGAGTTCGACCATGCGGTGCAACATCGTCGGCACCGCGACGAGCATCTCGACGCGATGTTCGGCGATCTTGCGCAACGTGTCCTCGGCGTCGAACCGGCGGGTGGTCACGACGGTGTTGCCCAGCGCGACCGCGACCAGCCAGGTGGCCTGGCCGGTGCTGTGGAAGATCGGCGAGACGATCATCACGGTGCCCTGGCGAGGGAACGGGATCCGGTCGACCACCTGGACCGTCGCCATCGGCGAGATCTTGCCGCGCGGCGCGCCCTTGGGCAGGCCGGTGGTGCCGCTGGTGAGGATGACGAAGCCGCCGACCGTCTCCGGGAACGGCAGTTCGGTGGTCGGGTTGGCTGCGATGAGTTGTTCGATAGTGGTTGCACCGGAAGGGATTTCGTGGCCCTCGTCCACCCAGGTGAGTACCCGCGGCAGATCCGGGGGCAGCGCGTCGAGCAGGCCGACGAACTCGCTGTCGTGCAGTACGGCCTTGACCTTCTCCCGCTCGCACACCTGCGCGAACTGCGGTTTGGCGAAGCCGGTGTTCATCAGCGCGACCCGCGCGCCGGCCTTGCCCGCCGCGGCCATCGCCAGCAGCAGGCCGTGGTGGTCCCGGGCCAGGATGGCGATCACCGTGCCCGGCGTGATGCCCATACCTTGCAGGCCGCGGGCCAGGGCGTTGGACTGCTCGTCGAGCTGGCGATAGGTCAGCGAGCCGCGCTCGTCGACGACCGCGGTCCGGTCGGGCCACAGCCGCGTCGCACGCCGCACCGCGGTCGCCTGCGACCCGAGGACCGCGCCCTCCTTCGCGGTGCGCAGCGTCTCCTGCAGATTGCGCGGATCGATGATGCCGCGCTCGCGCAGCACGTTGATACCCCGGACCGCCTCGACCGTGTGAATCACCTTGCGCTGCAACTGTTCCAGAACCGACGTCACCTGCGATCACCTCCACACGACTACCGTGCGCACACCGTGCGCCTACCGACCGAGTGTTGTGGACGGTAGCAGCCCGGTGTGACGTGGGATACAGAAATTCGGCCAACTGTGACCGAGGAGAACCGTGAGGTCTGCGATCGGCAACGTGACGACGCCGGACAGACCGCGCGTGGTCGACCGCCGTATCCGAACAGCGTGCCGAGGGCCGCGTCGTGCCGGGATCGTGACGGCCGCGAACTTCAAACCGGCCGATTCGGAGACCGGCGGGAACCGCATCGTGCGGCCCCCGAATCGTTACCGTGCGGCCCCGAAATCAATCCGGCTGCGGGCGATCCGCGGCGCGTGCTCGCAGGTACGACTGTTCGGCGGTATTCGCGGTGAGTTCGGCGGCGCGGAGGAATTCGCCTCGTGCCTCGGTGTGGCGTTCGAGCCGGGCGAGCAGATCGCCGCGGACCGCGTGCAGCAGGTGGTAACCGTCGAGCATGCCGGTCTGTTCGACGGCGTCGACCAGTTCGAGTCCGGCCGCGGGGCCGTGCACCATGGTGATGGCCACGGCGCGGTTGAGTTCCACGACTGGAGACGGAAGGCGTTGGGCCAGAAGGGCATACAGTCCGGCTATGCGTTGCCAATCGGTGTCGGCGGAGGTGCGGGCCGAGGCGTGCGCGGCGGCGATGGCGGCCTGCAGCGCGTACGGTCCGGGTGAGGCCGCGCGTTGGCGGGCGCTGGCGTGCGCTCGGGCGAGCGCGGCGAAACCGCGGCGGATCAGCAACTGGTTCCAGCGCGAGCGATCCTGATCGGACAGCGGCACCAGGCGGCGGGCGATATCGCTGCGCGCGTCGAGCCGAGATGCCTGTAATTCCAGCAGCGCGGCGAGGCCGTGCACCTCCGGTTCGGCAGGCAACAACGCGCTCAGGATGCGCGCCAGGCGCAGCGCGTCGTCGCAGAGTTCGCCGCGCGTCCACTGCTCGCCGGAGGTGGCGGCGTACCCCTCGTTGAAGATCAGGTAGATCACCTCGAGTACGGCGTCCATCCGCGCCGCGAGTTCGCCGTCCTCCGGTACCTCGTACGGGATGCGGAGCGTCTTGATGATGCGTTTCGCACGCACGATCCGCTGTGCCGCAGTCGATTTCGTTACCACGTAGGCGCGCGCGATCTCCTCTGTCGTCAGGCCGCCGACCATCCGCAGGGTCAACGCCACGCGCGCCTGGCGGGGGAGTGCGGGATGACAGGTCGTGAAGATCATCCGCAGCATGTCATCGGAGATCCCGGTGCCGATGGCCGTATCGGCACCGGGAGACCCCGACCTCTGCTCGTCCAGGAGATCCCGTCCGAGCAGAGCCAGCTTGCGAGCGAAGGTCGCATCGCGCCGGAAACGGTCGATCGCACGGCGTTTCGCCACTGACATCAGCCAGCCGCCCGGATTGGCGGGCACGCCCTCGCGCGGCCACTGCTCCAGCGCGGCCACGTGTGCGTCCTGGGCGAATTCCTCGGCGGTATCGATATCGCCGACGATGCGCGTCAGTCCGGCGACCAGTTGCGGCCATTCGATCCGCCAGGCCGCCTCGACGGCCCGTCGCGCGGGCTCGGTGCTCATCGCCGGTGCGAGCTCACGGCTGATCCAGCTGTCTGACCTCGATCTCCATCGTCCACTCGGGTCCGTGCACGCGCAGGAATCGCGAGGCCCACTCCACTGCCTCGTCCCGAGAGCGGGTCTGGAGTAGGCAGTAGCCGCCGATGATCTCCTTGGATTCGGTGAACGGTCCGTCCAGGACGGTGAGTTCGCCGTTCGAGAGCCGGATCCGCGTCGCCTCGTCGATCGGCCACAGGCCGGCGGTGTCCAGCAGGACCCCCGCCTTGGTCATCTCCTCGAGCAGCTTGTCCATATCCGCCGCGAGCGAGGGGTCCGGTCCGGCGACCGGCTGGGCCGACGGATCGAGACGGATCAGAAGGAGGTGGCGCATCGGATGTCCTTTGCTCAGGCGGTCCGGTAGCGGAGATACACCGCGCCGGACTCGAACGACTTCGATTCGGTCAGCTCGAGGTCCAGGGCCGTTTTCTCCGGGAACAGCGGAGTCCCGGAACCGATGACCACCGGGTGCACGACGAGCCGGAACTCGTCGATCAGTCCCAGCTCGAGGAACGAGTGCACCAGCTTCGGGCTGGCGTAGATGGCGATCGTATCGCCCGGCGCGGATTTGAGTTTCGTGAACTCCTCGGCCAGATTGCCGGTGATCAGGCGCGTGTTGTTCCACTCGGCCGACTCGAGCGTGGTCGAGCAGACGATCTTGTCGACCGCGTTCACCCATTCCGCGTGCTCGCGCTCGTGCGCCGAACTCTCCTCGGTGGGCTGGTTGCTCCAGTAGCCGTACATACCGAGGTAGGTCTCGCGGCCATATACGGCGGTGTCGAAATCGGCCTGGATGTGCGCGGCGTACTCCGCGAGCTCCTCGCTGTAGGCGCGATGGGTCCATTCGAACCCCGAACCCTGCCTCGACGAGGCGAAACCGTCCAGGGTGAGATGTTCGAACGCTACGATCTTGCGCATTTTGCGATCCTTCCGGTTGTGCGGCCGTCTTGCGGCCCCTTCACCTACCCGTCGAACGAACATCCCGGGAATCGACATCGATGTGCTTCGGACTCGGATATTTTTCGATCGGTTCCCCTCGCATGTCCGAGCTTGGCAGCGGGGTACGCCGCGCGGCGCTTTCGCGGGAACGGCGCTGTGCCCCTAGGGTGGATCGCATGCGTATCGCGGCACTGGCAGTGTTCGTACTCGCGGTGGCGGGCTGTTCGACCGCGACCGATCAGCACGCGCACCCCGTTCCGTCGAGCGAGCCGGCCTCTTCCGCCTCGACCACCTCCACCACTGCCGCATCCGGTGCCGCGCCGGGACGCGGAGCGTCGTTCGCCACGGTCGACGCCTGGGTGCGGGCCGGTAGCGCGGTCGAGGCGGCCCAGTACGCCACCGCGACGACCCAGGACGGTAAATCCACCCCGCTGAAGGACGGCGACGTCGCGTTCACCAGTCCCACCGGAAAGATCAAGTGCACCACCGATGCCGAGGAGGGTATGCCGGGTCTTTCCTGTCTGGTGGATCTGCGGAATCCGCCGGCTCAGCCGGCCCACAGCGGTGAGGGTGAGTACGTGGCCAACTGGATCGATTTCACCGGAACGAAGGCGTCCGTGGGCTCCATGCACGGCGACCCGGGCCCCTTCGTGCGCGGCTACGGCAACAAGCTCCCCTACGGATCACGCATCGCCGCGGGCGATTACACCTGCCGCTCGGATTCGAGCGGACTGATCTGCGAGGACAAGTCCACCCAATCCGCCATCCGGATCAGCGACGCGGGCATCCTGCCCTTCGGCTGCCTGAGCGAGAAGACCCCCACCGAGGGCATCGGCAAACTCTACGGCTGCTGAGTGCGACCACCGAACAGCTTGAGGGACAAAAGGATTCACGGGCCGCGAAGTACCGTCCCGGTTGAGTGACGCTGTCCGGGTCGCGATGTGCGCTGCCTGCGACCCTGATGGCCATTCAGCGGGCTGGTCCGTGCCTGCCCTGCGGGTATGAATTACTTGCTTCGGCCCTGCCGGGTCTCGAGCGCCCGGCGGATCAATGTCCGGGCGGCATCCCCGGTAACGGATTGTGCGGCGAGTACATCGAATGCTTTGCCGTATAGCGCTATCTCTCCAGGCTGGGTGATCGTCAACTCGGCTGTGCGTCCTTCTACTCTCACCAACTTGTCCTCGAACATCACGAACGGGGCTGCCGCACGGGTAGGTGACAACTGAGATGGCTGGCCGAGTGGTCGGCGGCGTGCCGGAACATGGCGGATCGCTGTAGCAATCCGCGGAACGATCCAGGGTCACACATTCCAATTCCAGGACCACCCCGGCACTGTGGACGTACCCGCTTCCGTGTGCCACCCGAGATTCTGAGAGGACTACGCACCGATGTCCGACGACGAGACGGTTCGGCCGGTGAGCCTGCCGATCGACCCGGAGAACCCTCCTGAGTTCCCCGGCAAGCTCCCGCGTGAGTTGTCCTTGGAGCTGCGCGACCGGCTACAGGCGATCGCGGAGGAGATCAGTCCGTACCTGGGGCCGGAACACCGAGCTATCAAGGCTCTCAACGACGCATCGCACGAGCTGATGATCGTGGTTCCGTTCCGGCCCCGGTATGCCGACTACACTCCGGAGGAGTGATCCAGTTACCCGGCGCCGTCGGGACATCCAGCTTGTCGATGACCTGACGACGACGCGATTCCGGTGCGAGCCACCAATTGGGATCGCACCGGTTTCGGTTGTGCAACAGGCTATTTCAGCTCGTTACTGGTAAGTTCCAGCACGCGCCGGGCGACGATGAGCTGCTGGATCTGCTGGGTGCCTTCGAAGATGTCCAGGATCTTGGAGTCGCGGCTCCACTTCTCCAGGAGGGTGCGCTCGGAATAGCCCAGGGCGCCGGCCAATTCGACGGCCTTGAGGGTGACGTCGGTGCCCATCCGGCCGGCCTTGGCCTTGGACATGGAAGCCTCGAGCGAGTTGGGCTTCTTGTTGTCGGCCATCCAGCCCGCGCGCAGGGCCAGCAGGTACGCCGCCTCCCAATCCGCTTCCAGGCGGAGGAATTCCGCGGCGGCGGCGTGCTGGTTCATGGCGGGGATGTCGTAGGAGATCTCCACCCCGGCATCGGTCAGGATGGTGCGCAGCTCCTCGAGCGCGGCGCGGCCGACGCCGATGGCCATCGCGGCGACCAGCGGGCGGGTGTTGTCGAAGGTCTGCATGACCCCGGCAAAACCCTTTTCCACGTTGACTTCCGGGCTGCCGAGAATGTTGTCCTTCGGGATCCGGCAGTCCTCGAGCCGCAGTTCGGCGGTGTCGGAGGCCTTGATGCCGAGCTTGTGCTCGAGCCGGGCCACGGACAGGCCCGGGGCATCGCGCGGCACGACGAAGGATTTGATGGCCGCACGGCCCTTGCTGCGGTCGACCGAGGCCCACACCACGATGTGGGTGGCGCGCGAGCCCGCGGTGACGAAGATCTTGGTGCCGTTGAGAACCCACTCGTCGCCGTCGAGGGTGGCGGTGGTGGTCACTGCGGCCGAGTCCGAGCCGAACGACGGTTCGGTGATGGCCATCGCGGCCCAGACCTTGCCGAAGCGCTCGAGCTGTTCGTCGGTGGCGACCGCGGCGATGGCGGCGTTGCCCAGACCCTGGTAGGGGATCGAGAGCATCAGGCCGACATCGCCCCAGGAGGTCTCCAGCGCGTTCAGCAGCGCGGACATGTTGCCGCCGTTGGAGTTTCCGAGCAGCTCGGTGGCGTGCGAGTTCTCCTCGCCGTCGCCCTTCTCGGATTTGCGGCCGCCGGTGGCCCCGGAGATGTCCTGGGTGCCGGAGTCGGCCAGGCCCTCCACCATGGCGGCCATGGTGTCCAGCTCGACCGGGTAATCGTGTTCGGACAGATCGTATTTGCGCGAGACCGGGCGGAAGATCTGCGCGGCGACCTGGTGGGCCTGATTGGCGCTGGCCCGCAATTTCTTGGGTAGTTCGAGATTGATCATGGATTCGGCTCCATCGAGGGATGGGGGTCGCGGGACTGCCCGCGCGACACCGGTTGGATTCGGGGGCTGGTCAGACCAGAATCAGGCCCTCGGCGACGCCGATGGCCCGCAGATCGCGGTACCAGCGCTCGACCGGGTGCTCCTTGGTGTAGCCGTGGCCGCCGAGCAGTTGCACGCCGTCCAGGCCGATCTGCATGCCCTTGTCGGTGGCCAGCTTCTTGGCCAGGGCCGCCTCGCGGGCGAAGGACAGGCCCTGCTCCGCGCGAGACGCGCCGCGCAGGGTGACCAGGCGGATGCCGTCCAGTTCGATGGCGATGTTGGCGACCATGAAGGCGACCGCCTGGCGATGGGCGATCGGCTCGCCGAACGCCTCGCGCTCCTTCACATACGGCTTGACGTAGTCGAGCACGGCCCCGGCGGTGCCGGCCGCGACGGACGCCCAGCCCAGCCGGGCCAGCCGGACCGCGTCGGCGTAGTCCTCGGCGTGCTGTGCGGCATCGCCGTCACCCAGCAGCGCGTCGGTGGCGACCGGGACGTTGTCCAGGATCAACCGGCCCAGGCCCGCGGCGCGCAGCCCCATGCTCGGATCGGCCTCGATCACCACTCCGGGAGTGTCCGATTCGACGACGAAAAGCGCTGGGCGACCGTCGAGTTCGGCGCCGACGATGAACAGCTCGGCATCGCCCGCGGCCGGGACGAGGCTCTTGACGCCGTTGAGCCGGTAGCCGCTGGGCGAGCGAGTTGCCTTGGTGGACAACGCGAACGGGTCGAACAGGGCGCGCGGCTCGCTGATCACGACCGAGGACTGCGGCACGTTCTCTCCGGTGAACGCGCCCAGATAGGTCTTCTGCTGCGCGTCGGTGCCCCACTGCGACAGCGCCACCGCGACGCCCGAGGGTGCCAGGATCGGCAGCGCCAGGCCCATGTCACCGTACGCGAGTGCCTCGGCGACAAGGGAATTGGTGACCGCGCCGCGCTCGGTGGCCGCGCCCTCGAGCTCCTCGGGCACGTTGATCAGGGTGATGCCCAGCTCGGCGGCGCGCTCGAGCAGATCGCGCGGGGCCCGGGTGGCGGCATCGGCGTCGTGGGCGGCCGGGCGCAGGATCTCTCCGGCGAAGTCGCGCACCGTCTCGACGATCATCTGCTGCTCGTCGGACGGGGTGAGGTCGAAGTAGTCCTTCCGGCGAGATTCGTTGGCGGGCAGCCGCTTCGGCTTACCACCGCCCGATACCTTGGCGAATGCGCGGGTGGCCGCGCCGAGGGTGCGGAAGCCGGTCTTGGTGCTCTCGTAGGTCCATCGTTCGATGGGCTTGCGCAAGTTGTACTTCTCGGCCAGCTCAGAACCCGTGATGGTCGTCATGACCCGCATGGCCGCGCCCATCCAGTCGCGTTTGACCGGGTTCAGCCCGACGGCGGAATCCGGACGTCGCTTCGTTGCGGTGTCTCGAGTGCTCATAATCACCAGTCTTCTCGTGGTGGGGGTGATCGGGTGTTCCCAGCTTCTTACTTGAGAGTAAGTCTATCTTACTCCAGAGTAAGAACGCCGCCAACCGGGAGCACATTCACCGCAATCCCAACGACAACGTCCTGCTCCGCACCGGTCTGCCGCCGGGAAGCCGAAGGCGGGTCGGCGTCCGGCGGGGACCGAATGGAGCGTTACGCGCACTCGGGAATCCCGTACTATCTGCTGATCGACCGCGATCCACGTGCCGCGAAGGCCACGCTGTACGGCATGCCGTAGCGCAGATCCGGCATGTACAAGGAAGTTCGGTCCTGGGACTTCGGGGAGACGGTCAGGATCGGTGCGCCGTTCGGATTCGAGATCTCGACCGAACAGTGGACGCCCTGGGAAGGCTGACGCTTACTTCTCCAGTCGAGCGAGGACCTGGTCGTGCAGCAGCCCGTTGGTCGCCACGGCGCTGCCGCCGTGCGGGCCGGGAGTGCCGTTCAACGCCGTGAACGCGCCGCCTGCCTCCCGGACGAGCACATCCAGCGGGGCCAGGTCCCAGAGTGAGACCTCGGGTTCGGTGGCGATGTCGACCGCGCCCTCGGCGAGCAGGCAGTAGCTGTAGAAGTCGCCGTAGCCGCGGGTGCGCCAGACCTCGTCGGTGAGCCCGACGAGCTGGTCGCGCAGACCCAGATCGCGCCAGCCGGACAGGCTCGAGATGGCCAGGCTGGCCGAGCCCAGCTCGGCGACAGCGGAGACCGAGATCGCTTGCGGCTCACCGAAGTTCACGCTCATCCAGGCCCCGGAACCGGTGGCCGCCCACCAGCGCCGGAACAGCGCGGGCGCGCTGACGACACCCACCACCGGAACACCGTCCCGCAGCAGCGCGATCAGCGTCGCCCACACCGGCACGCCGCGCACGAAGTTCTTCGTGCCGTCGATCGGGTCGATCACCCACTGCCGGCCGGAGAATTCGGCGTTGCCGCCGAACTCCTCGCCCAGCACCGCGTCGGTCGGGCAGTACCGGCCCAGCGTCGCCCGCAGCGCCTTCTCCACGGCCAAGTCGGCGTCGGAGACCGGCGTCAGATCGGGCTTGCTGTCGACCTTCAGATCCAGCGCCCCGAAGCGGGCGCGGGTGATCGCGTCGGCCTCCTCGGCGAGACGAAGGGCGAGGTCGAGATCGGCGGTGTGGTCGGTCACGGCCTCACAGGTTACCGGGCCCGTGCACGACTACTCGAAGCTCCACCGCGCGGGCCAGTCCTTACCGCGGAACGCCGCGTCGATGCCGCCGTCGCAGAAGATCACCGATCCGACGAAGAACGAGGCCCGATCCGAGACGAGGAATCCGGCCAGTTCGGCGATCTCCTCCGGCCGCCCGGCCCGGCCGATCGGGGTGGCGCCCAGGAACCCCTTCATGCCCTCGCCGACCAGCGGGTCGGTGGTGCCCTCCCGGGTCATCGGGGTGTCGATGATGCCGGGGGCGATGGCGTTGATGCGGATGCCGTCCTTGATCAGATCCGCCGAACGGGTGCGGGCGTACCAGGCCAGGGCCGCCTTGGTGGCCGGATACGCCTGGATGGCGCCCCATTCGCCGAAGGAGTTCGCGATCTCGCGGGCGCGATCCTCGTCCCCGGCCAGACACGCCTCGGCCAGATCGACCGGCCAATTCGGTTGCGTCGTCGTGGAATTCGAGGAAACCAGGACCACTGCCGCGGAGTCGGACTCGCGCAACAGCGGCAGCACGCCCTCGAGCACGGTGATCGCCCCGAAGTAGTTGACCGAGACGACCAGATCCCCGGGCCGCCCGGTGGCCGCGGCGACCCCGGCGAAGGGCAGGAAACCGTCCAGGACGCCCTCGCTCAGCCGGGTGATCTCGGCGATCGCGTGCGCGCGGCCGTCGGCGGTGGACAGATCGGCGGTGACGTCGGCGTCGTGCAGATCGACGCCGATCACGCGGTGCCCGTCCTGCTCCAGACGCGCGACGACCGCCGCGCCGATTCCCGACGCGCTGCCGGTGACCGCGAGCACACTCACGACCGCACCTCGCCGGTGCTCGGCTTCGGCGCACGCGGTGCGGATGGTTCGCCCGCACGCTTCCGGCCCGTTCCGGAACCCTGTCCGGCCGTGCTCATCGCTCTCATACAACCTCCTCGTCGCGGCGATTCCACCCTTCAGCCTCGGAGGTTACAAGCGCCGCAGGGCTTTGGATCCCGCTCAGCGGGACTGGCCCGGCGCACGGAATCCGCTGTCCGGGCGGCGGATCCGCCACATGTGCGCCACCGCCGCCCCGACCGCGCCCCGCTCCGCGAGCGATGTTCCGGACAGCGCCGCCGACGTCGTATTTCTTCGTGCTGAGCGCGGACGGTAGATTGGGAAATCGTGCATCCCGACGTCACCGCTGATCTCGCCGAACTCGACACGACTCTCAAGACGGTCGAGTCGGTGCTCGACATCGACGAGTTGCGCCGTCGCATCGATGAGCTCGAACATCAGGCCGCCGATCCGGACCTGTGGAACGACCAGGAGCACGCACAGCGGGTCACCAGCGAACTGTCGCACGCCCAGGGTGAGTTGCGCCGCGTCAGCGAGCTGCGTCAGCGCCTGGACGACCTGCCGGTGCTGTACGAACTCGCCGAGGCCGAGGAGGGCGAGGCGGCCACCGAGGCCCTCGCCGACGCCGACGCCGAACGCGCCGCCCTGCACGCCGACGTCGAGGCGATGGAGGTGCGCACGCTGCTGTCGGGCGAGTACGACAAGCGCGAGGCGCTGGTGAACATCCGCTCCGGCGCCGGTGGCGTCGACGCCGCGGACTGGGCGCAGATGCTGATGCGCATGTACGTGCGCTGGGCCGAGCGGCACAAGTACGGCGTGGAGATCTACGACACCTCCTATGCGGAAGAGGCCGGGATCAAGAGCGCGACCTTCGCGGTCAAGACGCCCTATGCCTACGGCACGCTGTCGGTGGAGATGGGCACGCACCGGCTGGTGCGGATCAGCCCGTTCGACAACCAGGGCCGCCGCCAGACCTCCTTCGCCGAGGTCGAGGTGCTGCCCGTGGTCGAGACCACCGACCACATCGACGTGCCCGAGGGCGATATCCGCGTCGACGTGTACCGCTCCTCGGGGCCCGGCGGCCAGAGCGTCAACACCACCGACTCGGCGGTGCGCATCACGCACATCCCGACCGGCATCGTGGTGACCTGCCAGAACGAGAAATCGCAGTTGCAGAACAAGATTTCCGCGATGCGCGTGCTGCAGGCCAAACTGCTCGAGCGCAAGCGGCAGGAGGAGCGCGCGCAGATGGACGCGCTCAAGACCACCGAGGGCGCGTCCTGGGGTAATCAGATGCGCTCGTATGTGTTGCACCCGTATCAGATGGTCAAGGATCTGCGCACCAATTACGAGGTGAACAATCCGACAGCAGTACTCGACGGTGAGATCGACGGCTTCATCGAAGAGGGAATCCGCTGGCGGATGCGCCAGGGCGCGGAGGAGTAATCCGCGGTTTGCTCGTGCTCGCGCCAATCACGGCGCAATCACGACGTTTCGATCGCCGCGCGCACCGTAGTAGCCTGTTGGGCGTGTGTTCGGGTGGCCAGAGGGCAGATTGTGACGGGTGTGGGCCGAGATCGGCAGAGGTGAGGGAATGACCGCGAATCTCGCTGACGGCTCCACGCTGGCCGGAGTCGGGGCCTGGGCGCGCTCGGGCGGGCTGGAGATCGTACTGTTCGTGATCGGCGCGATGTTGTTCAGCCGGTTCGCCCAGTTCGTCCGGGACCGCATCATCCGCCGGATCGACGCCGGCTTCCAGGGCAGTGATTCACTGGTCCGCTCGGAGGCGGCCAAGCACCGGCACGCCCTGGCGCAGGTGGTCACCTGGGTGCTGCTGTCCGTCGTCTACTTCCTGGTGGCGCTGGAAGTGTTGCAGCGCTTGGGCTTTCCGCTCGGCGGCCTGGTGGCCCCGGCGGCGGTGATCGGTGCCGCGCTCGGTTTCGGCGCGCAGCGCATCGTGCAGGATCTGCTGGCCGGATTCTTCCTGATCACCGAGCGGCAGTACGGGTTCGGCGATGTGGTGAGTATCGCGGTCACCGGCCAGACCTACCCGGCCGAGGGGACCGTCGAGGACATCACGTTGCGGATCACCACCTTGCGCAATCCCGACGGCGAGGTGATCACCGTGCCCAACGGGCAGATCGTGAAAGTCACGAATCTGTCCAAGGACTGGGCGCGCGCGGCGATCGACGTGCCGGTTCCGGCGACCGCCGACATCACCAAGGTCAACGAGATCCTGCACGATGTCGGCGCGAAGGCGTTCGCCGACCGCAAACTGAAATCGCTGCTGCTGGACGAGCCCACGGTGATGGGACTCGAGGACCTCACCGTCGACCAGATGAACATCCGCATGGTTGCCCGGACGCTGCCGGGCAAACAGTTCGAAGTCGGCCGCGAGCTCCGGGTGCGGGTTGCCGCGGCATTACGCCGGGAGGGTATGAGTGAAACTGCGTAAATCCACTGCGGCCCTGATCGCCGTCTGGGTCGCCACGTTCGTTTTGTACGTATTCGTCAAGCCCACTACGCCCGATCACAGCGGGTTCTCACCGATTGCCAATACGATTCCGAAATCGGTGATTTCGTCCACTCAGACCAAGTGACGCGAATGTCACGAGGCAATTACCGGGTGTGTGCCGGAGAGCGCACTTGCATTGCTGGTTACACTGGCACCTCGTGATCACCCTGCGGAACGTCACCAAGTCATACAAAACCTCGACGCGTCCCGCGTTGGACAATGTTTCGGTCGAGGTGGAAAAGGGCGAGTTCCTGTTCATCATCGGGCCGTCCGGTTCCGGTAAGTCGACGTTCATGCGCCTGTTGCTCAAGGAGGAGCGGCCCACCACCGGCGAGATCCACGTCGCGGACTTCCGGGTGGACCGCCTGGCCGGGCGCAAGGTGCCCAAGCTGCGGCAGCGGATCGGCTGCGTCTTCCAGGACTTCCGGCTGCTGCAGCAGAAGACCGTCGAGCAGAACGTGGCCTTCGCGCTCGAGGTGATCGGCAAGAACCGCAAGTTCATCAACCGCGCGGTGCCGGAGGCGCTGGATCTGGTGGGCCTGTCCGGTAAGGCCGACCGGCTGCCCAGTGAGCTGTCCGGCGGTGAGCAGCAGCGCGTCGCGATCGCGCGGGCGTTCGTGAACCGGCCGCTGGTGCTGCTCGCCGACGAGCCCACCGGCAACCTCGACCCCGATACCAGTCAGGACATCATGACCCTGCTCGAACGGATCAACCGCGTAGGTACCACGGTGCTGATGGCCACGCACGACAACCACATCGTCGACGCGATGCGCCGGCGCGTGGTGGAACTCGATCGCGGGCGTCTGGTCCGCGACGAGGCGACCGGCGTGTACGGGGTGGGCCGGTAATGCGCGGAGCGTTCCTACTCAGCGAGGTCCTCAACGGCCTGCGCCGCAACGTCACCATGACCATCGCGATGATCCTGACCACCGCGGTATCGCTGACCATGCTCGGCGGCGGTCTGCTGGCGGTGAAGATGGCCGACAAGACCGAGCAGTACTTCCTGGACCGGCTCGAGGTGCGGCTGTACCTCGACGACACCGTGTCCGCGACCGATGTGGACTGTTCGAAGGATCCGTGCAAGACGCTGCTGGCGGATCTGAAGGACACCTCGGGCGTGGTGTCGGTGCAGTACCTCAACCGCGCGGATGCGGTCCGCGAGGCGAAGGAGAAGACGTTCAAGGATCAGCCGGAGCTGGCCGCCTACGTCGCGCAGTCGCCGCTGCCCGCCTCGCTGCGGGTCAAGATGACCGATGCCGGGACGTATCCGAGCATCCTGCAGAAATTCCAGGCCCGGCCCGGGGTGAAGTTCGTGCGCAACGACAAGGACGTGGTCGACCGGCTGGTCAGTCTCTTCGACGGTCTGCGCAACGCGGCGTTCGGTCTGGCGGTGCTCCAGGCGTTCGCGGCGGTGCTGCTGATCGCGAACATGGTGCAGATCGCGGCGTTCACCCGACGCGAGGAGGTCGGCATCATGCGACTGGTCGGCGCGAGCCGCTGGTATACGCAGTTGCCGTTCCTGCTCGAGGCGGTGGCCGCGGCGGTCGTCGGTTCGGTACTGGCGGTGCTGGGCTTGCTCGCGGCCCGGCCGCTGGTGATCGATCGGGCGCTGGGCTCGCTGTTCGAGTCGAAGGTGTTCCCGCGCATCACCGGCGACGACGTCACGCTGGTCGCGATGACGATCATTCCGGTCGGCATCGTCTTCGCCGCCGTGACGGCCTACGGCACGCTGCGCTACTACGTTCGCGAGTGAGTTCGCGCGTCCACTGACGCCGCCCCCACTCCCGTCGAGGCAGCGGGTGCGGCTTTTTGGAGTAAGGGTGCGGTTGCGATCCCCGAAAGGGTGCGGTTGTCCCACGGAGAATATGCGTTCGCCATGTGCAACGGGTGCGATTGCCATGTGGAAGGTGTGCGGCGACGCATGATCGGCTCCCATCCCGCGCACGCACAGATCGATCGATTCTCGCTGCGCGACAATTGATTTCGCATGTATATGGGAAATCTGCGGGTATGTCCAGAACTGAAGACGTCCCGCCGCCGGCCCGAAGCGGCGAATTGCGCGTCCCTTACGACCCGCTGGAGCCCCGGGGCGGCGGGCTGGCGCTAGCATGTCGAAGGTGAGTTCGCGGGAGACGCTCGAGACGGTGGCCGATTCGCTGATCGATCAGTCCGGCGTGGGCGCCGAACCCGATGCGGCGCAACAGGTTCTGCGGCGGGTATTCGGATACGACAGTTTCCGCGGATTACAGCACGACATCGTCACGCAGGTCATCGAGGGCGGCGACGCGCTGGTGCTGATGCCGACCGGCGGGGGCAAATCGCTGTGCTATCAGATTCCGGCGCTGGTGCGGCCCGGGGTCGGCGTCGTGATCTCGCCGCTCATCGCGCTGATGCAGGATCAGGTCGACGCGCTCAACGCCCTCGGCGTGCGCGCGGGCTTCCTGAATTCCACCCAGTACCCCGATGAGCGCCGCACGATGGAACAGCAGTTCCTGGCCGGCGAACTCGATGTGCTCTACCTCGCCCCCGAGCGGTTGCGGCTGGAGTCCACGCTGCAACTGCTGGACAAGGGCAAGGTGTCGGTTTTCGCCATCGACGAGGCGCACTGTGTGTCGCAGTGGGGCCACGATTTCCGGCCGGACTATCTGGCGTTGTCGGTACTGCACGAGCGCTGGCCCGATGTGCCGCGCATCGCGCTGACCGCAACCGCCACCGAGGCCACCCGCCGCGAGATCGCCGAGCGCCTGGATCTGACCGGCGCCAAGCATTTCGTCGCGGGCTTCGACCGCCCCAATATCCAGTACCGGATCGAGCCGAAGAACCGGGCCGATCAGCAGTTGCTGAGCTTCATCAGCGCCGAGCACGCCGGTGACGCGGGCATCGTCTACTGCCTCTCGCGCAACTCGGTGGAGAAGACCGCGGAATTCCTCACCCGCAACGGCATCGAGGCGGTGCCGTATCACGCGGGCCTGGACGCCCGCACCCGCGCGGCCAACCAGTCGCGTTTCCTGCGTGAGGACGGGCTGGTCGTGGTGGCGACCATCGCGTTCGGCATGGGCATCGACAAGCCCGATGTGCGGTTCGTCGCGCATCTCGATCTGCCCAAATCGGTGGAGGGCTACTATCAGGAGACCGGTCGCGCCGGTCGCGACGGCCTGCCCTCGACCGCGTGGATGGTGTACGGCCTCAACGATGTCGTGCAGCAGCGCAAGATGATCGACTCCTCGGAAGGCGATGCCGCGCACCGCCGTCAGTTGCAACTGCATCTGGACGCGATGCTCGCGCTGTGCGAGACGGTGCAGTGCCGCCGCACTCAGCTGCTGGCATATTTCGGCCAGCGCGGTGAAGCGTGCGGCAACTGCGACACCTGCCTGGATCCGCCCGAATCCTGGGACGGCACGGTGCCCGCGCAGAAGGTTCTCTCGGCGGTGTTGCGGCTCGAGCGCGAGCGGGGGCAGCGCTTCGGCGCCGGGCACATCGTGGACATCCTGGTCGGCAAGTCCAATCCGAAAGTGGTGCAGCACAAGCACAACGAGCTGAAGGTCTTCGGCGTCGGGGCGGAGTTGCGCGATATCGAATGGCGCGGCGTAATTCGGCAACTGCTCGCGCAGGGCCTGCTGGCCGTGCACGGGGACTACGGCGTTCTCGTGCTCACCGAGGCCAGCGAGGAGGTGCTGTTCAAGGGGCGTCAGGTGGCGCTGCGCCGGGAACCCGAACGCGTCAAGGTGGCGAAAGCGCCGCGCGCCAAGACATCTCGGCTCGCCGCCGCCGATCTGGCTCCGGCCGATGCCGGGCTGTTCGAGCGGCTGCGGGCCTGGCGTGCGGCAACCGCCAAGGAGCAGGGGGTTCCGGCGTACGTGGTCTTCCACGACGCGACGTTGCGGGAGATCGCCGCGCGCCGGCCCGCGAGCCTGGCTCAGCTCGGCGAGATCAGCGGTATCGGCGAGAACAAGCTCGCCAAGTACGGCGAGGGCGTGCTGGGGACGGTCACGGGGGAGCCGGGGTCGGACACATCCGCCGCGGCGGCCCCGAGCCGGCCCCCGGCTCGTCCCCGGACCGATGCGCCCGCCCGCCCGGCTGCTTCCGCGTCGCCGGCCCGCCCGGCTTCCGCGTCGTCGCGGACTCGGGCCGCCGCCCGGCCGGAACCGGCCCGGGAACCGGTTTCGCCGGCCTCGGCACGGGATCACGAACCGCCCCCGGACTGGGATTTCGAACCACCGCCGGACGATATGTACTGAACGTGCCAGGACGATCCGTTTATCACGACCCGAAACGTGGGTAACTTTCCGATATGACGCTCGGTAACGATGATGTCACCGGTGGTGGCGGCGCTCCCACCGAGGAGCCGACCCTCACGGTGACAGGGCCCGACCCGCAGGCGCAGCAGGCCGGCGCGGGCCACACTCGCCGGCACCGGCTGTGGCCTCGTCGGCAACAGCTGGGTCGTCCTCGGGTGTCCACGCTCGTGCTCATGTCGGTCTGGATCGCGGTGCTGGCGCTGTACCTGGAGGTACGCCCGGCATGAGTCCGTGCGGGCCTGCCACCGCCGCACGAACCCATTTCGATTCGGGCAAGTTTCCCCCACTCGCCCGCGTACCCGGATAGCGTTCCGGCATGGTCCACCACAACCATCAGTCCGATGGCGGCGACGCGCAGTCCGGTGGTTCCGATCGGGATGCGCCGGACGCTCCGGAGCCGGCCGGCCTTCGCGTTCGGGTGCTCGAGGGAACCGTCGACACCGGCTGGTTGCGTCCGCACACCTACCGTCATCTGGGGCATCCGCGCGTGTCGACGATCCTGCTGCTGCTCGTGTGGGTCGCGCTGTTCGTCCTGTACCTCGAGGTACACACCGGCTGATCCGGTTCGAGCACAACGGAGTTCGGATGTCGGGCGGGCACGTCCGGTTCGGTTCCTTGATATGTTGATGCCCTTGTAGCCTCGAAGCGGTACGCGAAAGGGTGTCCGTGTGACCGATCCCGAGTACCGGACCGAACGTGTCTCGACGAACGATGTCGAAACCAAAGCCGACCGAACCGCGCTCTGGCACAACTATCTTCATACCAGGCAGGGGTCGGTCGGGCTCGCCTTCCGCAGCGGCGAGGACTTCCACTCCGCGGCGTTCGCCCAGGAGGTGGGCCCGCTCCAGATCGTCGAGTTCCAGTCCGACCCGCTGGATTACCAGCGCTCGCAGCGGAATGTCCGAGACGACGGTGACAACAGCTATCGGCTCCTCATCCCGCTGGAAGGGAAATTCGAGTTCGCACAGGGTGATTCGCGGGAGATCATTCAGCCGGGCCAGCTCGCGTTCTTCCACTGGGGCCAGCCCATGTACATGCGGCAGGACGAGACGCTTCGTGCGCTGATCATGACCGTTCCCGAGCAGTCCGTCACCCTCGCCCGCGCCGCGGACGCCCCGCTCGCCCTGGACGAGAGACGACCGCTGGTACGCCTGCTGGCGAATCAGGTCCGCGAGCTCGTCGACTGCCGCCAGGAGTGGACCGCGCAAGATTTCACCGTCGCTTTCTCCGGTGCGCTCACCCTGCTCCAAGGCGTGCTCGACCCGGTGCGGCCCGTCGCGCCCGACAATCTCTCCGGCGTGGCTCGACGGGCGCGTGCGTTCATGGAGGTTCACGCCGGTGACCACACGGTGACACCGGAGGCCATCGCCAAGATGTGCGGCTGCTCCCCGCGCACGCTGTACAACGCTCTCAAACAGGCCGAGGGGCTCGCGCCGGGTGCGATGCTGCGCACGATCCGCCTGGACCGCGCACGGCGGAGACTGTCCACCCCGTTTCCGGTGGATATGGATCGGATCGCCTTCGAGACGGGCTTCAGCACGACACGCAGGTTCCGCGAGAGCTTCCGCCAGCACTTCGGGCAGAGCCCGGCCCAGTGGCGCGCTCAGCTGCTCGGCGTGGACGACGCCGGATAACCGGCACGAATCATCCTGCGGTGCACCACAATTCGGCTGCCGATGCCGCGATGACGAGATACGGTATCCGGCTTGCCGAAAAACGTCGCAACTTTGCCGGAAAACGGTAGAGACCCGGCCACGTCGACGCCTAACGTTCTCGAACGAAGCGAACCCCGCCCGCCGGGCCTGCTCGGAGCACCCCAGGAAAAAGTAGAAATTGATACCGATAGCAAATTACTCACGCCGACAACCCGCATAGTGTGTTGCACAAAGAGAAAGTTGCGTGGTCCGGGCTGCGACCGCGATGACCGGCACTGTGATGTTTCGGAGGGGAATACATTCACAGCGTGATTGTCTCGCCGGTTTCGCCGGGTCGCCCGCACGGGGATAGCGGACGACTTCGACCGGTTCCATCGGCATCGGAGGAATTCCGATGCGTCGCAGGTGACTGCCACGCCGATCCCGCGCGTCCCCTCGGGTCGCCTGGGTGTCGCCGAATTCCGCACCGAGGTCCGGTGAATATCGCACCGCAGCGGTGCGGCGTTTACAAGCCGGACCTGTGAAAAATCGCGCACATCGGAATTCGGCGCGAACAGGTTGTCGTGCCACGGATGCGGTGGTGACGCGGTAAGGTCTGCACCGGATTCAGGACACCATGTGAGGTTGGCGAAACCTCTTTCGCATTCCGATGGGAGTGGGCGTGAAATACGGGAATTCGGTGGGGATCGCTGTCGCCGCGGCCGGGCTCGCGCTGTCGGTCTCGGGTTGTCAGGGGAACGATTCGGCGGCGCCGGGGACGACACCGCAGGCATCGTCCGCGCAGCAGGCGGCGTCCGCCGCGGCTTCCGCCGGCACGCAGGAGCGCCAGTCGAACGCGGCCTCGCCCTGCCGCACCGCGGACCTCTCGGCGCGGCTCGGCGCGCAGAAGCAGGTCCCCGTGAACGCCCAGGGGCAGTTGGGAGCCGCTGGTACGCACTACGATCTGCCGCTCATCTTCACCAATCACTCGGCGCATGCCTGCGTCATGTCCGGCTTCCCGGGCGTCGATCTGGTCGGACCGGGCTCGGCCTACTCCCTGCCGCGAGTCGGCGACGCGTCTCCGGTGACCCTCGCCCCGGGCGCCAGCGCGCACAGTGTCATCTACTACATCGACCCCTCTGGCAGTCTCCCGCCAGGCGAGCAGGGGTCGCTGTGGACGCCGACGAAGGTCTCGGTCACCCCGCCGAACGAAACCACGCAACTGTCGGTGCCGTGGAGTGTCGGAAATCCGGTCGACAACGCGGACCAGGCGTCCGGTACCGCCGCTGCGCACATCCAGCCGATTCAGGCCGGAGCCTGATGGTCGCCACCGTCTCGATCGCCTCGGCAGGCCAGGTCGACGAGTTCGCCCGCGGGGCCTTCGAGGCGGCGAGGTGAGCGCCACACCGCTCGAAGCAGCCGCGACAGGTCGAGGCCATCGACCTCGACGGTCCGCAGTGCGCCCGAACCCAGGTGGTCGGCGACCGCCAAGGTGCTCAGCACGGCGGGACCGACCCCTTCCAATACGCTGGTGCGAATAGCCGCGGCGCTGCCCAATTCCAGCAGCGGCTCGGCCCGGTCGTATTCCTGCAACGCCACGTCCAGCGTGTTCCGCATGCCCGATCCGGGTTCTCGAACCACCAGTGGCGTGGCTGCCAATTCGGCGATCGGAATCGGCTTGCCGCGTCGGGCCCACGGATGTTCCGGATGCACCACGACGACGAGGCTGTCCCGGGCGACGGCGATACTGTGCAATTCGGGTGGAACCGTGGGTGACTCCACGAAGCCCACTCCGCATTCACCGCTGATTACCTGCTCGAATACCCGAGTGGAATTGTATACCTGGAGATGGACGGTGATTTCCGGATGCAATCCGCGCAGGCGGCCGAGCCAGCGCGGCAGGAGGTGCTCGGCGACCGTCATACTCGCGCCCACCGTGAGTTCCGGCGCATGTCCGATGCGTAGCCCCTCGGCGACATCGAGGAGTTTGTTCGCGTCGGTGAGAACGATTCGCGCCCAGTGCGCGACGACGGTTCCCTGCGCCGTGAGCGACGAGCCGCTGGTCTTGCGTTCGAGCAGCGGCAGCCCGAACTGCCGTTCCAGGCGTTTGACGGCCCTGCTCGCATTGGGTTGTGGAATCCCCAGCTTACGGCCCGCGGCGCTGAGGCTTCCGTAGTCGTCGACGCCCACCAGTAGTTCCAGTGCAGCGAAATCCGGGAACCGCCGAGACATGCGTCGACGATATAGCCGCGCGCTGGGGTATGTCCATCTGATATGGCCCCATGCGAAGAATCCGTCTTCCGCATCTTCCGGGAATACTCGATCGTGAACGCATGAGCACTCGGGTGAATGGTGAAGCGGAGATATCGGCCGTTGGCGTGACTCGATCACGCCGTTCACGCAGTATTGCCGCGCTGACGCCGGGGCTTGCGCTGTGCATCCTGGCCACGGCGGCGGCGATGACGGTCAATCATTTCTTGCCGGCCGTCAGCCCGTTGCTGATCGCGATAGTGCTCGGAGCCGTTCTGGCCAATCTGACACGAATACCCGAGCGAATTCAGCCCGGATTACATTTTTCCGCGAAGCGGCTTCTGCGAGCGGGCGTGGCACTTCTCGGTCTGCAACTGATGCTCCGAAATGTCCTCGACCTCGGCTGGGGAATGATCGTCGTGGTGATGGCGATCGTCTTCCTGGGCATCGGCGGGACGATGTTCGCCGGAAAACTTCTCGGCATCGGCTGGACGCAAAGACTGCTCATCGCCTGCGGATTCTCCATCTGCGGCGCGGCGGCGGTCGCCGCGGTCGACGGTGTGGTCGATGCCGACGAGCAGGAGGTGGTCGCCGGGGTCGCGCTGGTCATCCTGTTCGGCACGCTGATGATTCCGATCGTCCCGTTGCTGTCGCACGCGCTCGGCCTGTCCGATGCGACCGCCGGTCTGTGGGCGGGCGGTTCGATCCACGAGGTCGCTCAGGTGGTCGCGGCCGGCAGCGCGATCGGCGGTGCGGCACTGGGCGGCGCGGTGGTGGTGAAGCTCGCCCGCGTGCTGATGCTGGCCCCGGTCATGCTGGTTCTCGGTGTGCGCCAACGCAACCGGGGCAGCGCGGACCTCGACGTGAAGCGCCCACCGCTGGTCCCTTTCTTCGTCGTGGCCTTCCTCGGCTGCGTTCTGCTCCGCTCGTCCGGCCTGCTGCCCACCGTGATTCTCGACGATGCCAAAACCGCGCAGACACTCCTGCTGACCGCCGCGATGTTCGCCCTGGGCTGCGGCGTCCGCGCGACCACCATCGCGAAGGTCGGCGCCCGCCCCCTGATCCTCGCCGTCGCCTCCCCCGTCTGGGTGGCGACGATCGCCCTCGTCGGTGTGCTGATCGCGTCGTGATTCACCCGCCGGGCTTTGCGCCCGGCCGCCGCCGCGCCCGGCCGCGACTCGAGGGCCCGGGGGTGGCCGCTGTACGTGAAATAGTCTGGTGCACAACAAGTTCGGAGCACCGCATGGTTTCCGGCCGGCTCGGGCCCATCCCGTTGGCGCGATCATCGGCCGAGACCTTGCCGGGGATGGCGAATCCAGCGCCGAATGTGACGTACGCGCGTGCTTGCCTTCTGTCGGACGTTTTCGGGCCGCCGGGTTGTTGACGTGTGCGCTGGGCCCGTCCGCGTCCGTAAGCTGGTCGGGCGATGTGGGCGTGCGGCGGGCGGGGGTAAATCGATTGCCGCTCACCAGGGCGAATGTGTTAGGAGGGTGTACATGAAGGAGCAGGGGCGCAAGGTCATCGCCACCAATCGGCGGGCGCGGCACAACTACGCGATCCTCGATACCTACGAGGCCGGGGTCGCGCTGGTCGGTACCGAGGTCAAGAGCCTGCGCGAGGGTAAGGCGTCGCTGGTGGACGCGTACGCCACCATCGACGACGGTGAGGTGTGGCTGCGGGGGCTGCACATTCCCGAATACGGGCACGGCACGTGGACCAATCATTCACCGCGCCGCACCCGCAAACTGCTGATGCACCGCCGGGAGATCGACAAGCTCACCGGCAAGGTGAAGGAGAGCAATCAGACGCTCGTGCCGCTGTCGATGTACTTCTCCGACGGCAAGGTCAAGGTGGAGCTCGCGTTGGCCAAGGGTAAGCAGGACTACGACAAACGTCAGGATCTGGCCCGCCGCACGATGGAGCGGGAGGTGACTCGGGAGCTCGGTCGGCGTGTGAAGGGCATCCGTTGATCGGAGTGCTGCTGGCGCTGCTGGCGGCAATCGGCTACGGCGTGAGCGATTTCGCGGGTGGGGTCGCGTCCCGGCGAGTTGCCGCGTTGCGGGTGGTGATCGTGTCCTATCCGCTGTCGGTGCTGATCTTGTCGGTCGTCGCGCCGCTGGTCGGCGGGCATTGTGATACGGCTTCGCTGCTGTGGGGCGTGGCGTCGGGTGTGGCCAGCGGGCTGGCCGTGTGGTGGTTCTACGCGGCGCTGGCCAGCGGGCCGATGGCGGTGGTCTCACCGCTGACCGCGGTGCTGGTCGCCGGTGTTCCGGTGCTGGTGGGGATGGTGATCGGGGAACGTTCGAGTCCGCCGGCCTATGTCGGGATCGGCCTCGCGTTGATCGCGGTGGTGCTGGTCAGCAAGGAATCGCCCGATGACGTGACCGAGGAGATCACCGGGGGCCGGAAGTTGCGTTTCGACCGTCGCGTCGCATTGCTGACGGTCGGCTCGGGTCTGGCGTTCGGACTCGCCTTCGTCTGTCTGCACGAGACGACGACCGCGTCGGGCATCTGGCCGGTACTGTTCTCGCGCGTCGCGGCGACCCTGGTCGTCTGGGTGGCCGCGCTGGCGGCCGGTCAATTCCGAGCGCCGCGCGGTGAGCCGTTGCGGCTGGCCTGCTACGTCAGCGTCCTGGATGTGATCGCGAACGTGGCCATGCAGTATGCGTTCCATTCCGGCCTGCTGTCCCTGATCAGCGTGATCGGCTCGCTCTACCCGGCGGCAACGGTCCTGCTGGCGATGGTCCTGCTCGGCGAGCGGGCCGGACCGTTGCAGAAGATC
This sequence comes from uncultured Nocardia sp., assembly GCA_966435935.1. Taxonomy (GTDB): domain Bacteria; phylum Actinomycetota; class Actinomycetes; order Mycobacteriales; family Mycobacteriaceae; genus Nocardia. Next base: position 55,035 of record CBJNFW010000010.1, read on the forward strand.
GGTATGGCGATGGCGCTGGGTTCCGTCGCGCTGATCGCCACGGCCTGAACCGGCCGCCCCCGTCGGGCGAGTCGCTGTCCCGGCTACTGCAGGGGAATCTCCACGCCGAGATCGTCGTCGGATCGCGGGCCGAAGATCCGCCGGTCGACTTCGCTGATCGGTACGTCGTTGATGCTGGCCTCGCGTCGTTCCATGAGGCCGGCCGCGCTGAACTGCCACAACTCGTTGCCGTAGCTGCGCCACCACTGACCGGCCGAGTCGTGCCACTCGTACTGGAACCGGACCGCCATGCGGTTCTCCCGGAAACCCCACAGGCTCTTGCGCAGGGCGTAGTCGAGTTCGCGCTCCCACTTGGCGGTCAGGAACCGGACGATCTCCTCGCGGCCCGTGACGAACACGTCACGGTTACGCCACACCGAATCGGGCGTGTAGGCCAGCGCCACATGCTGCGGGTCGCGAGTATTCCACGCGTCCTCGGCTGCCTGCACCTTCTGGCGTGCGGTCTCCGCGGTGAACGGCGGGAACGGCGGACGAGGTTCGCTCATCGGTGACCTTCCTTCGGCAGGGTTGTCGGTGCTGGAGTCATGACCGGCGACAACTAGTGTTCCAGTTCCGCCGCGGACTCGTGACCGGCGGCGCTGGTGCGTCGCAGGAAGTCGGTGATGACCCCCAGTTCGGCCTCGGAACAGCCGGCGCAGACCGCGTCGATCCGCTGGGCCATTCCCGAGAAGAGTTGGAACAGAACGCGATTGCGGTCACGCACGAGCCGCCGCGTGACCGCGCGGCGGTCGGGCGATTCCGGATCGCGCTGGGGCACGATCCAGCCCGCCTTCCGCATGCGGTCCAGAGTCCCGGTCAAAGCCCGCCTGGCCGGGTGCACCCGGCCAGGCGGGCCAGTGCGGTGGGTGTCAGCGGGGCGGATCAGGCGGGTTCGACGCGGAACACCGCGATCCGGGCCGCGGCCGCGGCGACTCCGTCGGGTGTCGCCTCGTCCGCCAGACCCGTGGTGACGAATCGGGTTCCGACGCTGGCCGGGCTGGTGGCGACCAGATTGCGCAGGACCGGACCGCGCTGATCCACCGGCAGTTCGACCAGGCGGGCCGTGGTGGACCTGCGGCCGCGCGTCAGGGTGACGGTGTCGGCCGCGCGCACGTTGGCGACCCAGGCGGCCTTCGGGAACGCCTGGAAGATATATCGGCCGCCGTCGTCGAGTTCGTTCACCGCGATCGGGAAGGTGAGCAATCGCCCGCTGCGCCGGCCCGGGACGGTCAGCAGCTGCATCGGCCCGAAGGCGATGCCCAGGCGCTGCAGCCCGGTGATGGCCTTGTTGATCGTGTTGGTCATCCGGCGGTATCTGTCTGCGTTCATGCGATCGATCGTACGCCGAATGATACGAGGCGCATATAGTGCGAACATCATATTTGTTCGGGCCGCGGTCTCGCCCGTGGGCGCCCGGCCCGTTGGCGATGCACGGGCGCGGATCAGTGCAGTCTGCGGATGTCGCCGCGGACGCGATAGAAGCCGCCACGCGCGGACTCGCTGACCGCATCGACGACGTATCGCGCGCCGTACTCGCGAATCTCCTTCGGGAACTGGACATTCCACGAACCGTCATAACCGGGGGAGGCCACGTGGACGCGAAGTTTTCCGCCCTCGCGGACACACTCCACCACGACGCCCGTGCCGGGATCGGCCGTCACCTCGACGGCGGCGCTGGGGATTACCGCGGCGATCTCGGGGGCCTTGACCGACACCGTCTGCGGCAGCACGCCCTGCTCGGCGTCGCGAATGCCCGATTCGCTGACGTCCAGGCAGGCCAGCGTGCCATTGGTGGTCACCAGGTAGAGCCGGTCGGCGTGATACTGCATCGAGAACGCCGAGCCGCAGCCAGTGGCCAGTTTCCAGAGCCGCCGGCCGGCGGAGTCGAAACAGTAGACCGAGGAGTGATTGTCGCCGGCGAAGACGTAGCGGCCGTCCGGTGATGTGGCACAGGAGAATACGGCCGCGTCGCACTGGTAGACGCGCTCGGACCGCCCGTTCTCGGCGATCAGGCGCACCTCCCCGCTGCTGGTTCCGGCGTAGACCGAGGTGGTCTCCTGCCAGCCGAACAGCACCGGTCCGGTGTTCACGTGCCAGCGGGATTCGCCGCTGGTCAGGTCATACGCGGTGACTCCGTGGGAGTGACCGTGACAGACGCCCTCGGGGGAAACGCGGACCATCCACCCGGAATCGCCGGTGCTGCGCCTGCTCCACAACGACTCCTCCTCGTGATCGATCACGGTGATCCCGCCCTGCCGATCGGAGACGCCGAGGATGCCGTCGTGGATGTCGAGCCAGTAGATGTCGACATCGGAGGCGATGTCGTACGCCGCCCGGGGCACCTTGCCCGACAGGTCGTAGACACGTCCGTCGTCGCAGCCCGCGTAGATCCAGAAATCGTCGGCCACAATGCATTTCACCGAATCGGGCAGCCGGAACCGGCCGATCGGGGCGCCCTCGGGCGTCAGCGTGAACACATCGCCCGCCTCGTTGCCGACCCAGCAGCGCGACTCGTCGACGAAGATGCCGTACGCGGGTGCGCCCGAGTCGAACGTCCACAGCACCGGAGCGGATTTCGCCGTCGAACGCTGGCTGACAATGGCCCGGCGGGTGACCTGGCGTTTGGCGCGCGCCCCAAGGACCGCGGGCGCGTAGCCCTTGCGCATCTTCTCGGCGACCTTCTTACCGGCCGCCGCCGCGGCCTTCTCCGTCGTGGGGAACGAACTCACCTGTGTCTGACCGGCATCCCCGATCCGCCCGTAGCGGATCGTGACCTGGGTGCCCGCGACGGCGACCTCGTAGAACTTGTGCGCAGAGCCGTTCGCCTCGGACAGCTCGAGATAGGTTGTGCCCCCGAAAGTCATTGCATCGCCTCATGTTTCGAATCATCGGTATGGGCCAGAACGTATCAGGGGGTACCGACAAGTTTCGATCGCCGCGTTCCCCGGCCCGCCGTCACGCGGCGGAGTCGCTGATGCGCTGCCTGTTGCGCGTGCTGTTCCGGTCGGCGGTCCGGCGGATCCGGCCGGAGGGGCGGCCGGTCGGCGCGGGCCGTGGCGTGGCGGGAATGTCTTCCGTACACGAGGTGTTACTATGAACAGCCCGGTCACAAGCCGGGCAACTGGATTGAAGTACGGGGCTGAACGGTTTCGACTACGTGCGTCGATTCAGGGGAAGCGTGTCGGTGCAGGCAGGAGACCACCGTAAGCGTCGCTGCAACCCTATAAGCGCCGATTCTCATCAGCGCGACTACGCTCTCGCTGCCTAAGCAGTAGAGCGTGTCTGTCAGCCCGGGTTCGCCTTCGGCCCGGCCCCTGGCATCAGCTAGAAGGCTCACCGTCCGACTCGGTCGCGGAGTAGGGCGGGACATCCAACAGCGACTGGGATCGTCATCTCGGCTCGTTCGCAAGACCGGGAGATCCAAGCAGAGACAACGCGAACTGCACACGGAGAAGCCCTGGAGAAGCGGCGGAGGACCCGGGTTCGATTCCCGGCAGCTCCACCACAGGCCCCTCACCTGTACCGCAGGTGAGGGGCCTTTTTCATGCCCGACCAGTCGTAGATCTGGGCACATTTCGGGCACACTTCTCCGCAGCGGCCCGCAATCCGGTGCCCATCCGAACAGCCACGCCATCGAGGTCGTCCTCGAACAGATGCCCATAGTTGTCGAGCGTCATGGTCGCCGTCAGGTGCCCGAGTTGGCGCTGAATCGTCTTCACATTCGCGCCGCTGTGCTGGATGATGTTGACCTGCGTGGTCCGCTTCCCTGATCTGTTCGGCGCCGTACGCGGAATTCCCGAGGGTGCTGTCGTCGTAGGTGGAAAGGCCGATCGACATGTTTGGGGCGGCCCCCGGTCCGGTAATCGACAATCCTGACCGCAACGTTGCGGAATGAAGCCGGATGTCCCGGCTTCAACCACGGCTCTGGTGCGTGTCAGGCCTTGCTTGCCTCGAGGACGAGCACGGGTAGCAATAGTGCTCCTGTCTCGGTGAATTCGGGGTGGAAGTTGTGTTGTGCGAATCGTTCGAGCATATGGGCGGGCATTGGGTTGGTTTCCAGTCGATCGGTTCGCAGGGTGGTGACGGACCAGGTCGGCTCCGAGAAGGCGGTGCGGAGCTGTTGTTCGGACATCGGGTGTGGTGAGTAGAGTTCGCCGTGTTCGGCTGGGGTGAAGCAGAATTGGATCAGTCGGCCGCCGGGTTTGAGTGCTCGGGTCAGTGCGGCCAGGTGTGCTTGTTGTTGTCGAGGATTCAGGTTGTGCAGTAGCCCGCTGCTCAGCACGGTGTCGAAATAGTTGTCGTAGCCTTCGAGCGTAGTTGCGTCGCCCGCGGCGAAATCGACGTCCAGACCGCGTGCTGCGGCTCGGGCGCGGGCCTGTTCGATGGCGGTGGGCGCGACGTCCAGGCCGATGACCGAGTATCCCAGGTCGGCGAGATGAATGGCGTTGTCGCCGGGGCCGCAGCCGACGTCGAGGATCCTCCCGGTGATGCGGCCCTGTCGTTCGAATTCCACGACCAGTGGCTGTGGCCGGCCGATGTCCCAGGGGGCGCGTTGCATGACGAGTCCGGTGGAGAATTCGTCGCCGCGGTACATGGGTTCGAAGTCGGAGGTGGCCATGTCGATCTTCGGTGTTTCGTTGGTGTCGTTCACCGTGTGTCCCTTCGGTGTCGGATGGGTCGGATCTCGTGGGCCGGCGTCGATCACTCGGCTCGTGGGTTGCGCCCGGACCCCAGCGAATCGAGGAACCGCTGCTGTGCAGTGGTCTCCGTTGTCTGGATCGGCCTGACGGCTGTCCCCTTGCGGGAATCGCTGCCTGCACGGCTCGGCGTCGGGTTGTGTGTAGTCCGGGATTGGCGGAGGTGTCCGCGCCCCACGTATACGAGTGTAACATATAATATATGAGTTTCGTATAGTATCTAATATATTGTAAGTCGAGGGCTCCGGCCGTAAGGTCGCGAAGGGTGGCGCGACGCACTCACCAACTTTTGGTACGGATATGAGATCGGCTGCAGCGCAGCGTTATTCGGCGTCTCCTGCGGGTGCGGAGGCGGGCACCTCGTGATCGCGGCGGGCGGTGCCCTGCTCAGCGGCCGGCGAAGCCTTCCTTTCGGATGATCCGCATGAAACTCGGGTTGCCGACCGCGGTGATTATGCCGACGGTTTTGTGTAGACAGGAGTCGTCGCCCGCCAGCGCCAGCAGACCGGCCGCGAGGTCGGTGCGGGCAGTGAAACGGCCCTCGGCGCGGCCCTGGGTTCCGAATTGGTGAACGGCGAGATCATGCGGCCGGTAACGCTCCATCGGTATCTCGTCGTGCTCGTAAGACCATGTCTCATATGGCTGATTTTGCTTTCGCCAGTTTCTTGAAGCAGGTG
>CBJNFW010000011.1:0-60197 GCA_966435935.1 uncultured Nocardia sp.
ATGCAACACAACCGATCTCAATGCGCCAAGAACGAATCACATCCATGTGAGACGTGGTCTAAGTACGAGCATATCCCATAATGCATGTGTTGCATATAATACGTAATACATACTATACGCCGGGATGCGCCGATCGCGGACATGGATGTCGAACGCCGCTCGGTCCAGGCGGCTGGATGTGGTGGCCGAACTACGGCAGCAGAGTTGAAACCCTTGCGGTAGTTGATGTTTCAGCGTGCCGTTACCGATGGCGGACTCCGTCGGGCGGCCGGCGGACGTCTTGCGGACGCGGCGTCGGTGCGTAGACGGGGGGCGGGCGTCCGGCTACGCGGTGTCGAGTTCTTCGGTGGAACTGTGTCCGGCTTCGGCGGTGCGGCGGAGGAAGTCGGCGATCACCTCGAGTTCGCTCTCGGTGTAATCGAGGCAGAGCGCATCCATCCTATTGTTCATTCCGGTGAGGGTGCGGTAGAGTTCCTGGTTGCGCTCGCGCAGGGCGCGCACGGTGACGGCGCGGCGGTCGGGGGAGTGCGGGTCGCGTTCTCGGACAACCCATCCGGCGCGTTCCAGTCGATCGAGTACTCCGGTGAGAGTTGCCGGGTGCAGGCCGGTCCGCCGTGCCAGCTCCTTCGGGGACAGCGGGCCCTGCCGGTTCAACAGATCCACGCAGGTCCAGTCGGCGTCCTTGAGTTCAACCTTGCTGCTCATCCGCCGGTTGAGCAGTGACATCTGGATGTTGAGGTCACGTAGCGCCTCTTTGACACCGTTGGTCAGCTGGCGGCGGCGCCTCGCCCCGGCTTGATCTGTCACTGACCTGTACCTTACGACTCGCGCGGCTAGTTATTCATTATTCGTATCATACGACAGGCATGAGAGTGTGTCCGGCCACGGCGGGGTGGGTTCGGATTGTGCGGCCTGCAGCTGCCGACGTGGATGCTAAGCGGCGAGCCCCAGAGCCAGGCTCGCGACAGCGAGAGGGAGGAAGAACGTCACGGCACCGAAGAAGGTCTGTGAGTAGTCACCCACCCGAACATGGGTGTAGGCGGCACAGACGAAGAACAGGATCAGGCCGATGGCTGCCGCTGCCCCGATGAGCGGTACGCCGAGCAGGCCGATCGTGAGGCCTACCGCGCCTGCCGTTTTCAGTGTGCCGATCGGGAAGACGAGCCAGGACCGAGGGACCCCGGCTGTTTCCATCGCGGGAACCAGAACCTTCATGATCGGCCGGAACCGGGTGATCGCGGCAAGACCGGAGAAGGCATTGGCGCCGATGGCGATGAGGGTTACGACCAAATATGCGGTTGACATCGGAACTCCTTGGGAAATGAGATGCGGTCGGTTTCCGGGATTCCCGCCCGCCCGACGGCTTGCGACGGACGGGATGCGGTCGAGGGCCAGCGCACCGGGATGCCGTCACATTGACTCGCGGAACCCGACGATGACCTTTTGAAGCGTTGACCATCCGGCGCCAGCCCTGTGTGTCCGTGACCGCAATGCTACACCATAAAATATGGGAACGATACGATATCGAACACACGCATCCGCCGGGTTGTCGCCGATCCTCTCCTGCCAACCGATTCCGCCGCGCACTATTACTCGTGCCACCGCGTGGGTGGCAGTCCGCCTCGGCCGCCGGGTCCTGTTGCCCGCGCCGTGCTTCAGGAGTTCGAACATCACCCGCCCTGGCGTGAGAAACGCTGTGTCCGTGCATGTTTGATTCACCGAGCCCTTGCTGTGACTGCGGCGCTGATCGCACCGGCCGACGACTGGACCGCGAGGAGCAACCCGGGTGGCTCGGCCGGACTCGCCCAGTGTGAACGAGCCGTGGATGTCGGAGATCGGCGCGAAGCATCACGAGGATGTGGCGGGGACCTTTTTCGGGGGGAGATTCATAGACGGCTGCGCAGGGTGGGCAAGCCGGGGCCGGCGAGGTCGTCGCAATAGGTGACCCGGCCCGCCATCGCCATGGTCAAGGCGATCGTTGTTCCACTGACCAAAGGCCCGGTTCCGCTGGCAAAGGGGCCATCGGTCGCTTCCAGACGCAAACCTTCGATCGAGCTGCGGCCGGCAACGGTGAAGTCCCGGCTCGCGTAGAACCTGGCGACCTCGGTGGCCGACTCGATCGAGGGTTCTCGGGATAGGCCAAGTGGGCGACGGATGTCTTGGCCGTGAACGACCACCTCGCCGAGCCAGGCCGCCGTGTGTCCGGACGGCGCCGTGGTGCTGGTGATGACCGCACGGAATCGGTCCAGTGTTTCCGCAGGCGTTGGACCGCGGTGGGCGGCCAATTGCGCGGCGTTATGTTTACCGAAGTCGAAACGGGCGCGCGCGACACTGATCAGCCAACGGAGCCGGCCCGTCGTTGCCGCCGCGGTGAGGTGGGCGAGGACCTCCTCCGCTGTCCACTGTCCGCACAGCGACCGCTGCGCCCATTGCATGTCGTTCAGATCGGCGAGATCTTCGGCCAATGCGGCGCGTTCGGCGTGCACCAACGCCCATAGCTCGTCACGAGATACGACGTTCGACACTCGCGGATACCTCCAGGTCGGCGCAGCCTGCCCGGCGCGAGCGGGATGATGGCCCGGCCATTCGTCACGTCGCACCAGGACGACTGCGTGTTCATCATTTCGTCTGTATCGACGGCGAGGCACGCCCGAACTCATCGGTCCGGCAACGCTGCTCACATCCGGACGTCGCCATGGAGATACGTCCTGGACGGAAGGTCCGGAACTGCCGGATACGGACCGCGAGGACAGGCGGGTGGGGTTCTCCGGCGACCAGTCGTAGCCGTCGTCCTGTTCGAGGCGGATGGCAGATCCAGCTGTCACGCTCCAGATCGATGTGGCGTTCGCCGATGCCGGGTTCGCGTAGGTCGCCGAGATGGTCGGCGACGTCCGGAGAGGCGAAAAGCCGGTCGCCGCCGTGTGATCGGGTAAGTCGGTCGCGGGTCGGCCGCAGGTCCGCATCGGGTCGGAGCCGACGACGGTGCCGCTCACCTGATATGCGCGGAAGTAGTAGCGCCGGCTCGCGGATTTCGAGGGCCGGGCAACTTCGCTCCGACCACGTTGGTGTATTCCACCGACGGAGGGCCCACGAACAACTCCGTGGCTGCTCGGTGTAGTGGAGCCAGATATGCAGCGAGATGGGCCTGCCGATCCGCATCGTCATTGAACGCGTCCACCACCACGAAGGACGCGGGGCCGATGCGCAGCGCCAGCCAGACGACGGTGGGCTCATCCTGGAGAACTTGTGTCAGGGCTCGCTTCAGCATCGCCTCGACCTCATCCGCCTTGCCTGGTTTGGCCTCGAAGCGGATCTGCACGCCTACCTGGACCATCGTCAACTCCTCTACCGGCACTCTTTTTTTGAGTGATCGCTATGAAATGACGCTAGCAGACATTTTGAGCGATCGCTATAGTATTGGAGGATGGCTATCGGACGACCTCGGTCCTTCGACCGCGACGAAGCGCTGGAGCACGCTCTCATCGCGTTCTGGGAGCACGGCTACGACGCGACCTCGGTCGCGCTCCTGGGCGAGCGGATGGGTATCACCGCACCCAGCCTCTACTCTGCCTTCGGTGATAAGCGGGCCCTGTTCCTCGAGGCCCTGGACCGATATCTGCACACATACGCCGCGTTCACCACCCGCGCGGTCGCCGACGAACCGACGGCATACTCGGCGATAGCGCGTTTGCTCCACGATGCCGCGACCGCTTACACCGGCGATGGTCATCCGCCCGGCTGCCTGCTGATCACCGCCGCCACCAATTGCACACCGCAGTCGGAAGACGTCCGAGCGCATTTGCGCGGTTTGCGAGCCGCTGGGCTCGAAAGTATCGAGCGCAAGTTCACCGCGGCCGCGCATGCCGGGGAGCTTCCTCGCAACACCGACGCGCACGCACTCGCGGTGTTCTATTCCGCTGTCTTGCAAGGAATGTCGGCCCAGGCCCGCGACGGCGCCACTCATGCGGACCTCGAGCACATCGCACGTGCTGCCCTACTCGCCTGGCCGGTCGGACAGCCGGTCGGCTGACTTACTTCGACCACAACGCGAAAGGGTTCGATTCCCGGCAGCTCCACCACAGGCCCCTCATCTGCCCTGTGGGTGAGGGGCTTTTCCGGCGCCTGGACGGCCTCCGTGCCCGCATTTCGCCAGCTCCGCCGCAATGGTCCGGCTGCTGCCGCAGCGCTTCGCCCGGACCGCCGCGATGCCGGGGAGATCGTGTTCCCGGGACGGCTGCCGGTGGGTGCGGTCGGCCCCAGCTATCGGCATGGTCGTGACCTCTGGCCATTGAAGAGGTGGCTCGGTGGAGCTTCACTGGAGGTGGGACGTAACTGCTCTGACCTCGTGCTTGGCTCGGTGATGGACGAGCTGTCGGGCTTCGGGTGCGGTCGGGGCCGGAGTTGTAGCCGAGTGCCTGACGGCTATGTGGCGATCAGTGAGCGAATCAGCGAGGCGAGGAATCATGGATGAAACCGAGCTAGTCCAGCGGTTGAGCCGCCGGGTCGACCGGCTGTATGCGACCGATCCGCAATTTCGGCCCGCGGCGCCGCTGCCGGACGTGGCAGAGCCCGCGCAGCGGCCGGGGCTCGGGCTGTGGGAAGTGGTGGACAAGTACCTGAACGGGTACGCCGAGCGGCCGGCGTTGGGACAGCGCGCGCGTGAGGTGAGGCGGGACGAGGCCACCGGGTTGCAGAGCACCACGTTGCTGTCGGGGTTCGACACGATCACCTACGGCCAGTTGCGCGACCGGGTTGTCGCATTGGTCAACTCGTGGCGGTCGAGCGGCTTTCGTGCCGGTGATTTCGTCGCCGTGCTGGGCTTCACCAGCATCGACTATGCGCTGATCAATCTGGCGTGCATCCGCATGGGCGCGGTATTCGTACCGTTGCAGACCAGTTCGACGGCAGCCCGGCTGTCGCCGATAGTCGCCGAGACCGAGCCGCGCATCTTCGCCGCCAGCGTCGAATCGGTGGACGTCGCGGTCGACGTGGTGCTCGGCTCGTCCTCGGTCGAGCGGTTGGTGGTCTTCGACTACCGCAGCGATGACGACGAGCAGCACGAGCGTTTCCGGTCGGCCACGATGCGGTTGGCCGACGCCGGTCGCGCGGTGGACGTGATACCGCTGCGGCAGGAGTTGGATGCCGGGCGCGGACTGCCGCCGGCGCCGGCGTTCGCCCCCGCGGCGGGCCAGGACCCGCTGGCCACCCTGATCTACACCTCGGGCAGCACCGGCACGCCCAAAGGGGCGATGTACACCGTCGACCTGGTCTCGCGACTGTGGCTGCGTCCGCACAGCCCCTCGCTCGATATCGGCATCGAGATCCCGGCGATTCACCTGCAGTACATGCCACTGAGCCACGTATACGGACTGGCATGGCTGATCAGCACGCTATCCGCCGGTGGCATAGGCTATTTCGCCGCCGAGAGCGACATGTCCACCTTGTTCGAGGACATCGGGCTGGTTCGCCCCACCGCGCTCAATCTCGTTCCGCGGGTGTGCGACATGATCTTTCAGCGTTATCGCAAAGAGCTCGATCAGTCCGCGGGCGACGGGCACAGCTCCGACATCCTCGACGAGACGGTGAAATCCGCACTGCGCCAGGACTTCTTCGGTGGCCGCGTGGTGTCGGCGATGTGCGGCAGCGCGCCGTTGTCGGCGCAGATGCACGCGTTCATGGAGTCGCTGCTCGACTGTCCGGTCAGCGACGGCTACGGTTCGACCGAGAACGGCGGCGGAATCATGCGCAGCGGGACGATCATGCGTCCGCCGGTGACCGATTACAAGCTCGTCGACGTTCCCGAACTCGGGTACCTCACCACCGATCGGCCGCACCCGCGCGGCGAACTGTATCTGAAGTCGACCAGCCTGATTCCCGGCTACTACAAGCATCCCGAGCTGACCGCCGAGATATTCGACGAGGACGGTTTCTACAAGACCGGCGACATCATGGCGGAGACCGCGCCGGATCACCTGGTGTACCTCGACCGCAGCAACAACGTCATCAAACTGTCGCAAGGCGAGTTCGTCGCGGTGTCCAAACTCGAGGCCGAATACGCAGCGAGCCCGTACATCCGGCAGATATTCGTCTACGGCAGCAGCGAACAATCGTTCCTGCTGGCGGTGGTCGTGCCGAATTTCGACGCGATCGGAGACGGCGACGCCCGTACGCTCATCTCGGAGTCGTTGCAGCACATCGCAACCGAGAATCGCCTCAACGGCTATGAGATCCCGCGAGCGTTCCTCTTGGAACCCGAGCCGTTCACCCGTGCCAACGGCCTGCTGTCGGGGATCGGCAAGCTGTTGCGCCCGGCGCTGAAGGCCCGCTACGGCGATCGGCTGACCGCGATGTACGCCGATATCGCTGCGGGACAAGAGAATCGGATAGACCAGCTACGCGCCGATGCCAGGGAACTGCCGACGATCGAAACCGTTCGGCGGGCCGCTCTCGTGACGCTCGGCTCCGAGGCCGGCGCAGCGGGCATGCCGGCCGACGCCAGATTCATCGAGCTCGGCGGTGATTCGCTCTCGGCATTCTCCTTCGGCTCGCTGCTGGAGCAGATCTATCACATCGAGGTGCCGGTGCAGACGATCATCGGTCCCACGGCAACACTGGCCACTATCGCGGATTATGTCGACGGCGAACGCACTTCGGCTTCGGCGCGGCCCACGTTCGCCTCGGTGCACGGCCGCGATGCCACCGCCGCGCTCGCGGCCGACCTCACGCTGGACAAGTTCATCGACGCCGAGACGCTGGTTGCCGCATCCGAGCTCGCTGCGCCGGCCCGTACGGTGACCACGGTCCTGCTCACCGGCGCCAACGGATATCTCGGTCGTTTCCTGTGCCTGGAGTGGCTGGAACGGCTGGCGAAGGTCGGCGGAACGCTGATCTGCCTGGCCCGCGGCGCCGATCCGATCGCGGCGCGGCAGCGCATCGAGTCCGCGATCGACAGCGGGGATGCCGAGTTGTCCGCCCGCTTCCGCGCCTTGGCCGACGAACATCTCGAGGTCCTCGTCGGCGACGTGGGCGCGACCCACCTCGGTCTCGACAGCCACACCTGGAACCGCCTGACCCAGTCGGTGGACCTGATCGTGCACGCGGCCGCGATGGTCAACCACGTACTGCCCTACAGTCAGCTGTTCGGCCCGAACGTGGTGGGCACCGCCGAAATCATCGAGCTGGCGATCACCAAGCGGCTCAAGGCGATCGACTACATCTCGACCGTGGCGGTGGCCGCGCTGCCCGACGGCGGCTTCATCGGCGAGGACGCGGACGTGCGCACGGCCAGTCCGTCCCGGCCCCTGGACACCTCGTACGCCAGCGGCTACGCGACCAGCAAATGGGCCGGTGAGGTGCTGCTGCGCCGCGCGCACGATCTGTGTGGGTTGCCGGTGGCGGTATTCCGGTCGGACATGATCTTGGCGCACAGCCGCTACTCCGGCCAGCTCAACGTGACCGATATGTTCACCCGCTTGGTCCTGAGTCTCGTGACGACCCATATCGCGCCCCGGTCCTTCTATCAGCTCGACCAGGCCGGCAACCCGCAGCGAGCCCATTACGACGGGTTGCCGGCGGACTTCACCGCCGCGGCGATCACCGCCCTGGGCGGGGTCGTCACCGACGAATACCGCACCTACAACGTGCTCAACACCTACGACGACGGGATATCCCTGGACACGTTCGTCGACTGGCTCAGCGCGGCGGGCAACCGGATCGACCGGATCGACAACTACGACGAGTGGCTGAGCAGATTCGAGGCGGCATTGCAGGCGCTGCCGGAGAACCAGCGCAAGAACTCGGTCCTGCCATTGCTGAGCGCCTACGCCAGGCCCGCGCCGCCGATGCCGAAAACCCCCATGCCAGCCGAAAAGTTCCGCGCCGCAGTGCAATCCGTCGCGATCGACCGAACCCAGGATGTGCCGCACCTGACCGAGCCGCTGATCGACAAGTACGTCACCGATCTGCGGCAGCTGGGGTTGCTCGAAGCCGGTGCCTCGGTGTCGTAGTCGGCGCGAAGCGCAGGTCAGGGCGTGGCGTCGGCGAACATGCGTCACCGCGCCCGGCGGTCACGCTGCGCCGGGCCGATCCGCACGGGGTGGCCGCGGCCGAGGCGGGAGGAGCAGTTGATCGGGAACGCGGCGTGCCCGGCGCTGACTGTGGTGCTCGCGCTCGCCGTGCCGGGCGTGGTTACCTGCTGCTCCTACTGGCCGACGGTCCGGACCCGGCTTCTGTTCGCCGTCGCCTCCGGACCGGGGTGGCTGTCTGATGAATGATCGAGCACCTTCGACGAATTCGCCATATGCATCGTGCTCGAGCTTGCCGCTGTCGCGTCGGGGCACATCCGCGGGCAACCCGAGAGCCGCAGCCGGTCGCCGCCAGCGTCGGCCCGTGGTTTCGGCCAGTCCGCCGTTGGTGACTTCGTTCTTTCGGGCCACTCTCGAAGACCATGTCGCCGAATGGGTTTCGCGTCGACGGTTCGGTCGTCCGTGAGCCGACGGTACGGATTGCCTTGCGATGAAAGTAGTTTGGTCTCGTCGCCGGATGTGTTCTTGCGGAAGGGATTTCGGGCGTCGGGTAACGTTGCGGCGAGTGATGTGGAGGCGGATCAGTGTGAGCCGGTCGGTAGCGGTAGGCCACCGGCAGCGGGGCCCCAGATGTTGGTGACCGCGGCGGCGCGGGTGGATTCGCCGAGGGGCGGCAGGGCATAGGCGTCTTCGAGAGTGCGCAGCACCGAGTAGTGGTCGATGTGCTGGTTGTACCGGCCGGGGATGACGCCCGCTCCGTAGAAGATGGTGGGGATGTGGTTGGCGCGAGTGCCCTCGTCCTCGTCGAAGGTCACCACCAGCAGGCTGTTGTTGGCCTTGGCCCAGTCGGCGTAGCCGCCGAGGTTGTTGCGCAGCCAGGTGTCGCCGGTCGGGACGGGACAGTCGTGGATGTCGTTGCACATGTCGGGGCTGACGAAGGAGATCGTGGGCAGGCGCGAGTAATCGCGGGGGAAGGCGGCGAAGGTTTGGTTCGCGGCCGCGGGTACGTCGGCGAAGTTCGCCCAGCTGTTGTGTTTTCGGGCGTATCGGCCGTTGCTGCCGGTGCACGCGGTGTAGCCGGGCGCCGGCATCGACTCGGCGAATCCGGTGAAGGAGCGTCCGGCTGCGGCGAGTTCGGTGCTCAGATTCGGGCCGGTGAGATTGTGCGGGCAGCTGTCGTCGGTCACGCCCCGCGTCCCGCCGGAGAACAACGCGATGTAGTTCGGCTGGCTGGGGTGGGTGAGCGCGTGCGCGTCGGTGAACAGCGCGCCATTGTCGGCGAGGTGGTTGAAGTAGGGCGCGCGAGAACTGCCGATGATCGAATCGAATCCGACGTTCTCGAACATCACCAGCACGATGTGATCGAATCTCGGCACCGCCGCGGACGCGGCCACCGGGACCAGGGCGGCGGCGCTCCCCAGTGTCACCGTCCCGGCGAGGACGGATATCAGTCGAGCAATTCCGCGGATCCCACGCATCGGCACTCCTGACGGGTCGGCGAGACGCCGCTCACAGTAGTGCCCACCGGTAACCGTTCATCGAACGGGGTGTGATGACCTCGAATCGGTCCGGTTAGCGATTGTCCGGCTCGCCGTAGGCGGCGGCGATGTCCTGTGCGCTGGACCAGCGGCTGTAGGTGGGGGATTGGGGCCAGCCCGCGGGAGAGTCCTGCCATTCTTCCTGTCGGCCGTAGGGGAGGATGTCGATGAGGGGGAAGGTGTGGGCGAGTTGTTCGGTGCCGCGCCCGTTGGTGTGCCAGGTGCGGTAGACGGTGTCGCCGTGCCGCAGGAAGACGTTCACCGCGAAGCCGCTGTTCGGGGGCGCGCCGACGTCCGCGCCGAACGAGCTGTTCGCGGTCGAGTACCAGGACATCTTGTTGCCGACGCGGCGCTTGTAGGCCAGCGCCTCGTCGATCGGGCCCTGAGTGACGATGACGAAACGGGCGTCGTAGTTGTCCAGGAATTCCAGACGCGTGAATTGCGAAGTGAATCCGGTGCAGCCGGGGCACTGCCATTGCTCGCCCTCGAACCACATGTGGTTGTAGACGATCAGCTGCGATCTGCCCTCGAAGATATCCGCCAACCGGATCGGGCCCTGTTCTCCCTCGAGTGTGTAATCGGGCAGTTCCGCCATCGGCAGGCGGCGGCGCTGGGCGGCGATCGCGTCGAGTTCGCGGGTCGCGGCCTTCTCCCGGATACGCAGCGCGTCGAGTTCGCGTTGCCAGGTCTCGGCGTCGACGACGGGCGGCAGTGCTTCGGTGCTCATTGAGTCCTCCCTGGACGGGTCCACGGCGTGCGGGTTGTAGAGGTAGACGCCGCCCGCCCGTGGAATTCATCGGTGTGCCGGGGCCCGCTTCCGCCATGGCCGGCCCCGGGTCGACCGACTGTCGTTCATGTCAGGGCGTGGATCGCCGATCTGCCGATGTAGCACGAACGGCCGCGGGGGATCGGGTGGGGTTGCGCGCCAGAGCTTCCCAGAAGTCGACGTAGGCCTGTTCGTGTTTGATGGCGAGTTCGAGTATGCGGGAGCGGGATTCGGCACGGACGCTGTCGGCCGGGTCGATCTCGGCCTGCAGGGCGCGGTACTGGTCGAGCCAGTGCAGGTGCCGCGCGGCCTGGTCGTCGGCCAGGGCGATCACGTCCTCGGGGGCGCCGAGGTCGGCGAAGAAGAGTTTGAGCTGGGCCGGGTCGCGGGTCTCGGCGGGTGGGCATTTCGGTTCGGAGAGCCAGCGTTCGAGTTCCGCGCGGCCCGCGTCGGTCAGGTGGAACACCCGGCGGCGGCGGCCGGTCTCCTCGGCTTCCTCGCGCAGCAGGCCCTGTTCGGCCAGGCGTGCGGGGATCCGGTACAGCTGCGCGTGCGGGATCGGCCAGAAATAGTCGATGCTCTCCTCCACCCTGGCCTTGAGGTCGTACGGCGTGAGCGGGCCGTGGCGCGCGACGAGGCCGAGCACTACGTGGTCCTGCGGTCCTGGTTCGGGCATCGCGTCTCCCTGTCCGTTGACACCGTATCGCTGAGACTATAAGTTAGTCTCAGCGATATCGTATCAATGGGACTATTGGAGAGAATCATGCGAGACTTCGCGATCGAGCTGTTCGACAAGTGGACGGCCCTGTGGAGTGGCGATCTCACGCTCGGTCAGGAGATCCTGGCCCCGAAACTGACGCTGCGATACGCCCAGCCCGGAGCAACGGCGTACGACGAGATTCACGATCCGCGGACTTTCGTCGAGCAGATCGCGCGGTTCCGGGCCGAGCGGCCGGGCCTTCGCTACGAAACCCAGGGCCTACCCGTCATCGAGATCGACAGTGCGCGAACGGGTTTGATCGCACGGCCGTACGGTGCGCGGCGACCCGGACCGGACGGCGAGCTGAATCTCAGCGGCACCGACATCCTGCGCTTCCAGGAGGGGAAGATCGTCGAGGTGTGGTCGGTGTCGGGAGGCGTGCAGGGGCGCAGCTTCTATCCGGATGCCGTGCGGGCCTGAGGTTTCGTTTCGTCCGGCCGATGCGATCAGGGTACGGAGTAGACCACCAGGATCTGGTCCGGAGCATCGGTCACGGCGAACGAGGCGTGGGTGAGGGTGAGCGGTCCGCGCGTGGGGTGGCGCAGGCGTTTGGTCCCGGAATGGCTGGTGGCTATGTCGTAGCGCGGCCACCAGGCGGCCGCCTCGGCGCTGCCATCGCGCAGTTCGGTTGCCAGACGGGCGAATCGAGCGTCACCGGGATGTCGGCCGGCGTTGGTGCGCAGGCGGGCCAGAACGGATTGGGCGACCTCGGCCCAGTCGAGCAGGGTCCGCCGGGCGGCGGGGTCGAGGAACACCCAGCGCGCCAAATTCGGTGTGCCGGAATCGGGTTGGCCGAGCAGGCCGGGAAAGTGCTGCGCCGCAGCGTCGTTCCAGGCCAGAACGTCGGTGGTCGCGCCGGTGATGTACGCGGGGGCGGGCGACAGGAGGGCGGGGATCGCGGCTACCTCGGGGGCCAGTGTCTCCGCGGGAGGCGGGGGAGCCGACCCGCCGGTGTCGTCGGCCAGGGCGCGCAGGTGGGCGCGCTCGTCTCCGGACAGACCCAGGGCATCGGCGATGGCGGTGAGTACCTGGTCCGAGGGGTTCACATCACGCCCCTGCTCGAGGTACGCGTACCAGGTCGTGCTCACGCCCGACAGCACCGCGAGCTCTTCACGCCGCAGACCGGGGGTGCGGCGGCGGTTCGAGCCGGGCAGCCCGACCTCCGCGGGACTGGTGCGTTCGCGCCGGGCGCGCAGGAAAGCGCCGAGCTCGCGACGTCGGGCCGCGGTCCGCGACCTGCGGGCATCGGCGCTCACGCGGACGTTCGCCGTGCCGCTCATGCTGGTACTCCCGGTTCCACGATCACGCAGTTCTGGATACCACGCCGGACCAGCGGTGGACTAGAGGGCATGAAGGCATGGCAGATGACAGCACTCGACAGCGGCCTGAACCTCGCGGACGTCCCCGAACCGCGGCTGCGCGGCGGCGGGGCCACCCTCGAGGTGCTCGCCGCGATGATTCCCGCGTACACCGGGAACCTCGTGGCCGGACAGCGCGGCGGCTTCCCGACTCCGATCGTGTTGGGGCCCTGCGGAATCGCGCGGGTCACCGAGACCGCCGACGACGTGTTCGCGGTGCAGCCGGGCGATATCGTCGCCGCCAACGCGATGTTCCGCTCGAATCGCACCGACGACCCCCAAGAGGTGCTGCTGGGCTGGACCGGGATCGGCGGCGACGGCCGGGCCACGCCGACCACGGACCGCATGCGCGAGGTCTGGCGGAACGGCATGTTCGCCGAGCGCGCGTTGCAACCCGAGCGCACCCTGGTCGCGCTGCCCGGCGCGGACGCCTATCCCGCACCCGAACGACTGGCCTTTCTGCAGTGGTTGGCCATCGCCGGTGAGGGAGTCGAACGTGCCGGTGTTCGCCCCGGTCACACGGTCGGAGTGATCGGCGCGACCGGGCAACTCGGTACGGCGGCGGTCCTGGTCGCCCTCGCGCGCGGTGCGGCCGCGGTGGTCGCGGTCGGCCGCAATCGCACGACGCTCGACGCCCTCGCGGCCATCGATCCGCGCGTGCTGACGGTGCCGCTGTCCGGTGACCGCACGGCCGACGGGCAGACCATCCGCGCGGCGGCCGGACCTCTGGACGCGGTGCTGGACACGCTCGGCATGGTGCCCGGTCCGGAGCCGACGATGGCCGGATACGACGCGATCCGGATCGACGGGACGTGGGTGCTGATCGGCGGAGTGCGCCACGAACTGCCGATTCCGTATCACGACCTGATGCACCGCAGGCTGACCGTGCGCGGCTCGTGGATGGCTCACGACTCGACGGTGCGGGAGGTGTGGTCGATGATCCGGCACGGCGTGCTGGACCTGTCAGTGCTGGACGTCACCGTGGTCGGCCTGGCCGACCCCGCGGCCGCACTGTCGGCTGCGGCCGATGCGCACGGCCCGAGCGTCGTCGTGTTGGTGCCCTGAGCGATTCGTCACCGAAAAACGCTGCGGCCGAGGGGGGTGGCCTGCGGTGAGTCGTGGTGGATCGACCGGCCGCCGCCCATCGCCACCGCATCCGGCGCGGCCTCGACAGCACGGCCGAACCGGGGGCGGAGTCCGCGCATCGTGCTCGGCGGCCGGGCCGTCGGTCCGGTCGACGAGTGCACGAAGAAGCTCGCCGCGCGGTGGCGGACGTCGCGGATATGGATTGTGACCCCGTATTCCACTCGGCGGCGGCGCTGGTATGTCCGCTCAGGTCGGTACGCGTGCCCGACCCCAGCCGCGGTGCTGGTGGGCCGCCGTGGTTTCTGCTGGGCGGCGGCTGGTGTCGGTGCAGGTGTGGTGCGTGATCGCGTGTTCGGCGGGACGAGGCGGCGGGGTTCCTCTAGCGTGAGCGGGTCGACGCTGAGAGGGGTTCGGGATGCGCACGGGGCTGTTGAGTGTGGACGAGTTGGTCGAGTTGGCCGAGGAGGGGGCGTTGGACACCGTGCTGGTCGCGGTGACCGACATGCAGGGGCGGTTGCAGGGGAAGCGTTGTTCGGCACGGTATTTCGTGGACGAGGTGCTCGCCCACGGCGCCGAGGCGTGCAACTACCTGCTCGCGGTGGACGTGGAGATGACGCCGGTGCAGGGATACGCGATGTCCTCCTGGGACACCGGCTACGGCGACTTCGCATTGCGACCGGATATGAGTACCGCCCGGCTGGTTCCCTGGTGGCCGGGAACCGCGCTGGTGCTGTGCGATATCGTCCAGGTGGACGCGACGGGCATACCCGGTGGCGTGCCGGTGGCGGTCTCGCCGCGGCAGGTGCTGTTGCGGCAGCTGGATCGGTTGGCGGAGCACGGTTTACGCGCCTACGTCGGCACCGAACTCGAATTCCTGGTCTTCGACGACAGTTACGAGGCGGCCTGGCGCTCGGGTTATCGCGATCTCACCGCGGCCAATCAGTACAACGTCGACTACTCGCTGCTCGGCACCGCCCGGATCGAACCGCTGCTGCGCCGGATCCGCGCCGAGATGTCCGGCGCGGGACTGTATGTCGAGTCGGCCAAGGGCGAATGCCGCCCCGGCCAGCACGAGATCGCCTTTCGCTACGACGAGGCGCTGACCACCTGCGACAACCACAGCATCTACAAGACCGGCGCCAAGGAGATCGCCGCCCAGGAGGGCCGCAGCATTTCCTTCATGGCGAAATTCGATGAGCACGAGGGCAATTCGTGCCACATCCATCTGAGCCTGCGGGACGAGCAGGATCGGCCGGTGTTCGCGAAGCAGGACGGCGAACCCTCGGCGCTGATGCGGCACTTCGTGGCCGGGCAGCTGGACTGCCTGCGTGAGTTCAGTTATCTGTACGCGCCGAACATCAACTCCTACAAGCGATTCGTCTCGGGAAGTTTCGCGCCGACCGCCGTGGCCTGGGGCCGGGACAACCGCACCTGCGCGGTACGGGTGGTCGGCAACGGCCCGTCGCTGCGGATGGAGAACCGGGTGCCCGGCGGGGATGTGAATCCGTATCTTGCCGTGGCCGGCCTGATCGCGGCCGGCCTGTACGGCATCGAGCGCAGTCTCCCGCTCGAGCCCGAATTCCACGGCAACGCCTACCGGTCGCAGCGCCCGCGCGTGCCCGGTACGCTGCGCGAGGCCGCGCAACTGTTCGGCGAGAGCGCGGTGGCGCGGGCCGCGTTCGGCGAGGACGTGGTGCGGCACTACCGGAACGCCGCGCAGGTCGAACTGGACGCTTTCGACGCCGCGGTCACCGACTGGGAACGCGTGCGCGGCTTCGAACGGCTCTGAGGCGAAAGGAGTGTCAGCGGTGACAACCGTCCAGGTGATCAACCCCGCCACCGAACGGCCCGTGGCCACGGTGGAATCGACGGATCTCGCGCGGAACGATGCCGCGATCGAGCGGGCGGCCGCGGCGGCCGGATCTTGGCGCGAGGTCGCACCGGGCGATCGGGCCCGGCTGCTGCGTCGTTTCGCCGCGGCCGTCGACGCCGATCTGGACCATCTGGCCCGGCTCGAGGTCGCCAACTCCGGGCACACCATCGCTAACGCGCGCTGGGAGGCCGGGAACGTCCGCGATGTGCTCGACTACTGCGCGGGTATGCCGGAACGCTTGCTGGGCAACCAGATTCCGGTGCCCGGCGGCGTGGACGTCACCTTCTGCGAACCGCTCGGAGTGGTCGGGGTGATCGTGCCGTGGAATTTCCCGATGCCGATCGCCGGCTGGGGATTCGCGCCGGCGCTGGCCGCGGGTAACACCGTGGTCCTCAAACCGGCCGAGCTGACCCCGCTGACCGCGATCCGGCTCGGTGAACTCGCGCTCGAGGCGGGTCTGCCCGCGGATGTCTTCCAGGTCCTGCCCGGAAAGGGCGCGGTGGTGGGGCAGCGGTTCGTCACCCACCCGGCCGTGCGCAAGGTGGTCTTCACCGGATCCACCGAGGTCGGCCGGGAGATCATGGCGGGATGCGCGCGGCAGGTCAAACGCGTCACGCTGGAATTGGGCGGCAAGAGCGCCAATATCGTGTTCGCCGACGCCGATCTGGAGTCGGCCGCGGCCACCGCACCCGCCGGAGTGTTCGACAACGCCGGGCAGGACTGCTGCGCCAGATCGCGAATTCTGGTGCAGCGCAGTGTTTTCGATAAGTTCCTCGAACTGCTGGAACCGGCCGTCCGGGCGGTGCGGGTCGGTGATCCCGCCGACGAATCGACCGAGATGGGCCCGCTGATCTCGGCCGAACACCGCGAACGAGTCGCCGGCTTCGTGGACGCCGCCGCCACGGTCGCGTACACCGGCACGAATCCGTCCGGGCCCGGATTCTGGTATCCGCCAACGGTTGTGCTGCCGGGCAGCGCGTCCGATCCGATCGCGACCGAGGAGATCTTCGGCCCGGTCGTCGCGGTGCTGCCGTTCGAGGACGAGGCCGAGGCGATCACGCTGGCCAATGCCACCGATTACGGGCTGTCCGGTTCGATCTGGACCCGCGACGTCGGCCGGGCACTGCGCGTCTCGCGCGGGGTCGAGGCCGGGAATCTTTCGGTGAATTCGCATGCCTCCGTGCGGTATTGGACGCCGTTCGGCGGATTCAAGCAATCCGGTCTCGGTCGTGAACTCGGCCCGGATGCCGCGCGCGCGTTCACCGAGACCAAGAACGTCTTCATCGCCACCGACTAGCCCGATCGGGCAGCATTCTCACCTCACCTCACCTCACCGGAACGTCCGGGGCTCGTTCGCAGAGGAGTCATCGTGCAGCGCTTACAGGATCGCGTGGCCGTCGTCACCGGCGGTGGCAGCGGTATCGGCCTGGCCACCGTCCGCCGCTTCGCGCAGGAGGGCGCGCGGGTGGTGGTCGCCGATATCGACGCCGCGGCCGGCGAATCCGCCGCCGCGGAGGTCGACGGGCGTTTCGTGCGTACCGACGTCACCGACGAGGCGCAGGTGCGGGCGCTCTTCCGGACGGCGGTGGAGGTCTACGGCGGGCTCGATATCGCGTTCAACAACGCGGGAATCTCTCCGCCGGAGGACGATTCGATTCTCACCACCGGCCTGGACGCCTGGCAGCGGGTGCAGCAGGTCAATCTGACCTCGGTCTACCTGTGCAGCAAGTACGCCATCGAGCAGATGCTCGTGCGCGGCCGGGGATCGGTGATCAACACCGCCTCCTTCGTCGCGGTGATGGGTGCGGCCACCTCGCAGATTTCCTACACCGCGTCCAAGGGCGGCGTGCTGGCGATGAGTCGCGAACTCGGAGTCCAGTTCGCGCGCCAGGGAATTCGGGTGAACGCGCTGTGCCCGGGGCCGGTCAACACTCCGCTGCTGAGTGAGCTGTTCGCCAAGGACCCCGAACGCGCGGCGCGGCGTCTGGTGCACGTCCCGCTCGGCCGGTTCGCCGAGCCGGAGGAGATCGCGGCCGCGGTCGCCTTCCTCGCCAGCGACGACTCCTCCTTCATCACCGCATCGCAATTCCTGGTCGACGGCGGGATCGCGGGCGCGTACGTGACGCCGCTGTGAGGGCGGAGTCGTGGATTCCGCGCCCGTACGAGGATTCGATCAGCGCCGCTTGAACAGTCGCGACACGCCGCCGCCCGAGGAATTCGGCGGTGCGCTCACCGCGGACAGCGCCGCGTAGTCCTCGTCGGAAAGCGAAACGGTCGCCGCCGCAACGTTTTCCTCCAGATGCGCGACGCTCGAGGTGCCCGGGATCGGCAGCATCACGGGCGAGCGGCGCAGCAACCAGGCCAGCGCCAGCTGCGACGGAGTGGCCTCGTGATTCTTGGCGATGTCGTCGAGCGGGCCGCCGGAGCGGGCGAGTTCACCGGTGGCCATCGGGAACCACGGGATGAAGGCGATCTGGTTCGCCTCGCAGTGGTCGACCAGCTTCTCGGAGGTGCGGTCGGCCAGGTTGTACAGGTTCTGCACCGAGACGATGGTGGCGAGTTTGCGCGCGGCCTCCAGCTGCGCGACGGTGACCTGGGACAGGCCGATGTGCCGGATCTTGCCTTCCTTCTGCAATGCCACCAGCTCGCCGATCTGATCGGCCAGCGGCACCTTGGGGTCGATCCGGTGCAGCTGATACAGATCGATGCGCTCGAGCCCGAGGTGCCGCAGGCTCAATTCCAGCTGCTGGCGCAGGTATTCGGGGCGGCCCAGCGGCAGCCACACGTCGGGGCCGGGCCGGGTCAGCCCCGCCTTGGTGGCGATGACCACGTCATCGGCGTAGGGGTGCAAGGCCTTTCGGATCAGGGTCTCGCTGACGAACGGGCCGTACGAATCCGCGGTGTCGATGAAGTTGACGCCGAGTTCGACCGCGCGCCGTAGCAGCCGCACCACCTCGTCCGGGTCCTTCGGCTCGCCCCACACGCCGGGGCCGGTGATCTGCATCGCGCCGTAGCCGAGACGATGGATGGGCAGATCGCCGCCGAGGGTGAAGGTTCCGGAGGCGGTGGCGGGACGTGAGTCGGTGGACATGGCCACCACCCTAGTCACCCCGGACGGCCGAAGCAGTAGTCCCACCCGCCGCACCAGCTGTCTATGGGCCAACGAAATTTGGTATATGCCAGTAAATGGTGGCATATACCTCACGATCGGCGTAGGGTCATCCGAGCGCCGACCGGCGCGAAACCTATGGGATGCGCCGTGGCCCGCGGTACCCTTCCGGCCTCGGCGCGTTCCGTTCCAGCGAAGGAATACCCGCACGATGACGACCGCCGTGACCCGCCGCGAACACGATCTGCTCGGGGACCGCGACGTTCCCGCCGACGCCTACTGGGGTGTGCACACCCTGCGCGCGAGCGAGAACTTCCCGATCACCGGCACCTCGCTGGCCGCGTATCCGCATCTGATCACCGCCCTGGCCGCGGTGAAGGAGGCCGCCGCGCGCGCCAACGAGGAACTCGGTCTGCTCGCGCCGCACAAGGCCGCGGCCATCGCGGCGGCCTGCCGGGAGATCCGCGAACAGGGCCGGCTGCGTGAGCAGTTCATCGTGGACGTCATCCAGGGCGGTGCGGGCACCTCGACCAATATGAACGCCAACGAGGTGATCGCGAACCGGGCGCTGGAGATCCTCGGGCACGCCAAAGGCGAGTACGCGCACCTGCATCCGAACGACGACGTCAACCTCAGCCAGTCCACCAACGACGCGTATCCGACCGCGGTGCGGGTGGCGACGATCCTGGCGGTGCGCGAGTTGCTCGACTCGATGACGGTGCTGCGCAACGCGTTCGCGGACAAGGCGACCGAATTCCACGACGTGCTGAAGATGGGCCGCACCCAGTTGCAGGACGCGGTGCCGATGACGCTCGGCCAGGAGTTCTCCACCTACGCGGTGATGCTGGAGGAGGATCAGAGCCGCCTGGCCGAGGCCGTGGTGTTGATGGAGGAGATCAACCTGGGCGCCACCGCGATCGGCACCGGGCTCAACGCCCCGGAGGGCTACGCGGAAGCCGCGCGGGGGCATCTGGCCGCCATCACCGGGTTGCCCCTGGTGACCGCGACCAATCTGATCGAGGCCACCCAGGATTGCGGTGCGTTCGTTCAGCTTTCGGGTGTGCTCAAGCGAATCGCGGTGAAACTGTCCAAGACCTGCAACGATCTGCGCCTGCTGTCCTCGGGGCCGCGCGCGGGGCTCAACGAGATCAATCTGCCCGCGGTGCAGGCGGGTTCGTCGATCATGCCCGGCAAGGTGAATCCGGTGATCCCCGAAGTGGTCAACCAGGTGGCCTTCGAGGTGATCGGCAACGATATGACGATCACCATGGCCGCGGAGGCGGGGCAGTTGCAGCTCAACGCATTCGAGCCGATCATCCTGCACTCGCTGTCCAAGAGCATGGTGCATCTGAGCGCGGCCTGCCGCACCCTGGCGGAACGGTGCGTCTCGGGGATCACCGCCAATGCCGAGATCACCCGCGCGATGGTGCAGAATTCCATCGGCCTGGTCACCGCGCTGAACCCGTATATCGGATATCTCGCCGCGACCGAAATCGCCAAGGAGGCACTGGTTTCCGGGCGCGGCGTGGCCGAACTGGTGCTGGAGAAGGGCCTGCTGCCGCCCGAGCGGCTCGCCGACATCCTGCGGCCCGAACTGGTCGCCGGGGTCAAGCCCGTCGTCGTCTGAGACCGGCGAATACGTTGCGGGCGAGCGCATTGCGCGCCCGAACGAACGACTGGGCCCGGTCCGTGGGGGATACGGACCGGGCCCCGCGTCATCGCCGGCGGATCGGCGCCGAATTCAGCGCGGCGCCATGCGGATCGCGCCGTCCAGGCGGATGGTCTCGCCGTTGAGCATCGGGTTCTCCACGATGTGCCGGGCCAGCGCCGCGTACTCGACCGGATCACCCAGGCGCGCCGGATGCGGCACCTGCGCGCCCAGCGCCGCGATCGCCTCGTCCGGCAGCGACTCGAACAGCGGGGTGTGGAACAGACCCGGCGCGATGGTGACCACGCGGATGTTCACACTCGCCAGATCACGCGCGATCGGCAGCGTCATGCCCACGATGCCGCCCTTGGACGCGGAGTAGGCGGCCTGGCCGATCTGACCGTCGAACGCGGCGACCGAGGCGGTGTTGATGATGACACCGCGCTCCTCACCGTCCAGCTCGGTGGCCGAAATACGCTCGGCGGCAAGGCGGATCACGTTGAACGTGCCGATCAGGTTCACCGACACGACCTTGGTGAACGCATCGAGCGGGAACGCGCCCTTCTTGCTCACGGTCTTGATCGCGTTGCCGATGCCCGCGCAGTTCACCGCGATCCGCAACGTGCCCAGCGCCTGCGCGGCATCCAGCGCCGCGGACACCTGCTCTTCGTCGGTCACGTCGGCCGGCGCGAACACCACGCCCTCGCCCAGTTCCTTGGCGATGGACTCACCGTTGGAGGAGGGCAGGTCGATGATGACGACCTTCGCGCCTTGGCCGTGCAATTCCTTCACCGTCGCCAGGCCCAGGCCCGACGCGCCACCGGTCACCACGGCGACCGCGTTACTGATCTGCATATGACGTTCCCTTCTGCTCTGCGTCCGCTCGAGATTAACCGCCGCACGGCAAAGAAGTAAATACAGCTTCGCTATACCGCCAGGTGGAACCTGTTACAGTCCTGGCGGTATTGTGGCAGGTGAGCGTAATTGCGTTACGGGGAACGGAAGGAAGTTGTTATCCGTATGCCCCCTACGTAAGCCGGACGGGGAAGGCTGTCATCCCGTGGATCAGCAAGCTCGGCTGCCAGATCGGGTTCGCGGCCGCAGGGCTGGGGCCCAGATCCGGGAACCGGCGCAGCAGCGTCCGGAAGGCGATATCCGCTTCGAGCCGGGCCAGCGGCGCGCCCACGCAGTAGTGGATGCCGTGCCCGAAGGCCAGATGCCCGCTCGCGTCGCCCGTGACGTCCAGCGTGTCCGGATCCGCGTAGCGCTCGGGATCCCGGTTGGCCGCGTTCAGCGCGATGTACACCAGCTCGCCCGCCGGAATCTCCACCCCGGCGATCCGCACCGGCTCCTCGGTGTACCGCACGGTGGCCCAGCCGACCGGGCCGTCGTAGCGCAGGAATTCCTCCACCGCCGCGGGCACGCCGTCGGGATTCTCGCGCAGAGCGCGCAACTGGTCGGGGTTGTGCAGCAGCGCCCGGGTTCCGTTGGCGATCAGATTCACCGTCGTCTCGTGACCGGCGACCAGTAGAAGGAAGGCCATCGAGACCAGTTCCTGCTCGGTGAAGCGATCGTCGTCCTCGTCGCTGGTGTGCACGAGTCCGGACAGCAGATCCTCGCCGGGCGCTTCGCGTTTGGACTGGACGAGCCGTTGCAGATACCGCGACATGTCCGAACCGGCGGCGAAGACCTCCTCGTCGGTCGTGGCCGCGCCGCCGATCAGCAGTTTGGTCCAGCGTTGGAAGTCCTCGCGATCATCGAACGGCACGCCCAGCAGTTCGCAGATCACGGTGACCGGCAGCAGGACCGCGAAGGACTGGATCAGATCGACCTCGTCGCTGCCCTCCATCGCGTCCAGCAGGCCGTCGGTGATCTCCTGGATGCGCGGGCGCAGCGCGGCCACGCTCCGCGCGGTGAAGGCCTTGTTGACCAGCTTGCGCAGCCGGGTGTGATCGGGCGGATCGCTGTTGAGCATGTGCGCGGACAGATCGAAGGCGCCCGGATTCGCCCGAGCCGCAGGATTTTTGCGTTCGAAGATCGCCCGCAGGCCCGGAACGTTCTTGCGCAGCCGGGGATCGGTGGCCGCGGCGCGCCCCTCGTCGTATCCGATGATGACCCAGCCGGATATGCCCGTCCGGGGCAATCGGACTCGCAGTACCGGTCCTCGTTCGCGCCAGCGGCGGTAGTACGCGTGCGGGTCGGCGAAAAAATCATCGCCGACTGTTTCGGCCGGCGCGGGTGCTTCGGTTTCGACCACGATGTCCTCACTGTCTCCTGCGATCGGGATCCGATCGCGCTCCCTGTGCGGCTGTCGGCCCCACCCCAACCAAGCTACTCGCGAGTACCGGGACAGGCTGTGGCGCAAGCGATCACGACGACGGACGCGAAACGGGACGAGCCGTGCGTTCGGTACCGTCCGGTTCCGGGTCGGTGGTCCAGTTCGGAATGCTCGGGCGCACCGGTCTTCTGCGCGTGTCGCGCGCGCCACGCCGAGAAATTGCACCTGTTGGCTAACTTGCGGTTTCGCCATGGGCGGTCTATCGACTATTAATGCTATGTGCCGCTACCAACCG
Source organism: uncultured Nocardia sp. (assembly GCA_966435935.1). Taxonomy (GTDB): domain Bacteria; phylum Actinomycetota; class Actinomycetes; order Mycobacteriales; family Mycobacteriaceae; genus Nocardia. The sequence goes on from CBJNFW010000011.1 coordinate 22,736, forward strand.
TGACCCCTTGGCTGCCGCAGCATCTCACACGCTTGGAGGCGCGATGACCATCGAGCACTCGGGCGAAGACGATGTCACGCATCTGGCGAAGCGGGTCGAGCATGCCCGCGGACGGCTGGCCTATCAGTTCGACCCCGCGCTGACCGAGGCCCTGTCCGAAGACGAGCTGCGCGCCGAACGTGAACTAGCCGAAAAGATCCGCGAGGCCGAGCGCGACCAACGCTGGAAGCATGTCCAAGCCGCGGCCGCGGCCTCCGACGAAGCCAGGACAACCTCCCAGAAGATCGCGAAGGCCGACATGCGTGATCTGTTGCTCGCCCGCCGGGCGCTCGCCGCGCAGCGGCGTGAATCGAGTCCGCACGCCAAACTCGCGTCGCTGTACCGGCATCGGGCCTGGTCGCTGCGCGCACTGGCCGGTGTGGTCGCGGCGGGCATGCTGTGGTCGGCGGTCAACGTGCAACACAACATCGCCCCCGGTGGTCCGACCGATCCGCTGTACTGGTTCAGCTACCTGCTCGAAGGCATGATCAGCGTGTGTCTGGTCATCATCATGATCGGCACCAACAAGGTGGCCGAGTGGGGCATCCTGGACAGCCGCAAGCAGGTCGCCATCGCCGAACTGGCCCTGTTGTCGCTGACGGTCGGGCTCAACACCTACCCCTACATCAGGTCGGGGCGCTGGTACGACGTCGGCGTGCACGCGGTCGCGCCGGTGATGATCGGTGTCGCGCTGCTCATTCACCACGCCGCCAGCTCGCGTTACGGACTGGCCATCGCGCACGCCACCGAACAGGTCCGCGATCTGCCCGATCCCTCGGAGCAGATCCGGCGCACGATGCCGACCTTCGTGAGTTTCTTCCGGCAGAACGTCTCGCCGGATGTCACCCGGCCCAGCGGTGCGTTGATGGCGTTGCCCGGCGGTGAGGCCACCTCGGCGGAGGACGCCGCCCGGATGGACTCCAGGACCGGGGATTCGGACAAGCCCTCGACGGTGGACGCGGACGATCCGGTCGCCTCGTTCCGGTCCTCGGTCGCCGACGACTCCACGGTCACCAGCGATTACCGCGCCAACGACGCCTGGTTGAGCGGTTCGGACATCAACGGCTCGGCGGCCAAGAACGGAAAGTCCGGCGCCAACGGCAAATCCGCGACCAACGGCGCGGACCCCGATGCCGCGCAGGACGATCCGCTCAACGGCTATGACACCGGCCAGTTCCGGATCGCCGAAACCCTCGAACAGGAACTCGCCGAACTGCGCGCCGAGCTTCGGCGCCCCCGCGAGATAAAGCAGCGCCCCTCCTCGTGGAGAGAGGACGGACCAACCTCGGCGACGCGCTCCCATCTTGTTCGGGGTGGCACCGCGTTCGTGGTTCGAGGCGTGAATCAGCGTTGGCCGGGTGGGCCTGTACTGCGCTCCACCTCGTCCGGCGGTGTAGCGGCGCGTTCGGATATCGGTGCGGCGCGGTGGGTCGTTCGTCCCGGCACGGTCGGCGGTGCGTTCGGGGGAGTCGTGGCCTCGGGCGGGGCGGAGTGTGTGTCGCGTTGTCCGTCGGCTCCCGGATGGCAGCGCGGTGGTGCGGTTGCGGTGTATGTCCCTGCGGCGAGGTGCGTGTGGAGTCGTTCATGCGGACCGGTTTGACAGCGTGCTGTTGTGAGTCGCGGGTGAGGTGGTGTGCAAGGCGTGCGTTGTCCGTCGGGTCCCGGATGGCAGCGCGGTTGTGTGGTTGCGGGTGTGTGCCCGTGCGGCGAGGTGCGTGTGGAGTCGTTCGTGCGGGATCGGTTTGACAGCGTGCTGTTGTGAGTCGCGGGTGAGGTGGTGGGCAGGGCGTGGTTGTTCGTCCGGTCACGGGTGACGGCGCGGTCGTGTCGGTTGCGGTGCGTTATGTGCCCCGGTGCGGCAGGGTGGTGGCGTGCACAGCATCGTCCTGGAGCGAGTCGGCGTGGAATACGGGTCGACCACGATATTCGCCGACGTCAGCGTCCGGCTGCCGGGCGGTCGGTGTACCGCGGTGGTGGGGCCGAGCGGGGTCGGCAAGACCACGTTGTTGCGGTTGCTGAATCGGCTCGCCGAACCGACCAGCGGGCGGATCCTGCTGGACGATGTGCCGATCACCGAACTCGACGTCCTGGATCTGCGGCGCAGGGTCGGGCTGGTCCCGCAACAGCCGACGCTGCTGACCGACGTCGTCGCCGACGAACTGCGAGTGGGCCGTCCCGAGCTGACCGACGAGCAGGCGGCCGAACTCCTGCGCCGAGCCGGGCTGCCGCCGGCGTACCTGCATCGGCGCTGCGGCGAGCTGTCCGGCGGTGAGGCGCAACGGGTCTGCCTGGCGCGCGAGCTGGCCGTCGGCCCGCAGGCGCTGATTCTGGACGAGCCGACCTCGGCTCTGGACGAGGCCGCCGCGGGAGCGGTCGCGGACCTCATCGCCGCGCACACCCGCGACGGCGGATCGGTGGTACTGGTCAGCCACGACAGCGGATTCGTCGGCCGGGTCGCCGACGACGTCCTGCTGCTGGGCAGCGGCGGGTTGTCCCCTCTGGGCGCGCACGACGATCGGAAAGCCTGATGGTACAAGGACTTTCGGTGCCGAACTGGCAGGGCGTCGGCACGTCGGTGGCGCTGGTGGCCCTGGCCGCGCTGATCGCGTACCGGCAGCGGTTACATCTGACGCGTGAGCTGCTGATCGCCGCCGCGCGGGCCGGGATACAACTGGTCGCGGTCGGGGCGATCCTGTTGGTTCTGTTCCGGCACACCGGATTGCCCGGCGCGCTTGCCTGGGTGGCGCTGATGATCGGCATCGCCGGCCAGGTCGCGGGCCGGCGCGGCGCCGGTCTGCCGCACGCGATCCGAGCGGCCACCGCGGGAGTCGCGTTCGGAACGGTGATCACCCTCGGCGCACTGATCGCGTTGCAGGTCATCTCGACTCAGGCGCGGGTGGTGGTCCCGGTCGGCGGGATGATCGTCTCCGGAGCCATGCAGGCGACCGGCATCGCCCTGCGCCGCCTGCGGGAGGACGCCGTGGCGGCTCGTCCCGCGATCGAGGCGCGCCTGTGTCTCGGCCTGCCCGCCCGCACCGCCTTCCTGCCCTACCGGCGGTCGGCGCTGCGCACCGCGCTCGTGCCCGGTATCGATTCCACCAAGGTCGTCGGCCTGATCAGCCTGCCCGGCGCGATGACCGGCCTGATCCTGGCGGGCGTGGAACCGCTCACCGCGATCCGCTATCAGATCGTGGTGATGTACATGCTGCTCGCCGCGGCATCGCTGGCCGCACTGGCCGCCGCCCGGGTCGCCGAGCGCGCGCTGTTCGACGACGCCCAACGGCTGATCACCCTGCCGGGGTGACCACAGAACATGCTGGTCGTCCGGTTCTCAGGAATCACACAGCCGGATCTGGTGCTGTCCTTGGATATGCGCGGTTTACTGGAGTAGCTGCCGACAGGCAGCGGGGGGTGAGCTGAACCCAAGGAGGCGGCCGTGGACAGTGGAGTTACCGCCGCGTTTTCCCGTCGGGAGCTGATTCGGGTGGCGGGCGTCGCGGGTGCATCGGTGAGCAGGCGAGGCCTGCGGTCGCTCAATGCCGACGCCGTGTCCAGCTGGACCGATCCGGCCACCGGGAACAACGCGTTCGTCGTCGCGGACGGGGTCGGAGATCACCTGCTCGCCGCCCGCGCCGCCCGCACGGTCGCCGCGGCGGCCGCGCGAGCCGCGACGCAGGCCGGGGCCGCGGCCGGAATCCTTGCGGCGCAAGCGGAATTGCTGCGGCAGTTCTCGGAGAAGGAGGCCGACGCGGTGCTCGTCGTCGCGGTGCTGCCGTCGGACGGCGGGCCCTGCGATATCGCCTGGGTCGGCGACTGCCGCGCCTACCGGTGGAATGGCCGGGTACTGCATCAGATCACCACCGACCACACCGCCGCGGAATACTTCCGATCCCTGGGCCGGACTCCCGCGCGGCGCTTCGAACATCTGGTGACCACGTCGGCGCGCACGGTCGCTCCCGAGGCCATCGGCCGCGCCACGACCGGGTCGAGTAACGGCCGGTTCCTGTTGAGCACCGACGGTGTGCACAAGCCGCTGGCGATGGCGGAGATCAAGGAGACGCTCGCCGTCTGCGCCACTCCGGCGATCACCGCGGAGGCTCTCGTCGACGGCGCGCTGCGGGCCGGCGGCAGCGACAACACCACGGCCCTGGTGGTCGACTGCGGGTGACGGGACGGGATTTCAGTCGGCGATGCTCTTCGCGGTGACGCGGCGGGTGTCGGCGGCCGAATCATCGGCGCGTTCCGAATCGCCGGAGCGCTCGGAGTCCCCGGAAGGCTCGGAGTCCTCGGACTTCCCGCTCGCCTGAGCGGCGAGCAGATCGCGGATCTCGGCCAGCAGTTCTTCCTGAGTGGGTACGAGTTCCTTGGTCTTGCCCCTGGCGAAGCGCTTCTTGAGCGTGTTCATCGGCAGGATCAGCGCGAAGTACAGCACCGCGGCGACCATGAGGAAGTCGATCGCGGCGCTGACGATCGGCCCGATCGCGATGAAGGTCGCCGGTTTGCCGGGCACCAGCTGGAAACCCAGCCCGAGCTGGCTGTTACTGCCGAAGATCGCCAGCAGCGGTTCCACGATGCCCTTGGTCACCGACCGGACGATCGCGGTGAACGCGGTACCCATCACGACGGCGACGGACAGGTCGATGACGTTCCCGCGCATCAGGAAGTCTTTGAAACCCTTGAACATGGTGGTGCTGACCCCAATCTGAACTAGCTTTCTTCCCTTCCGGAAAGTCCCGGGCAGTCTACTGGTCCGTACGCGGCGCCACCGGACGCTCCCCGATGCGTGTGGCGATGAACACGGCCGAAGTAGGGCGCCGCGTAATGTGTCGAAGGTGCAGATCCACCCGCCGCCGCGGTACCGGGAACGGCGTTCCCGGACGGTCCCCGGCGCGACGGTGTGGACGCGAGCGATCGGCCCGGCCGACGACGCTCCGGTCCTGCCGGACGGATGTATGGATCTGCTCTGGGTGGGCGGGCGGCTGGTCGTCGCGGGGCCGGACACCCGGGGTTATCCGACCACCGCCCCGCCCGGAACGCGAATCTCCGGAATCCGGTTCTTCCCCGGCACCGCGCCCGCACTGCTCGGGGTGCCGGCGCGCGAGCTGCTCGACCGCCGCGCGGATCTCGACCAGCTGTGGCGGCCCGCGCGGGTGCGTGCGCTGGCCGAGATCCTCGCCGCCGCTACCGATCCCATGACCGGACTCGACCGGATCGCCGGACTCGTTGCCGCCGAGAGTGTTCCGGCCGATCCGGCGTTACGCGCGGTGGTGCGGCGGCTGAACCAGGGCGCTTCGGTGGCCGCGGTCGCCGAGTCGCTCGGCCTGGGAGAGCGTCGTCTGCATCGAATGTCGCTGTCCGCCTTCGGATATGGACCCAAGCTGCTCGGCCGGGTGCTGCGACTGCAACGCGCGCTGGCTCTGGCCCGTGCGGGAGTTCCGTTCGCCGACACCGCGTTCCGCGCCGGATATGCCGATCAGGCCCATCTGGCGCGGGATGTGCGCGAGCTGGCCGGGACGTCACTGGCCCGGTTGATCGCCCGGGAGCGGGGCGCTTTGCCCACCGGTGTGCAGTTGTAGTGCTCAGCCCAGCGGTGCGTAGAGGTCGACCGCGTTCCCGTCCGGATCCAGGACGGTGGCGTAGCGCTGGCCCCAGAACGCGTCGAACGGTTCGAGTTCCCCGCGATATCCGGCTGCGGTGAGCTCGGCGAAGGCCTTGTCCACCTCGGCCACCCCGTCGCATTCGACCGCCAGCCCGATCCGGCCGGGCTGCCCCTGCCAGTCCGGGTGGAAGGAACGGACGGTGTCCTCGGTGTCGATCATCAGTTGCATGCCACCGGGTAGCCCGGCCTGCACATGGCCTCCGGTCACCTCGCCGAACTCCAGTCCCAGACGGCGATAGAACGCCATGGTGGCATCGAGATCCGCGGCGACGAGGCCGATCACATTCAGTCGAAGAGTCATGGATCCGGACTCTAAGGCGGGGACCGCGATGACGTCTTGAACAAATCGGACACCGAGCCGAGAAGTACCGCTGGTAATGCGAAACGCCGCCGCCGTTGCGGCTACTCTGCCAAGTAGCTATTTCCAGGAAGATTTTTCGGGGAAACAGTAGGCAGGAGGGGCATGGGGACCGATTCGACGCTATTGCACCGATTTGTGATTACGCGACTTGCCGAGGCCGGCCTGGATCGTGACCGGCTGCTACGCGAATGCGGGCTGCCCGATTGGGCGATGACCGGGCCCGGCACACATGTACCGAACGACCATTTCGGCCGGCTCTGGGAAATCGCCGAGCAATGGCTCGACGATCCCGACGTCGCGCTGCACATCGCGAGCCGATACCAGCTGTCGACCACGCGGCTCTACGACTATCTGTTCACCAGTGCGCCCACGGTGGGGGCGGGATTCGCGACCTGCGGCCCGTACGTCACCGCGGTCACCAGCAATCACCGCTTCGAGTTGCTCCAGGAGAACGAGGCGGAGGCCACCTTGACGCTGGACATGATCGACGGCGAGGGCAGGGCCCGCGATCTGACTCAGATCTGGGGCCTGGTGGCCGTGCTGACCCGGGCTCGCGCCGTCGTGGACGCGCCGCTGGATCCGATCCGGGTCTCGCTGCGGCAGTCCGCGCCACGGGATCTGCGTACCTTCCGCGACGTATTCGGCACGGCGACTGTCGATTTCGGCGCGCCGCTGGATGCGATGACGTTCCGGGCCGCGGATATGGATCTGCCGCTGACCACCGCCGATCCGGTACTGGCCGAGGTGCTGCAACCGCTGGCGGCAACGCTGCCGCCACCGCCGCCACTGGAACTGAGCTGGCCCGAACGGGTGGGCGCCGCGCTGGCCGAAGCGCTCGACGAGGGCGAGGTCTCGCTGGAACGGGTCGCTCGCCGCCTGGCCACGAGTCCGCGCACCTTGCAGCGCAGGCTCACCGAGGCCGGCACGACCTGGCGCCGGGAGTTGGATCGCGCCAGGCTCCAGCGCGCCGCGGCCGCGGGCCCGGTGAGCCGTGCCCGGCAGGCGAAGTTGCTCGGATACGCGGACGCCGCCTCGGTCCGTCGCGCCGCGCAGCGGTGGAACGTTGCGGCGCAAGCGCGTTCGGTCATCGAGGCGGGAACCACCACCGGCTCTTAGAATTTGAGGTGGGTCGCGGCGATTCCCCAGAACGTGGTGCGTTCCAGGGAATCGAAATCCCAGCTCTCCGCTATCGCGTGGGTTGCGGCGACGATCGCGGGTACATCGAAATCGTCGCGGGTTGCGGTGCCTTTCGCCTCGAGGGCGGCCACGACGTACGCCGTGGCGCTCTCGCTGTTGTGCTGGCACCCGGTGTGCTGCGGCAAGGTAATCTCCAATCGTCGAGTTACGGACTGTCGATCACGAATAATCGGGACGTGAGCTCCAGCCTTGTGTGCTGACCAATTGCTCTGCTAGCCCGGAACACGCCATTTTCGGGCAAACGCGCCAACATTCGGCCGAACACCGCGTATCCGAGACCGAACTCGGATACGCCCCGCTGAAGCTGCCGGATGGGAGACTATCCGAATCACGATCGCGGCGTGGGCATTAGTCGAGTGTCGTTGTGCGAATGAGTTCTTCGTAACGGAATTCGGTGTCTATCCGAGTGCCCGAGGCGTGTGCGGCCTGTTCGCGGTGACGCAGTTCGACCCGCCGGATCTTGCCCGAGATGGTCTTGGGCAGGTCGGTGAACTCGACGCGGCGCACGCGGAGATAGGGCGCGAGATGATCGCGCGCGTATTCCAGGATGGCGCGGGCGGTCTCGTCGTCGGGTGCCCATCCGGCCGCGAGGGTCACATATGCCTTCGGCACGGCCAGGCGGGTGTCGTCGGGCTGCGGTACCACCGCGGCCTCCACCACGGCGGGGTGTTCGATCAGCACGCTCTCCAGTTCGAAGGGGGAGACCTTGTAATCCGAGGACTTGAAGACGTCGTCGGTGCGGCCGATATAGGTGATGTAGCCGTCGGCGTCGCGGGTGGCGACATCGCCGGTGTGGTAGTAGCCGCCCGCCATCGCGGCGGCATTGCGTTCGGGGTCCTGGAGATATCCGGTCATCAGATTGACCGGATCGGCGCTCAGATCCAGGCAGATCTCACCCTCGTCGGAGAGTTCGCCGGTGATCGGATCCACCAGCACCACAGGCACTCCCGGCACCGGACGCCCCATCGATCCCGGTTTGACCGGCTGGCCCGGAGTGTTGCCGACCTGCAGAGTCGTCTCGGTCTGGCCGAAACCGTCCCGGATGGTCAGGCCCCACGCCTTGCGCACCTGCGCGATGACGTCGGGATTGAGCGGTTCACCCGCGCCGAGGATTTCGCGCAGTCCGTCCGGACGTTCGCCGAGGTCGGCCTGGATCAGCATGCGCCACACCGTCGGCGGCGCGCAGAAGGTGTTCACTGCGGCCCGGTGCAGCTGGTTCAGCAGTGCCGCGGCGTCGAAACGCGCGTAGTTGTAGACGAAGATCGTCGCCTCGGCGATCCAGGGCGCGAAGAAACAGCTCCAGGCGTGCTTGGCCCAGCCGGGGGCGCTGATCGCGAGATGGACGTCGCCCGGGCGCACGCCGATCCAGTAGAGCGTGCTCAGATGTCCGACCGGATAGCTGACCTGGTTGTGCCGCACCATCTTCGGCTTGCTCGTGGTGCCGGAGGTGAAATAGACCAGCAGTTCGTCGGTGACATCGGTGACCGCCCTGAACGGGCCCGCGCTCCGGGCCGCGTCGGCCTCGGTGTAGGCGTGCCAGCCCGGGACCGGATCGCCTACGACGATCCGGGTGTAATCGCCCGCCACCTCCGCGAACTTCGCCGTATCGCCGGTATTGGCGACGACGAAACGAACTGCGCCACGGTCGATTCGGTCGCTCAGATCGGCGGGACCGAGTGCGGCCGTGGTGGGCATGATGACCGCGCCGAGTTTGGCCACGGCCAGCATCGACTCCCAGAGTTCGACCTGGTTGCCGAGCATCAGCAGCACCCGGTCGCCCTTGCGCATACCGAGATTCGCGAACCAGGTCGCCACCCGATCCGAGCGCCGGGACATCTCCTGGAAGCCGACCTTGCGCTCGCTGCCGTCCTCCTCCACGATCCACAGGGCGGTGCGGTCGTTGCCGTGCGCGATGACGTCGAACCAGTCGACGGCCCAGTTGAACTTCCCGGTCGGCCGAGGCCAGCGGAAGGTGTCGCGCGCGGTCTCGTAATCGGTTGCCGCGCCGATGAGCTGGTCGCGGGCCGCGCGATAGAGCGCGGTGTTGGACGTGGGTTCGGGCCGGGTCACTGAGCCTCTCCTGTCGATCCGGTGCCGCTGTGCGCGGAACTCGCGGGGAACAACGTCGCGGAGATCTCCCGCATCTCGACCTTGCGGATCTTGCCGGTCACGGTCATCGGGAATTCCTCGACGAGGTGGACGTAGCGCGGAATCTTGAAATGAGCGAGTTTGCCGGTGCAGAATTCGCGCAGCGCGGCCGCGTCCAATGGCGTTGCGCCCTCGCGCATCCGGATCCAGGCGACCAGTTCCTCGCCGTATTTCGGATCGGGTATGCCGACCACCTGGGCATCGAGCACGTCCGGATGGGTGTAGAGGAATTCCTCGATCTCGCGGGGATAGATGTTCTCCCCGCCGCGGATCACCATATCCTTGATCCGGCCGGTGATCGCGACGTATCCGTCCTCGTCCATCACCGCCAGATCACCGGTGTGCATCCAGCGCCCGGCGTCGATGGCATCGCCGGTTCGTCCGGGGTCGTTCCAATAGCCGAGCATGACCGAATAACCGCGCGTGCACAATTCGCCCTGTTCCCCGCGCGGTACCGTGAGACCCGTTGCGGGGTCGATGATCTTGACTTCCAGATGCGGCCCGACCCGGCCGACGGTGGCGGTGCGCTGACTCAGCGAATCCTCGCGGCGGGTCTGCGTGGAGACCGGCGATGTCTCGGTCATGCCGTAGCAGATGGAGACCTCGCTCATGCCCATCCGGCCGATGACCTGCTTCATGACCTCCATCGGGCACGGTGAGCCGGCCATGATGCCGGTCCGCAGCGAGCTCAGGTCGTACGAGGAGAAACCGGGGTCCGCGAGTTCGGCGATGAACATCGTCGGCACGCCGTACAGCGAGGTACAGCGTTCGCTCGCAACGGTATCCAGCGTCGCGGCCGGGTCGAACGCGGCTGCCGGGATGATCATCGCCGCGCCGTGAGTGGTCGCGGCCAGATTGCCCATCACCATGCCGAAACAGTGATAGAAGGGCACCGGGATGCAGATCCGGTCCTCGGCGGTGTAACCGCACAGCTCGCCCACGAAATAGCCGTTGTTCAGGATGTTGTGGTGTGAGAGTGTCGCGCCTTTGGGGAAACCCGTTGTGCCCGAGGTGTATTGGATGTTGATCGGATCGTCGGGGGACAGGTTCCGCTGTGCCGCGGCCAGTTCCGCCGGGTCGGCGGTTGCGCCCGCCGCGAGCAGGGCGGACCATTCGTCGCTGTCGAGCAGCACCACACGTTCCAGATCCGGGCATTCGGGCCGGGCCTGTTCGATCATCGCGGCGTAGTCGGAACCCTTGAACTCGGTCGCTGCCACCAGCATCCGAATTCCGGCCTGCTGCAACACGTATCGCAGTTCGTGCATCCGGTACGCGGGGTTGATGTTGACCAGGATCGCGCCCATCTTCGCGGTCGCGTACTGCACCAGCGTCCACTCCGCGCGGTTGGGCGCCCAGATGCCCACCCGATCGCCCTTGCCGATGCCCGAGGCCAGCAGGCCAGAAGCGAGTGCGTCGACTCGGGCGCCGAGTTCGCGATAGTTCCAGCGTGTTCCGGTGACGCGATCGATCAGCGCGTCGCGGTCGCCGTGGATCGCGATCGTGCGGTCCAGATTGTCACCGATGGTGTCGCCGAGTAGCGGCGTATCCCATGCCCCGTGTGTATAGCTGGTCGGCCGAGCCAGGCCCATGGTCCTACTCACAGATATAGGATCCAGGTCACACTTGCCCGCCCGCTACCCCCGGAAAGGGGTGCTGAGAATGAGTTCCGCCGATGTGCTGCGCCCCCGCGATTCCGAGGCGTTGCGGGCGGAATTACACCAGGTCGCGAGTGTTTTGGGGGTGCCGGTGTTATTCTGCGGCCAGGTGCACGCGGGTGCGCTGGTGCTGACCGAGTTCCTCGGCACTCGCACCAGCGCGATGCGGGGCCTGGTGGTGACCCCGGCCTCCGGAGTGGGCGGCGCGGCCTTTGCCAGTAAGCGCCCGACCTCGGTCGCGGACTATCGGGCGGCCTCCACGATCACCCATCACTACGATGCGCCGGTGCTGACCGAGGGGCTGCGCGCGGTGGTCGGGATCCCGGTCGTGGTCCGGGGAGAGTCGCGCGCTGTGCTGTACGTCGCGAGTCGCGACGCGGGGCCGGTCGGTGACCGGGCGGCGGATCTGGCCGTGGCGGCGGGGCGGCGGCTGTCGGTCGAACTGGCGATCCGCGACGAGGTGGACCGGCGGCTGCGGCTGCGCGAGGCCGCGGCGGCCGCGATGGCGCCCGGACCGGATGTGGCGGTGGCCGAGCAGTTGCGCGCGATCCACGCCGAGATGCGGGGTATCGCGCAGAGCGTCCCCGATGCCGTGACCCGCGCGCGATTGCGGGATCTGTCCGAACGGCTGGCCCGCCTCATGGCTGATCCCGGTCTGCCGGACGAGGTGCCCGCTCTCACACCGCGCGAACTCGACGTACTCGCGCAGATCGCCCTGGGCTGCACCAATGCCGAAGCGGCGGAACGCCTTTCGGTCGGCCCGGAGACGGTCAAGAGTTATTTGCGCAGCGCCATGACGAAACTGTCCGCGCACACCCGGCACGAGGCCGTGGTGCGGGCGCGGCGGCACGGCCTGCTGCCCTGATCGGCCGGATCGGCTCGGAACGATACGACGAAGCCGCCCTGCCCGGTGTGGGCCAGGGCGGCTCCGAGAGTGAATCAGACCGGTGATCCGATGATCGGGATCACGGCTCGACGAGCTGGATGTCCAGTTCGATGGCGATCTTGTCGCTCAGCATCGCGGCGGGCAGGCCCGGGGCGACGTCGAAGTCGGTGCGCTTGAACGAGCCGGTGGCCGAGAATCCGGCGTGGCGCTTGCCGTCGCCCTGGAACTCCTGCAGGCCGCCCCACTCCACGTCGAGGGTGATCGGCTTGGTGATGCCGCCGAGGGTGACCTCGCCGGTGACCTCGAATTCCTCGGTCACCCGCACCGGCTCGGACGCCTTGAAGTGCAGGGTGGGGCGCTTTTCGACATCGAGCAGGTCGGCGCTGCGCACGTGGTTGTCGCGGCCCTCGTTGCCGGTGTCGAAGGAGTCCAGGTGGATGGTGGCCTCGATCGCGGCGGTGCCGGACTCGTCGACGACGAAGCTGGTCTCGAAGTTGTTGAAACGTCCGCGTACCTTGGAGATGCCCAGGTGACGCACGGTGAAGTTGACCGATGAGTGGTTCGGGTCCAGCGTCCAGGCTCCGGTCGCGAGGGTCTGTTCGGAAGTCGTCATGGCATCCAGCTTTCCGGACCGTGGTCCGGTTATCCACACCGCCCTTATCCTGGTACTGGCAGGGCGCGGATAACGGGTCCGGGATAGTAGAGGATGGATGGCGTGTCGAGGTCCGAATTCGCCGAGTTCCTGATAGCTCGGCGGGCGCAGTTGCAACCCGAGGAGGTCGGGCTGCCGTCCGGGCGCCGGCGCCGCACGCCGGGGCTGCGGCGCGAAGAGGTGGCGGCGTTGGCGGGAGTCAGCGTGGACTACCTGGCCCGCCTCGAACAGGGCCGGGATACCAATCCCTCGACCGCGGTCCTGGCCGCCCTGGCCGACGCGCTGCGGCTCAACGAGGTCGAACGGCACCATTTCAGCAAGCTGGCGCTGGGCCTGGATCACCAGGTGGGCAGCTGTCCCTCCGACGGGCGGGCCTTCGAGCGCGTCAGCGACACCGTCCAAGCCGTGCTCGACGCGATACACCCCACCCCGGCCTTCGTGCTGGGCCGCCGGCTCAACATCCTGGCCTGGAACGCGGCGTGGCGTGATTTCGCCGAGCCGCTCGGGCTGCTCGACGCGCAGGTCGAGGGCAACCTCGCGCACTACCTGTTCGGCCATCCGGCGGCGGCGAAATGGTGGACCGACTGGCCGGTGGCCGCCGACCTGATGACCTCGTCCCTGCGCGCGGCCCGCTCGCAGTGGGCCGACGATCCGCAACTGGCCACGACGATCGAAGCGCTGCAACGCTTTCCGGAGTTCGCCCGCCGCTGGCAGGAACACCGCGTGACCGACTACCGTTCTGCCACGGTACATCTGAGCCATCCGATCCGCGGTGAGGTCGAGGTCGAGATCGAAACCCTCAATCCCGCGGTCGATCAGAGTGTGATGGTGTGGCTGGTCGATCGGCGCCGCGTGCACGCGCCGGGACTGCTGCTGGTCAACGAGTAGCTCGCCGTACTGTGCTCGGCAGCGAGAATCGCTGAATCTTTCGCGCCGCGACGGTTCTCGCGGTGCGCGGCCCCGCGATACCTCGGGGCCGCGCCCCTGCGTGGAACGGGGGACGCGCTCAGCAGGGTGCGACCAGGCGTGCCGCGTTGGCCGCGGCATCGTCCGCGGCGGCGTTGGCGGCGAGTTCGGCGTGCACCCGGTCCCGGTAGCGGGCGAGTTCCTGGGCTTTCGTGGTTTCGTCCCAATCCAGTTGTCCGGCAACGAGGTCGGCCACCGCGGCGGCCGCGGCGAGGCCGCGATCGGCAACCTCGATGGAGATGCGGGTGCGGCGGGTGAGGATGTCGTCCAGGTGCAGCGCGCCCTCGTGGGTGACCGCGTACACCGCCTCCGCGCCGAGATATTCGGTGCCCGGCAACGGCATGCCGAGTTCGGGTTCGCGATCGATCATGGCGAACAATTCGGTGGCCAGCGACCCGTAGCGGGACACCAGATGGGTGGCCGCGGCGACCGACAGCCCGGCCCGCTGGGCGACGCTGTCGATATCCTCGAGCAGTTCGTGGTAGCCGGCCGCGCCGAGGATCGGCAGCTCGGCGGTGACCGAGGAGGCGACCCCGCGGCCGAATCCGGCCACCGCGGCGTCGATCACGTCCGCGGCCATCACGCGGTAGGTGGTGTACTTGCCGCCCGCGATCACGAACAGGCCCGGAACCGGTTCGGCCACAGCGTGTTCGCGTGAGAGTTTGGCCGTACTCGACGACGCTCCGGACAGCAGCGGCCGCAGACCGGCGTAGGTGCCCACGATATCGGCATTCGAAAGTGGTTCGCGCAGCAGCGAATTGACATGATCGAGGATGTACCGGACATCCGCGGCGCTGGCCACCGGGTGATCCTTGTCCAGCGACCAGTCGGTATCGGTGGTGCCGATGATCCAGTGCTCCCGCCACGGGATCACGAACAGCACGCTCTTCTCGGTCTTCATGATCAGCCCGGTGCCCAGGTCCAGCCGCTCCCGCGGCACCAGGATGTGCACGCCCTTGGACATCCGCACATGGAACGGGAAGTCCACTCCCGTCATGGCATTCATCTCGTCGGTCCACACGCCCGTCGCGCTGATCACCCGCCGGGCGCGCACCCGATATTCGCGCCCGGACTCCCGATCGGTGACGACCGCGCCGACGACCCGTTCCTGCTCGCGCAGCAGGCTCGTCACCTTCGCCCGGGTCAGCACGGTCGCGCCGTGCCGGGCGGCGGTGCGCGCCAACGTCATCGTGTGCCGGGCGTCGTCGACCTGCGCGTCGAAGTAGCGGATCGCGCCGACCATCGCGTCCTCGCGCAGCGCGGGGGCCAATTCCAGTGCGCGCGAACGACTCAGATGCCGGTGCATGGGCAATGCCCGGGCGCCGCCGAGGGTGTCGTACAGCGCGACGCCCGCGCCGATATAGGGCCGTTCCCAATGATGTTGCAGCGGAAACAGAAACGACACCGGATGTACCAGATGGGGGGCGAGTTTGTTCAGCAGCAGGCCCCGCTCCCGCAACGCCTCTCGTACCAGCGCGAAATCGAGTTGCTCGAGATAGCGCAGGCCTCCGTGGATGAGTTTGCTGGAGCGGCTCGACGTTCCGGCCGCGAAATCCCGGGCCTCGACCAGCACGGTGGTCAGGCCGCGGGAGGCGGCGTCGAGTGCGGCTCCGGCACCGACCACGCCGCCGCCGATGACGAGGACGTCCACCTCGTCCGCAGCGAGCGAGGCGAGGGCGCCGACGCGATAGGTGCGATCCAGTTGTGCGGGCACTGCCGTAACTCTCCTTGTTCCAAAGGTTTTCGATGTCCGGGCCCGGACGGCGCCGGGCCCGGGGCCGATCACTCGTCGAGGTCGATCCAGTCCAGGGTCCGCTCGACGGCCTTGCGCCAACGCGCATAACCGCGTTCGCGGTCCTGCTCGCCCAGGGCGGGCTCCCAGCGCTTGTCCTCCTGCCAGTTCTGTTCGAGTTCGTCTGTGCCGCTCCAGAATCCGACCGCCAGCCCCGCGGCGTACGCGGCGCCGAGCGCGGTGGTCTCGGCCACCACCGGCCGCGAGACCGGGACGCCGAGGAAATCGGCCTGGATCTGCATGCACAGCTCGTTGGCGGTGACGCCGCCGTCCACCCGCAGCACATCGAGTTCCACGCCGGAATCGGCCTGCATGGCGGCCACCACGTCGCGGGTCTGGTAGCAGATCGACTCCAGCGTCGCGCGGGCCAGATGCGCGTTGGTGCTGTAGCGGGAGAGCCCGACGATGACACCGCGCGCGTCCGAGCGCCAGTAGGGCGCGAACAGTCCGGAGAACGCGGGCACGAAGTACACCCCGCCGTTGTCCTGCACCTGCGCGGCGAGCGATTCACTCTGTGCCGCACCGGAAATGATGCCCAGCTGATCGCGCAGCCACTGCACCGCCGAACCGGTGACCGCGATCGACCCCTCCAGCGCGTACACCGGTTTGCGGTCACCGAACTGGTACGCGACGGTGGTGAGCAGTCCGTGCTTGGACCGCACCAGCTCCTCGCCGGTGTTCAACAGCAGGAAATTGCCTGTGCCGTAGGTGTTCTTGGCCTCGCCCGGCCGGAAGCACACCTGACCGACGGTCGCGGCCTGCTGATCGCCGAGCACTCCGGCCAGCGGCACCTCGCCGTGGAAGGGGCCGCTCGCCGACGTGGTGCCGAACAGCCCCGGATTCGAGGACGGCACGATGTCCGGCAGCATCGCACGCGGAATCCCGAAGATGGACAACAGTTCCGGGTCCCAGTCCAGGGTCTCGAGATCCATCAGCATGGTGCGGCTGGCGTTGGTGGGATCGGTCAGATGCGCACCGCCGTCGACGCCGCCGGTGAGATTCCAGATCAGCCAGGTGTCGGTGGTGCCGAACAGCGCCTCCCCGTGTTCGGCGTCCTCGGCTACACCGGGCACGTTGTCCAGGATCCAGCGCAGTTTGCCGCCGGAGAAGTAGGTGGCGGGCGGCAGTCCGGCCTTGCGGCGGATGGTGTCGCCGTGCCCGGCGCGCTCGAGGTCCGCGGCGATCTTGTCGGTGCGGGTGTCCTGCCAGACGATGGCGTTGCAGTACGGGCGGCCGGTGCGCCGATTCCACACCACCGTCGTCTCGCGCTGATTGGTCACCCCGACCGCGGCCAGGTCGGCCGCGGTGAGGTTGGACTTGGTCAGCGTGGATTCGATGACGGCGCGGGTGCGCTCCCAGATCTCGGTGGGATTGTGCTCCACCCACCCCGCCCGCGGCAGGATCTGCTCGTGTTCGAGCTGGTGACGGGCGATTTCGTTGCCGCCGTGATCGAACACCATGAAACGGGTGCTGGTGGTGCCCTGGTCGATGGCTCCGACGTACTGGGTCATCGTGGTCCTTTCGAAAGAATGTGCTGCCAGGAGGGATTCAGAAGTCTCTAATCGGATCTCGCGGCGATGGCAAGGGCCGTGGCCGGGAGTCCGCGAGCTACAGCACCAGTTGCGCGATCAGCCCGGCAAGCGCGCCGCCGACCAGCGGGCCGACCACCGGAACCCACGCATAGGACCAGTCCGAGTTCTTGCGGTGTGCCGGACCCACGGCGGTGGTGGGCCGCTGCGACTCGGCGCGCCCCTCATGCGCGCCGACGCCGACCGCGACCCGCTCCGGCTCGGCCGGGGCGGTGGACTTCATCGGCAGTACCGCGTGCGCGATGCGCGGGCCCAGATCACGGGCCGGGTTGATGGCGTATCCGGTCGGACCGCCCAGCGATGCGCCGATACCGACCACCAGCAGCGCGACCGCGGCCGGGCCGAGGCCGGTCGGGGTGTGCCCGAAGGCGAGTACGACGAAGACCAGTACGAAGGTGGCGATGACCTCGGTCAGGAAGTTCCAGCCGTAGGAGCGGATCTCCGGTCCGGTGGAGAACACCGCGAGCTTCTTGGCCCCGTCGGGCTCGGCGTCGAAATGCCGCTTGTAGGCCAGATAGGCCGCGCAAGCGCCGAGGAACGCGCCGATCATCTGCCCGAGCAGATAGGCGACGGTATTGCCGACGGTGATCGGAATACCCGGGGCGTACTCGTGCGCGCCGCTGAACGCGATACCGACGGTGACCGCCGGATTGAGATGCGCGCCGGTCTTGTAGGCCGCGTACACGCCGGCGAAGACACCCAGTCCCCAACCGAAGTTGATCAACAGCCAGCCGCCGTCGAGTCCCTTGGATTTGGTCAGGAGTACATTCGCGACGACGCCGGCGCCGAGCAGGATCAGAAGTCCTGTCCCGAACGCCTCGCTGACGAAAATCGAGCCGAAGTTCACCGTTGAGCCTCCGTGATGAGCCGTCGGGTCGCCACTGCGACCGCACCGGCAAACGGTACGAACCGCCGCGGAACAGCGGAATTGTCGACGTTCGACAATGCCGAACGACCGGGGTGGCCGGGCCCTGCCGGGCTGGTTACCTTGCTTCCGGCTGGGAGGACTTCATGGTGCAGGTCACATATGGTGGCGGTGATGTCGTCGGTCGATCACCCAGCGTTCGACATTGTCGAATCGAAACTTTCCAGATAGGTTCCCGCCATGCCCGGTCCGATCCAGTCGATCGAACGTGCGGCAGCAATTCTGCGATTGCTCGCCCGCGGCTCCGGCCGTCTCGGCGTCGGCGATATCGCTGCCGCACTCGATCTCGCCAAACCCACCGCCCATGGCATCCTGCGCACTCTGCAGGGCGTCGGTTTCGTCGACCAGGACGCGGCCAGCGGCAAATATCGGCTGGGGGCGGCGGTGCGGCAGCTCGGTGCGGTGGGAATCGACGCCAACGAACTGCGGTCCTGGTCGATCAACTGGGCCGACTCGCTGGCCTCGCGCAGCGGTGAGGCGGTTCGCGTCGGGGTGTGGTCCGACAGCGGAGTTCTGGTGGTGCATCACGTCTTTCGGCCGGACAACTCCGAGCAGGCGATGCAGGTCGGTGAGCGGCTGCCGCCGCACGCCACGGCGCTGGGCAAGGTGCTGCTCGCGGCCGAGCCCGACCTCGCCGGGGCCGTCCGCCGGGGCGAGCTGACCCCGCTGACGCACCGCACTCTCACCGATCGCGGTGCGCTGACCCGGACGCTGACCGAGGTCCGGCGCAACGGCTGGGCCGGTGACGTCGAGGAGTTCCGGCCGGGCGAGGCCGGTATCGCCGCGCCCATCCGCGCCCCCGGCGGACTCGTCATCGGCGCGATCGGAATCGTCGGACCCGTGGATCGGCTCTGCGACGCACAGCTGCGACATCGCCCGCCGCTGATCTCGCTCGTGCGCGACGCCGCGCACGCCATATCCCGGGATCTGGCCGCGGGCCGGTGACCATTCCGATCGGAGAGCTGGGCGGATGACACAACGATATGTGCTGGCGATCGACCAGGGCACGACCTCGACGCGCTGCATCCTGTTCGATCAGCGGGCACAGCTGGCCGGGGTGGCCCAGCGCGAGCATCAGCAGTACTACCCCCGGCCCGGGTGGGTCGAACAGGACGCGATGGAGATCTGGCGCAATGTCGACCGGATCGTGCCGCAGGTGCTGCGCAATGCCGGCGTCGGCGTGGAACAGATTGTGGCACTTGGGATCGCGAATCAGCGGGAGACCAGCGTCGTATGGGACCGGCGCACCGGCAATCCGATCGGGCACGCGATCGTCTGGCAGGATGTGCGCACCGAGGAGCTGGTCGCCGAGTTCGAGAAACGTCCTGGCGCGCAACGGATACGCCAGCTGTGCGGACTTCCGCTGGCCACCTACTTCGCCGCGCCGCGACTGCGCTGGATGCTCGACACCACTCCGGGCCTGCGCGAGCGCGCCGAACGCGGTGAGGTGCTGTTCGGCACCATGGAGACCTGGCTGATCTGGAATCTGACCGGCGGTGTCGACGGCGGCGAGCACGTCACCGATGTCACCAATGCCAGTCGCACACTGCTGATGAATCTGGCCAGCCTCGGTTGGGATCCGGAACTGCTGGACTTCTTCGGCATTCCCGCGGCGATGCTGCCCCGCATCCAGCCCTCGACCGCCTCCTACGGCACCACCCGCCGGGTGGTGCCGGGCATCCCGATCGCCGCCGCGCTGGGCGATCAGCATGCCGCGCTGTTCGGCCAAACCTGTTTCGCCCGTGGAGAAACCAAGTGCACCTATGGCACCGGCGGATTCCTGATGATGAATACCGGCGGCGAACTGGTGCAGTCCACCCACGGCCTGCTCACCACGATCGGCTATCAGATCGACCGGGACCCGGTCTACGCGCTGGAGGGACCGATCGCGGTGACCGGCTCACTGGTGCAATGGATCCGGGACAACATCGGTCTGGTGGCCAGCGCGCCGGAAATCGAAACTCTCGCGCGCACAGTGGAAGACAACGGCGGCTGCTGCATCGTGCCCGCGTTCTCCGGGCTCTACGCACCGCATTGGCGCAGTGACGCAAGAGGTCTGGTGATCGGGTTGACCTCCTACATCACCAAGGGGCATCTGGCGCGGGCGGTGCTGGAGGCGACCGCGTGGCAAACCCGCGACGTGGTCGATGCGATGAATGCCGATTCCGGATTGCAGGCCGCGACCCTGCGCGTGGACGGCGGGATGACCTCGAACAATCTGCTGATGCAGATGGTCGCCGATTTCCTGGGCATCCCGGTGATGCGCCCGTTCGTCCCCGAAACCGTCTCCCTCGGCGCGGCCTATGCCGCCGGGCTGGCCGTGGGCTACTGGCCGGACCTGCAGGGACTGCGCAACAACTGGCGTCCGGCCGGACGCTGGGCCCCGCGGCTGGACCCGTCGCGCCGCGAGGAGCAGTACGACGACTGGAAGCGGGCGGTGCAGCTCAGCTTCGGCTGGGCCCGCCGCCGAGAGCGCGGGGTGCCCGCCGAGCGGTGAACCGGAGCGGTTCGTTCAACGAATCGGCGCGCGCACGGCGCGTAAAGCGAGGTGAACGTCATTTTCGGTTACTGTTCGGCTATTGCGGGGGGAGCAGTTGATCGGCCCCTACCGAAAGCCGGAGGTACTGATGACGAGCATTCTCAGCGGTGTCCCTGCTGTATCGGCTGTTGCCACGCCCGCGGTGATACGGCCCGATGTGTCCGGTGCCGTCGATCCCGGCGCGGTGGGGGCGATCGCCGCCGAGGCCGCGCGGGAGATCACCGGTGTATGCGCCGACGTGCGGGTGCAGGCCCGCATCGTGCGCGGTGCGGCGGAGCTGAGCATGCGACTGCCGATCCGCTACCCGATGCCGGTGTGGCAGGTGAGTTCGGCGTGCCGGACCCATATCGCGGAACGCGTGCGCAACCGGCTCGACCTGGCGGTGCGCCGCCTGGAGATCGAGATGTGCGAGCTGGTGCAGCTATGAAACGACGACCGCGCCGGGCCCTGCCCGCGAGTGTGCTGGCCGTCGCCCTGCTGACCGCCTGTCTGGTCACGGTCGGCTCACTGATCGAATACCTCACCGGCACAAAGGGTTTCGTACCCTTCGGATGGGTCGTCGCCCGGCTGCACGCGATCGCCTGGGGTGACCGGTGGGTCGCGGTCGGCGGCGTGGTCGCCGTCGCGGCCGGACTGGCACTGCTGACGCCCGCGATCCTGCCCGGACGCGCCGTGCTGCTGCCCCTGGCCGGTGACGACGGATTCGCCGCGGGCGTCGCGCGCCGGGGTCTGTGTGCGGCCCTGCGAGACGCCGCGCAATCGGTGGACGGGGTGCGCTCGGCCCGAGTCAGGCTGCGGCACAGGAAGGTTCGCGTCACAATCCGTACCGCGTACGTACACTCCGCAGGGCTGAACGAGCGCGTGCGCGCAGTCGTGGCCGAACGCATCGCCCTGATCGGTCCGGACCCGGCACCACGCGTCGCGGTGACAGCGCGCCGAGGAGGCAGATCCGCGGAGCCGGACCGTGCGCGCAAGCCAGGTGCCGAAAACGCCGCGCTGGGCGGCGATTCGATCGCGGTCGCCGGACCGGAACAGGTCGTGGGGAGGGCCGGATGACCCAAATGATGCCGGGGCGGCGGTATCGGTATGGCACGCAGGACGGCGATCCGGCCGCACCCTGCGCGGCGGAGCGCGATGGCGGGGTGGTCGCGCGGTGACGACTCGCAATGGTGCGGCGCGGTTGAACCGGATATTGCTCGCGGCGTTCGGCCTGGCCTCGACAGCGGTGGGCGGGTACGTGCTCGCCGCGCACTTCGGCCGGCTCGGCTGGGTGAATCCGCGCTCGGCTCTGGTGCCGGCCGCCGTGCCGCCCGCGTGGGTGTTGTGGACGGTCGTGGGGGTCGGCTGCCTGGTCGCGCTGGGCTCCGTGCGGTGGGTGCTCGCGCAGATTCCCCGGAAGCCGCGACCGGCCCGATGGCGTGCTCGCGCAAGGGATTGCGCGGATACCGTCGCGCTCGACACGGTGGTCGCCTGTGCTCCGGTGTCCACCGATATCGAATCGTACGACGGGGTCCGCGGCGCCGCGGCCCGGCTGTGCGGGCCGGGGAGCGGGCCCGGTCTGCACCTGGTCGTGACGGCGGCCCCCGACGCCGACGTCACGGCCCTGCGCGACCGGATCCGCACGCACGCGGTTCCCCGGCTGCGGCAGGCTCTCGAGCTCGAGGAACTGCCGGTGCAGATGGAATTGCGCCTCGCGCGCGAACGGTCCCGGTGAGCGGGGTCAATCGACCGGGCCCAGCACCCGGTTCACATACCGATTGCTGAAACGCCCCTGCGGATCCAGCCGGCGGCGGACCTGCTGGAACCGCTCCCACTCCGGGTATCGCTCGCGCAGCGTGTCCGCGGTCCGGAAGTGGCGCTTACCCCAGTGCGGGCGGCCCTGGTAACGATCGAAAACCGCTTCGCAGGCACGGAAATACGGTTCGTACTCCATGCCGTGGTACTGATGCACCGCGATATAGCAGGTGTCCCGGCCGGAGGCGGGGGACAGGTACGCGTCGTCGGGCGCCACCCAGCGCACCTCGATCGGCATCGGGACGGCGAACCGCCGGGACACCTCCTTGATCTCGCGAATGGCATCCACCGAATGTTCGCGCGGCACCGCGTATTCCATCTCGGTGAAACGAAACAGCCTGGGGGAGGCGAAAACTCGATAGGATCGATCCACCTGGCGGCGGTACGAACCGGCGTATGCCGCCGCCCGCTGCACCCACGGAATCAGTTGCGGCCGAACGCGACACAACCGGGCCAGCGCGTCGAACGTGTAATTGGACAGCAGGATGTCGGCGAACCAGTCCACGGGTTTGGCGCGAGGCTGCTCCGGCAGATCGATCCGGTTGTTGCGCTTGGTCATCGCGATCGGGCTGTGCGCGAACATGTAGAACTCGAAATGCTCGTTACCGTCGACGAATTCGTCCAGATCGGCGAGCACGTCCGCCAGCGGCAGCGGACGTTCGATGCCCTCGAGCACGAAAGCCGGCACCAGCGCGAGCGTGACCGCCGTGACCACGCCGAGTGCGCCCAGATTGACCCGGGCCGCACGCCACCCCTCGGGGTCGCTCTTCTCGTCGAGTTCCACCCGGCTGCCGTCGGCCAGCACCAGTTCCACCGAATGCAGTGCGGCGGAGATGTTCTGCAATCGAGCCCCGGTGCCGTGCGTCGCGGTCGCGGTCGCGCCCGCGATGGTCTGCACATCGATATCACCCAGATTGGGGAATGCCAGCCCCAGCGGATGCAACGCACTGCTCAGCGCGTTCAGTGTCGCTCCCGCCTCGACCCGTACCAGCCCGCTGCTCCGGTCGACCTCCAGAATCCGGTTCATCCGCTCGAGCCGCAGCAGCGTGCCGTCGGTGAGCACGGTGTCGGTGAACGAATGCCCCGCGCCGGCGACCCGCACGGTCCGCCCCGCGTCTCCCGCCATGCGCACCAGCTCGGCGACCTCATCGGCGGACTCGGGTGCGGCGATGACATCCGGCGCACACCGCTGATCGCCTGCCCAGTTCACCCATGAGTTGGTCACGCGTCCAACTTTAAGGGATGGGTGTGTGGCACGCCACTTCGGTGGCTCTGTCAGCGCTGTTCGCGTCCGGGGCTCGGTCGCACCGGCCCGGCCGACTCGTTAGCGCGGGCAGGTAACAGATCGATCGGACGTCGTAGCGGCCGACCGCTGTGCCGGGGTTACGCTCGCCGTCAGGCTGCCCAATCCAAGGTGAACTCGCCGTGCTGCCGCGCCGAGTGTTCGCTCGGCTTCGTGCCGAGCCTGTTCGATCCGATGCCGACCTGCTGAACCACTGCTCTCGCAGGTAACCCATCGGAGGCCGGGCTCGCCCTCGGTTGCTCTTCGGTACGGTGTCGCTCGGCCGGGTGCTGTCCGAGCGGATCTCTACAGCGTCCGAAACCCGGCCGGTGCGACTACTTCTTGCGAGGCGGGAAGCAGGCGGCCTTGGCGCGGTCGATCGCCTCGTCGTCGAGCGGGGCGATGGTGAGGGGGCTGCGGGGAACGCTGTCGGCTCGCACGCCGTCCAGCACGATGGTCATATAGCGCCGCCAGACCTGCTGGTCGACCGGGCGCGCGAAGGCCGCTGTGGTCTCCACCATGCTGACCAGGAAGAAGAAATCCGAGGGTGCGATACCCTCGCGCAGCACCCCCGCGCCGCGGGCGCGCTCGATCAGATGCTCGATCGCCGGTTTGATCCGATCGCGCACCCACGCGAAACGTTCCTGCGCATCGGGGATTTCGAGCATCACCTCGCCGAAGCCGCGGTTCTGTGCCATGTGCTGGCAAGCGTATTCGAACACCTCGGTCAACCCCGCCCAGGGATCCGGATTGCGGTTGGCCGACTCGACCATCTCCGCCATCTCCGCGATGTTGTGCTCGAACACCTCGACGATCAGTTCCTGCTTGTTCGCGAACCGCCGGTACACCGTGCCCACGCCGACACCCGCCGCCTCGGCCACGTCGTCGAGGGTGACCTCGAGGCCGCGTTCGGCGAAGAGGCTGCGCGCGGCCTCGAGAATGCGTTGCTGATTGCGGGCGGCGTCGGCGCGCAGACGCCGGGGTGGTGCGGAGGTAGTGGCGGGGTTCACAACGTCATATTACCAAGATCCGGGATTAAGTGGAGGCAATACCTCCGTTATTGTGATAGCTTTCAAACGAAACGGAGGAACCTCCTCCGTATAACGGCATCGGACAAGGGAACCCCATGACCACTTCGATAGATCTCCGGAAAGACCGGGCGACATCGTCGTCCCGGCACGCCCGCGGCCAGAGCCGCCGCGGTTCGCACGCCCTGCGCTGGTGGGTGCTCGCCGTCCTCGCCGTCGCCCAGTTGATGGTCGTCCTCGACGCTACCGTCGTGAACATCGCGCTGCCCGCCGCGCAGCACGCTCTCGGCTTCTCGAACGGCGATCGGCAATGGGTCGTCACCGGCTACGCCCTGGCGTTCGGCAGCCTGCTGCTCCTCGGCGGGCGCCTGAGTGACCTGGTCGGACGCAGGACGACGTTCATCGTCGGCCTCGTCGGCTTCGCCGTCGCCTCCGCGGTCGGCGGTGCGGCGAACGGTTTCGTGATGCTCGTCGCAGCTCGCGTCGCACAGGGTGCTTTCGGCGCTCTGCTGGCTCCCGCCGCGCTGGCGCTGCTGACGGTGACGTTCACCGAGGCATCCGAACGGGCCAAGGCATTCGGCATCTTCGGCGCGGTGGCCGGTGGCGGCGGCGCGCTGGGCCTGTTGCTGGGTGGCGCGCTCACCGAATGGGCGTCGTGGCGCTGGGTGATGTACGTCAACCTGATCTTCGCCGCCGTCGCGCTGATCGGTGCGGTGGCCCTGCTGGCGAAGCACGTCACGAACGAGCGGCCGAAACTGGACATCCCCGGCACGGTCACGGTGACCGCCGCGCTGTTCGGCATCGTCTACGGCTTCTCCGAGGCACAGTCGCGCGGCTGGACCAGCGGCGTGACCCTGACCTTCCTGATCGGCGGCGTCGTACTGCTCGGCGTGTTCGCCTGGCTGGAAACGCGGGTGTCGAACCCGTTGCTGCCCTTGCGGATCGTGCTCGACCGCACTCGCGGCGCGTCCTTCCTGACCATCTTCGTGATGGGCATCGGAATGTTCGCGATCTTCCTGTTCCTGACCTACTACATGCAGCTGACCCTGCACTACTCACCGATCATGACCGGCGTGGCCTTCCTGCCGATGATCGCGGCGCTCGTCGCGACCTCGACCACGGTGCCGTCTCTGCTGCTGCCCAGGATCGGGCCGAAACTCGTTGTCAGCAGCGGGTTCCTGGTCGCCGCGATCGGTATGGCGTGGCTGACCCGGATCGGTCTGCACACCGGATACGCCTCGCACATTCTGCCTGCGCTGATCCTGCTGGGCCTGGGCCTCGGTGGTGCGATGTCCACCGCGTTCCAGAGCGCGACGGCCGGTGTACACCACGAGGACGCGGGTGTCGCCTCGGCGACCATCAACACCAGTCAGCAGGTCGGCGGCTCGATCGGCACCGCCCTGCTGAGCACCATCGCCGCCTCGGCCGCCTCCGACTATCTGACGAACCGCCAGCCCACCCCGCTGAACGTCGCGCAGTCGTTGATCGAGAGCTACACCACCAGCTTCTGGTGGGCCGCCGGGATCTTCCTGGCCGGCGCCGCGATCATGCTGGCCCTGATGCCGAACACCGCACCCGCCCCGGCGGAAGGTGAGCCGGTCATCGTCCACTGATCGCGAATTCCCTTTCCGGACAATGCCGTCCGCACCGGCGCCCGCCTGCACCCGCAGGCGGGCGCTGTGTTTTCGGCCTCCGCTTCGCTCCGGCGTGTTCGCGGCCCCGGAAGTCTCACCGCTCGGCCCTGGCGGGTACTCGTTCCTCGCACCCGCCACGCGTCCGACCGGCAAGACGGGCCGCGAAGCTTGCGGTTGGTGTTGTTCGAGGTGAACGAGTCTGGGTAAACGGCTGATTGGTTTCGCCGCCGTTGTTGCTGGTCCCTGGGGACTTGCCGATCGGCCGGTGTCGGGCACTCGCTGATGGTGACGCTCTACGTTCGAGCGGGGGCCGCGAAGCTTGCGGTTGGTGTTGTTCGAGGTGAACGAGTCTGGGTGAACGGCTGATTGGCTTCACTGCGGTTGTTGCTGGTCCTGGGGCTTACCCTGCGGCCCGTGTCGGGTGCTCGTTGCCGGTGTCCGCTGTGCGTCCGACCGGCGCGATGGTCCGCGAACCTCGGGTTTGCGTTTCCCTGGTGAATCAGCCTGGGTGACCGTTGGATTGCCCTCGCGGCGCTGCGGTTGTTCGTGAGTACCGGAGTCTCGCGCTGATTTCGGTGTCGCGTCTCCCTGAATCCTGGGTGTGTCAGTTCGAGTTGCCTTGCAGTAGCCAAGATCGGACCTTCGACGGACTACGTACGCGGACCGAATATCGCGATTCGCAATGCTCGGATCGGGCCATCGCCCCGAATCTGCTGGAAGAAACCTGCCGCTCGCGAGCCTGCGTCGGGCGGCGGTCACCCGTTGCGGCCGACCGAGCCGATTGGCGGCGATCGCTGGCAGTTAGCATGATCCGGTGATCACCGGGCCGGGGTAGCAGATTTCCCGTTGGCGAGGCAGCCGCGGGTATCCCGGGAGAACTGCGGTGGCGTCGCGTGCGGTGTGCCGCCCGGACGATTCGGGGCGGCCGCGCGCCGGCGAGGGCACGATGGACGGCACAGGGCGGTGCGAGGGACGGGTGCGATGACGCAGGGTTCGAGGCAACCGGGTACGCGGGCACGAGGATCGGGGGTATGCGATGAGTGAAGAACCGGCGGACCCCGTCGTGGAGATCATGACGGAAGCCGATGCATGGCAGCCCGATCCGCGATGGCGGCCCGCTGCCCGGCTCACCGTGCTGCTCGGTGAGGATGATCACTGGAAACACCGGCCTCGCTATCACGAGATCGTGCGGCGCGCCCGCGACGCGGGCCTGGCCGGCGCCAGCGTGTGGCGCGGGATGGAAGGCTACGGCGTCTCCTCCCGCATCCACACCACCCGGCTGCTGGATCTGGCCGAGAACCTTCCGGTCATGGTGATGATCATCGACGACGCCGAACGATTGCGCGAATTCGTCTCCGCCAACGCGGAACTCTTCGATATCGGCACCATCGCGCTGTCTCCGGTGCAGGTCTGGACCGGCGGCTCCGGGAGCCGCCCGTGACGGCGGACAACCCGCGGCCCCGCGACCCGAGTACCCCGGTTCCGGTGGATCGTGCGAACCCGCTGCGATTCGCTACGGTAGAACGTCTGGGCACGGCGGCCGCCGCCGGAGCGTTTCTCGCAGAGTGGGTGTGGCCGTGATCCTGATGACCAGCCGGGCGCAGGCGATACGGAAAGGAGGCCCGACCATGGCCCACGATCGAGCCGGACGACCCGCGCGGGCCACCGATCTGGAGGATCTGCCGCATCTCGTGACGGCCTACTACGCGCGCATTCCCGATCCGTCGGATCCCGCGCAGTTGGTCCAGTTCGGTACATCGGGACATCGTGGGTCGAGCCTGGACTGTGCGTTCAACGAGGCGCACATCCTCGCCATCACCCAGGCGATCGTCGAATATCGCGCCACCCGCGGCATCACCGGCCCGGTCTATCTGGCCCGCGACACGCACGCCCTGTCCGAGCCCGCCTGGACGACCGCGCTCGAGGTGCTCGCCGCCAACGAGGTCACCGCGATCATCGACGCCCGCGACCGTTACACGCCCACGCCGGTGCTGAGTCATGCGGTGCTGCGGCACAATCGGGGCGGCGCCCGGCATCAGGCCGACGGCATCGTGGTCACGCCCTCGCACAATCCGCCCCGCGACGGCGGCTTCAAATACAATCCGCCGCACGGCGGCCCGGCCGATACCGTCGCCACCGATGCCATCGCCGATCGTGCGAACGAACTGCTGCGCGGCGGCCTGGTCGGGGTCAAGCGCACCACGTTGCAGCACGCGCTGACGACCAGCGTCGAGCGGTACGACTATCTCGACCACTACATCGCCGATCTGCCGAACGTGTTGAACCTGGACGCGATTCGCGGCGCGGGCATCCGGCTCGGCGCCGATCCGATGGGCGGGGCCAGCGTCGACTACTGGGAGGAGATCGGGCAGCGCTACGACCTCGAACTCGAGGTGGTCAACCCGTTCGTCGACCCGACCTGGCGCTTCATGACCCTCGACGCGGACGGCCAGATCCGGATGGATCCGTCCTCGCGCTACGCGATGGCCTCGCTGGTCGCGATCCGCGACGACTACGACATCTCCACCGGCAACGATGCCGACGCGGACCGGCACGGCGTGGTGACACCCGATGCGGGACTGATGAATCCGAACCAGTACCTGGCGGTGGCGATCGAATATCTGATCGCGAACCGGATGGGCTGGGACGCGCTGACCAAGATCGGCAAGACCGCGGTGACCTCCTCGATGATCGATCGGGTGG
Organism: uncultured Nocardia sp.; assembly: GCA_966435935.1. GTDB lineage: Bacteria > Actinomycetota > Actinomycetes > Mycobacteriales > Mycobacteriaceae > Nocardia. Next base: position 51,585 of record CBJNFW010000011.1, read on the forward strand.
TCGGCGTGCTGGGACGTCAGGTGCACGAGGTGCCTGTCGGATTCAAGTGGTTCGTGCCCGGATTGTTCAGTGGCTCACTGGCTTTCGGCGGTGAGGAGAGTGCCGGCGCCTCCTTCCTGCGACACGACGGCACGGTGTGGACCACCGACAAGGACGGCATCCTGCTGGCCCTGCTGGCCGCCGAGATCACCGCGGTCACCGGCCAGAGCCCTTCGGCCCGCTACGCCGAACTCGAAAAGCGTTACGGTTCACCGGCATACGCCCGGATCGACGCCGCCGCCACCGCCGCGCAGAAGTCCCGTCTGGCCGCCCTGACCCCCGACGACATCGCCGCCACCGAGGTCGCCGGCGAGGAGATCACCGCCATCCAGACCCGGGCCCGAGGCAACGGCGCGGCCCTGGGCGGCGTCAAGGTCAGCACCGAGAACGCCTGGTTCGCCGCGCGCCCGTCGGGCACCGAGGACAAATACAAGATCTACGCCGAATCTTTCGAGGGCCCAGAGCATCTCGCCCAGGTCCAGGCCGTCGCGGAAGAGGTCGTGGGCCGAGCCCTCGGCAGCGACTGATCCGGTGCGCCCGGGTGCGAGGCGGGATCATCGACGGATGTCGGCGTGCTCGGCTCCGCGGCGTACAGCGGAGCGGGGTCGAACTCCATGCCGGTGAACTGCCCGGCGAGTTCGAGAGAAGGACAGGTTCGTACTGCGGCGGACCCGCGGACGGCCGGGGTCTGCGGATCGAGAGCGGTACCCACGTAGGGGATTTCATCGCGGCCGACGGTGGTGTCCTGGCGCACATCGAGGAGAACTCGCGTGGTGCGCTGGTGGAGGCGGACGTGCCCACCCCACCGGATACCTCGGCCTCGGCCGGCAGGGCATGGCCGGCCGCGCTGAATGCGGCGGCCGAACCATGCCGAAGTGACCGACGGCTGACAGTCCGCGCGTGAATTCTGTTGTGGTTCAGTATTCGTCGCGTTTGCGTGGCCAGCCGGCGAAATCGGTGCCGCGGCCGAGCGGGGCCCGGTCCAGGAGTTGCCAGGTGGCGTTGAGGGCGTCGGTGCCGCGGTCGTAGGTCGAGTAGGTGTGGTAGACGACGCCGTCTCGCAGGGCGAAACAGCTCAGCGCCATCAGTTCCATCACGTCGAGCATATTTCCGGGTGGGCGGTGTTCGGCCGCGGTGCGCATGATCTCGAAGAAGTCGTCGTTGAATCCGCTGTCGCCCGAGGAGACCCATTCGATGTCCCAGCCGAAACGCTGCTTGTAGGCGTTCAGTGTCGCCAAGGGGGAGCGCGAGGCCAGGATGAACGTCACGTCGCGATGGGCCAGATGGGGGACCGCGCCGACGAGATTGTCGGTTTCGAAGGTGCACCCCGGGCAGCCCTCCGGCGTTTTCGGGCCGTGCATGAAATGCCGGATGATCAGCTGCGACCGTCCGTCGAACAGTTCGGCGAGGGTCTTCTCACCGGCATTTGTCTCGAACCGGTACTCCTTGGTCACCGGCACCCACGGCAGCGCCTGGCACTGCCGGGCCAGCGCATCGGACCGCCGGGTCAGCTCCTTCTCCTGCGCGCGCAGATCCTCGTACGCCGCGCGCCATTGTTCCCGTGTCCCTATGTCGTGTGCGGGCATGCTGCTCCTTTCCGAGCGATTCTCCTGCAGGTAGGACGAGATGCGTGCGGTGAATTCATCGTGGCGCGGCCCGAACATTCGGGGAGGCCGGTGCGGGATGCCGGGCGCACGCCGTGCGAAAACGTCTGCGCGAATTCGGTTCCGCCGAAACACCTACGCCGACTAGCGTTTCGGTTCGGCCGGTGAAGGAAAGCGATCGGTCGTTCCGGGCTGAGGCCGTGGTGGGGACTGCCTCAGCCCCCGGACCGGGCCCGGTGCTTCACCTCTCCGGGCAGGACGCCGAACCTGTCGACGAACGAGGTTCTGAAGCCGCTCAGGGAGCTGTATCCGCAGGAGGTCGCCACATCCACGATGTCCGTGGTGGCGTCCGGGTCGGCGAGCAGATCGTATGCTCGGCGCAGGCGGGTCTCGCGCAGTTCCTGGCCGGGGGTGCGTCCGGTGACCTTCTTCATCGCGGTCTCGAGCTGACGTCGCGACGTTCCGAGGCTTTCCGCCAGCGTGCGAACGGTCAGGTTCGAGTCGTTGCCGTACAACTGGATCCGTCGCCGGGCCGCTGCCACCAGTCTGGCGTGCGCGTCCAGTTCCGGGGCGCGTCGATCGTCCAGGGTTCCCGCGACCAGATCCACGATCGCACGGCTGAACTCGACGAACTCCGTCGCGGTGACCGTGCGGCGATCGGTCGCCAGGCTGTCGACCATGCGCCGGACATTGTTCAGAATGAAGTTCTTGGGCTGAATTCCCAACGGCCCGCGCGGTTCCCGGGCCGGTGGCAGCGCGTATGCCGGGATATTGAGGATGTAGGCTCGAAAGTCGTCGCCGTGCGACATGGCCATGTCCCGATTCCATCGCAGAATGCCCATCCCGCCCGGCTCGACACTGACGGCGTGGTCGGATTGAGCGAGCAGTATCCGCCCGTCGAGCGGGATGATCAGCCGGGCGCTGTCGTCTCCGGCGTTCCTCGCGATCTCATCGCTGCGGATGTAATCAATTGCGCTGGAGGCGAATTCGACCAGCTGGAACTTGCCGGGGTCGGTACCGCCGCGGGTGCTCAGTGCCTGTTGCGTCCAGGTCCTGCCCTCGAACCCATCGGGCCGATCGATCCGGGTGTGCACCGGGCCGTGGTTGTGGCCGACGTGCTCGTGCCACATGTCGATCCGGTCGATCGCGGGCAGATCGGTGCCGAGGGACACCTGGAAAACGCCGTAATGCCAGCCGGTATCCGTGCCGTGCCCCACCACGGTCACCATCCCTCCGCGTGCGTCGAAACGTTCGCGCGACACCGGTTACGCCGGTGCCGCACCGCTACGCGATCGTAGGGCGGTACCGGCGCTCATGCATATCGAGCAGCGGTTGGACGATTCTTCCGGGCACATCGCAGCGGTCTCGCGGGTCAGAATGCCGGTTTGTCCTGAACCCAGTGGAATCCGCCGCTGCGCAGTCGGAAGCTGTTCAGGTCGACTCGATTCAACGTGATGCTCACCGGATGTCCGTCCAATCGGCCGTCCAGACGCAGCCGGTCCGGTGATGATTGCGCGAATGTGAACTCGCCCAGGCGCTCCGGCGCGGCATCGGCCGGTCCCTCGCTTTCGATGACGTGACGCTGCTCGCCTGCCAATTCGATGTGATGGGTCCGGGTGTCGAGTCGCAGCGCCGCATCGACCACCCGGCCGTCCATACGTTGATAACTCATCACTCCTGGCATATCGAAAACGATTCGCTGCCAACGGTGCTCATCGGTGAGCAGCGGAGGAACCAACTGTCCGTCCCGGGTGAAATCGGTGACAGACCAGATGCCGTACAGCGGCGGATGCGGGCGGCCGTCACCCATTTCCTGATAGTGCTTCCAGCTGGAGTGGGCCAGCGGCAGGAGAATCCACGGGATGCAGGCGATCTGGATCAGCGCCGCGATCGTGCGAGACATGCTGGTACGGAACGGATATGGCGCGTTCGAGGGCGCGCTGGGGCGATCGAGCACCAGCACGTCGAGCAGTCGCCGCGCCTGCGGCGCCAGCAGGAGCAGCGACATGAGCATCAGATGCCCGGACAGAATCTTCACCGGTACGTCGAAGGTCATGTCCATGACGAACACCAGGGACATGTCGACGAGTGCGAGCATCGCGCCGAGTGTCGCGGTGCGCGGGATGAACAACAGTATGCCGCCGACGAGTTCGGCTGTGCCGAGCAGGATTTCGTACGTCGGCGAGGTGCCCACCTGGCTCCACAGCACCGCCATCGGCGAGAAGTCACCGTAGGGTTGCAGCAGTGTGGTCAGCCCCGGTTGCGCCATTTGCGTCGGAATGAATTTGGCCATGCCGTAGGTCAACATCTGCCCGGCCAGGCACAGCCGGACGAATAGCAGGAACCACCCTGCCGGCCAACGATATTCGGGTCGTCGCCGATCCAGTAGCGACCACAGCACGGTTCCGGCCACGGCCACCGAAAGCACGCAGAACAACAGCACCCACAGCAGTGCCATATCGCCACTGCCGCTGCTGTTCAGTTCCGCGTCGGCACCGAAAACGGTGCGTCCCACCCACCGATAGCCGGGTTCGAGCACCCGCACCTGCCAGACGACCGCGTCGTCGGGTAACCAACCGTTGGAGCCGAACCAGCCCAGGAATGCGAACAGCAACTGCGGATACAGCACGCAGAACAGTACGAAGTACAGAAAGCAGAACCGAAATGCGATGCGGGTGAACGGGTTCCAGCGAGCACGGGCCGACCCCTCGACATCCCGCAGCTCGCCTTCCCGCTCCACTGTCGCGGCAGTCACGCAGACCACCCTTCTTCGAAGTAGGCAACGGTACGAACTTACGAACAGACGGCTTGCGGCGCCTCCGGGAATCCCCTGAGCCGCACCCTGAATTCGCTCGTGCGCCGGCTCACTGCGACCGCTGAACGGCCGACGGGGTGAACCTCGAGCCTTCCCGAATCGTGTAGTGACACGGAAGATCTTCCTCGTGCCGGTATCGTCCCTGGTCGGATCAACCAGACCAGCGGGGATGCCCGCCCGAGGCGGCCACACCCGCGTGGGCGGCACCCCTGTCGCCGCGTGGGCACCCCTGTCGCCCAGAACAGAGAAGGTAGGTCATGAACATTCTGCGCGCTGCCGCCGCGACGATGGCCGCGTCGGCCCTCACCGCCCTGACCGCCGCCGTTGCGCCGGCCGCTCAGGCCGCGGCAACCTGCCCGGGAGCGGGGCAGGTGAGTGTTCGGGCCGCGTCCGTGCCCGGCGCAGCCTTCGAGGGTCTCACCGTCGACCCGCACGGCCGCGCCTACGTCACCGACCTGAGCTCGGGCCGGGTGTTCCGCATCGATGCTCCCGGGGCGGCCGCCGTCCCGGTCGCGACCGTGCCGGGGGCGGGCGGGCTGGCCTGGACCCCGGACGGCAAGCTGTTGATCGGTTACGGATCGAATCCGGGTGTGATCGTCGGAGACGCCGTGCGCGCGGCCGGTATCGACGAATTCGACCCCGCCACCGGCAGGCTCACCCCGTACGCCGCGGGCCTGAGCGCCGCCAGCGGACTTGCCGTCGGACGCGACGGAACCGCTTACGCCACCAACGATTTCGCCGCCCTGATCGGCCGCGTCCGCCCCGGCGGTGCGGTGCAGGCGGATTGGGCCCGCTTCCCCAGCGCCAACGGCGCGGTACTCGACCCCGCCGGTCAATTCCTCTACGTGTCACGCACTTTCAGCAACCCCGGCGTCAGCCGGATCCCGATCGGCAATCCCGCCGCCCCGCAGTCACTGCTCGACCTGACCGGCACCGACATCACCGCCGCACCCGACGGCCTCACCCTGGATTCGCTGAACCGGCCGGTGGTCCCGCTCAACCTCTCGGGCCGGATCGTGCGGGTCGACGCCCCCGGACATTATTGCGAACTCGGCACCGCCGCCCCGACGACCAGCGTCGTCAGCTACGGCCGCGGTTCGACCGGCTTCTCCGCCGGCCGCCTGTTCGCCGCAACGTTCGGCGGAGCCGTCTACGAGATCCCCGGCGGATTCGACCCCCGCGCCACCACCGCCACACCCTGATCTTCGGTACCGGCACGTTCGGGGCCAGAGGTGCGGACGGGTCCTTCCGCGTATTGCGCGGATGAATGGTGACCGGCCGGGTGATCGCCCGCGACGAACAGATATCGTCAACCCTGGCTCGCCCGGCGGGTCCGCGACCCGCAGTGACCGGTAATCGACCGTGGCGGCAGCAGATTCCGGCAGGGATGCAAGCGGACGTGTCGGGTTCCGGCGGGCGCGGTTGCTTTGGCAGAGTAGGGGCCGTGAATTCCTCCCCCGGATCGACGTATCAGCCGCGCCCGATGTCCAGCCGCACCGCCTATCTCCTCGGCGGCGTCGCACTCGTGGTCATCGTGCTGATCGTGGTGTACGTGATGCATTCGAGCAGCAGCAAGAGTCCGAAGGTCCAGGAAGACGGCTACGGTCCGGTGCGCGACTCTGCGGTGAGCGCCCTGCTGGACTCCGATGGTGCCATCGTGCTCGGTAAAACCAACGCCGCCAAGACGATCGATCTGTACCAGGATCCGCTGTGCCCGGATTGTGGCTCGCTCGAACACTATTACGGACAGCAGATCGCCAAATACATCGATGCGGGCAAGCTCGCCGTGCGGTACCGCTTGGTGAACTTCCTGGATCCGAAGTCGGGTACGAAGGACTACTCGACCCGGGCGATCGCGGCCAGCGATTGCCTGGCATCGGCCGGTGACGGCCCGATGTTCTCGAAATTCCACCAGGCGCTGTTCACCACCAAACAGCCCAGCGAGGAAGGCGGCAGCCTGAGCAACGATCAGCTGGCCGCGATCGCGAAGGACGCCGGGGCCCCGGAAGAGGTCCAGCAGTGCATCGCCAAGGGCGACCGCGTCGACGAGGCGCGCGACCACGCGCAGACCGCGATGGCTGCCCTCAAAGCTGCTGTCGGGCAGGTGCAGACCCCGACGGTGCTGGATGGCGGCAAGAATGTCGACACCGGGGACTCCGCCTGGGTGACCAAGCTCGCGGGGTAACCGCATCAGACCTCGAACCGCCCGGACGGCAACCCCAGCCGCCCGGGCGGTGTTCTTGGACCCCCGTGGACATCCTCCGGATCAGGGATCCTCATCGATCAGCGCCTCGTAGACGCGATTACGCGCATCGGCGATGGAGTTGACGGTATCGCGCAGTTGCCCGGCCATCGCCGCGTAGCCGGAGCCCGCGGGAGTTCGGTCGAGTTCGGATTCCAGGCGACGGCGGAGTTTGTCGAGCGCTGCGATTCGTTCGCGTTCCACGGCGACGTCGATGACGGTCGGCGCCGGCGGGCGGTCCGGGTGCGACATGTGCGGTGTCCTGTGGATCGCTACCGGACGAACGTCCGGCTGCAGGGCGAGCATAAGTGAATCCCCCTCAGCGACTTGGGTTTTCGACAACAAAGTGGCCTGGCGGTTCGTTCTCGGGCGTCATTGATGCCAGCTCCGGATGGACGAACGCGCCGTGTTCGATCGGATAGGTCAGGTCGACGGTGGACGGATGCGGTTGTGCGGGAACGCTTGCGGGACAGGGCCATAGGGCATCGAACGCTTCGATATCGGTGTGTGGGAACAGATACCGTTCACCCTCGCGGAGGGTGGTGCGCTCATCGCCGGTGGGACTCTTCCAGAGTAACCGATCGGCATCGACGCAATGGATCCGCCACGATGTCTCGCCACGGTCGGCCGCTGCCTTCAGCCGATGATGACGTGTACAGAACACCGCGAGGTTCGCCAGGGCCGCGCCTCGGCGCGTGGAATCGACCGGAACATTGTGGTCCACCAGCGATTCCGAGGAGGGCATGGTGCATCCCGGAAAACGGCACATACCGTCGAGCGCGCGGACATGTCGCTCCTGCCACCGCGCCCGGTCCGACTCCTCCGGACTGGTCGGATGCTCTATTCGCTCCGGAACCACTTGGAACCGAGCGTATTCCGCGACTCGACGAACGAGCGCCGCATCGATCGGGCCGTAGCCGGATAGATGTGCCGGGGAATCCCGTTCGCCCAGGAGAGTCTCAGCGGGCACGCCGATCTGGATCAACGGCCGGCGTGGCGGCTCGGTTTCCGCTGCGGTGCAGCGCTTTCCGCGCCCGCAGGTACAGCGCAGCCGCCGTGACCCGTCGGCGAGCGCAACCAGCGCGTCGGCTCGCCGCTGCGGCATCGTGCGCGGATCGGCTTCGCACACCTGCAGGCTCATCTCCCGCAAACGCATCGCGACGGTCTGCGCGCCCACCGCGGGCAGTAAGCCGTCGAATACCGCCATACCGTCCCGCACGGCCTTGATGCGCACATCGCGGTCGCCCTCGCGGCGCTCGCGACGACGACGCTCGCCCGCGGGATCGAGCCTGGACACCCAGCGCCGCACTGTCTGCCGCAGCCGCGCCGGGGTGAGCCGCTCCGCCACGTCGATCAGCGTCTGCTCGACATCGGCGAGCAATTCCTCCGGCAGATCCCGCACGTTCTCCACCAGAACCTGCGCCCGCGCCAGATCGATGCGCCCCGAGGCGAACGCCTCCCGAACCCGCGGCAGCCGATCGAGCCCGACCCCGATATCGATCAGCCCCGCCGCCACCGTCTCGGAGATCTGTACCGCGACCGACACCTCGGCCGCGGCGAACTCCGCCCCCCGCTCCCGCGCCGCCCGCCGCCGATACAGCTCCCGCACCGCAAGCACCTCGGCAGCCTGCGCGAACGCAGCCGCCCCGTGCGCCCGCCGCACCGCGTCGAGCAGCCCCTCATCGGTCATCCCCTGAAGCTCTCCGCTGTCGAACATGTGTTCGATCGTACCTTTCGAACATCAGTTCCACCACCCCGTTGTCCAGGCGATTTGGCGGCAAATACCCGCGTGGTGTAACTTCGTTCAAGCCGAAGGGGAACACTCCGGAAGCGCAGCACGGGGCTATGGCGCAGCTGGTAGCGCACCACACTGGCAGTGTGGGGGTCAGGGGTTCGAGTCCCCTTAGCTCCAC